>NZ_AP026866.1:4298725-4648088 GCF_042849255.1 Oceaniferula spumae
GGAAGGTCTTACCAGATTTATCGGTAAAGATGGCACCGCAGTTACCATTGTTGAAATACCATTTTCCGTCAGGTCCGGCGGTCATGGAGTGCAGCGAGTGATCGTGGTTTCTGGCATTGAATCCAGTCAACAGGACTTCGCGCTTGTCGACACTGGGATCGAACTTGAGGTCGCGGTTCACATCGGTGTAAACCAGCATGTGCGGTGGTTGGGCGACTACGACAACGTTATCGAAAACAGCCACGCCGAGTGGTGCGACGAGATCTTTCTCTTGAACAAAGGTATGGGACTTGTCGGCCACGCCATCGCCATCGCTGTCTTCAATGACCACGATGCGGTCACCACCGGGGCGACGACCTTTGTGTCGGCGGTAGTTGACACCTTCGGCAGCCCAGATGCGGCCTTTGGAGTCGATATCGATATTCGTAGGATTGTAGAGAAGCGGGGATGTTGCCCAGCGTGTGACTTCGAGGCCTTCGGGGACTTTGAAATACTCAAGATCCACATTGCGCACAGCTTCGTTAGGTTCCCATGGTGCATTCGGATCACGTGGTTTTTTCACTAAGAACTGAACGGCTGCAGGAGTTGGTTTCTCTTCGCGAATGGCGCCGCCATCGTCGAGACCGACAAGTGCGGTAAACTTGACCGCACCTTGGGGTGGTTTGACGACAATGGAGGACTTGGCATGAGTGCCGAGACCTTGTTTGTATGTTTTGCCTCCGACGATCAGTTCACCGCCTTCTACATCTTTGCCAAACTGGAGTTTTTTCCATCCTTGCTTGGATGATACGACGTGTTTGGCTTCTAACGGAATTGATTTGCCCGAGGCATTGACGAACACGGGATTGATCCAGTTCGCCCAGTCATGGCTCACGTCGCCGAGGTCGTCGACGATCAGTTCAATTTGTTCAAGACCTTCGATCTCTGCACTGATGGTTTGGATGCGTGTGCTGTCGCTGGCTTTGATCTGGGGGCTTTGTGCAAGGATGCTTGATGCCGAGCTAGATGTTTTTTGAGACGCCTGATTTTTCTTAGCGGCCTTTTTCTTGGGCTCTTTCTTTTTCCCTTTTTTCTTAGGTGAGGGCATTTGCATCGGCTTCTGCTTGAGCAGAGCTTCGGTAGGGAGCAGAACCGGCTTGCCTGGGACAGGGCGGTCGAGGTTCTCATTGAGTTGCTCCTGTGTGATGGGTTTGGAAGGAACGCCGTCCTTAGGAACATCACCACGAGCCAGCCAGACGATGGCGTTGAGAACCAGCTGACGGAAATCATCGATTGCCCAGTTACGGTGATAGTGCCCACCAACAAATCCAACTCCGCGCGCACCTGTTTCCGGATCACGGCACCACATCAGAGCCTGTTCTTTACCCATCGTCGCTTCGCCGTGCTCATTCCAGAGATTGATGTAACGGACAATTTTTTCAGGAGTCGGTGTGGCTGTGGCCAGCGCGTGGCAACAGTCGCATTCCTGCTTGGAAGGGAAGCGCATGTTCCAGTAAAATTCATCGTAGGCGGTGACCTTGGCTTTGATACCATTGCCCACAGGGTGACCAGACTTAGGAGTCATGTCTGCGATCCAGTGCGGATTTACCGACCAGCCTGTTTCCATGTAGCCGCCGATCCACGGGGTGAAATATTTCTGTCCCACCGCTTTGGATGGGTGCACGCCGTAGTGCATGAACATGATGCCCATGCCTTCTTTGACTTTTTTATCGAGGAACTCGTATTTATTTCCAAACTTACCACCGGCATCCGCGTAAACGATACAGGCGTCTACACCGTCGAAGATGGATTCATCTTTTGGCCAACCGTAAAAGTGCACCTTGGCTTCGACATCGAGTCCACTCTCGTTGAGCGCCTTGGCGAGTAGCATGCAGCCCGCGCGGAACTCGTGTTCACCGTTGCCGTGGCTGGGGTTTCCTGCGAGGAAAAGGATCTTTTTCTTAGCGTCTGCCGTAGCGGCTGAGATGACAAATACCGTCAGGATGAGCGCTGTTAATTTTCCCCAGAGTGTGGGGTGGAAAAGTCGAGTTAGTCTGGATTTCATAAATGGATTCGGTTGAGTGGTAGAGGGACTATACGTGGTCGTTCGGGTTTATGAATAGGTCATTTTCGTCAAAAAATTGACTATTTCCATCATTTTCATACGTTGAGACGACACTCGTTTTTCAAGGTCGACAGCAATTCATGCCACAAGATGCCCACCATGCAATCATCAAACTCGCTGGACACTTTTCTGGCACAAATGAAACCAGGTCAGATATCCACGATCCTGATGGACATGCTACCTGAGATCATCACCTGCATTAAGGATATCAACGGAGTCTATATCTATGTGAACAGGGCTTTTGCCGAGACCTTGCAGCGTGATTCTGAAGAAATCCTGGGAAAAAATGATGCCGAGCTTTTCGGCACGGAGCTTGCCAGAAGCTACATGAAGGATGATGCCGATATCTGTGAGTCCGGGGATCCGATTCTGGAAAAGGCAGAGTTAGTCACTTATCGACCAGGAATTGTGCGCTGGTATATCACCAGTAAAATTCCACTCTATAATACAAAACAGACAGTCATCGGAATCGCAGGAATCTCACGCCCGTCATTAGCGCACCAGCACATCAGTGTGAGTGGACCGATGGCGTCCGTGGGCAAGGCGGTTGATTACATCTACGAAAATCTAAGCGAGGGGATCGGTGTAGATCAGCTGGCGAACATTTGCGGACTTTCAATAAGCAGTCTGGAGCGGCATTTCAAAAAGCACTTCGACTGCAGCCCGGGCAAATTTATCAGTCAGGTGAAAATTTCATCGGCCTGCAAATTGTTAGCCGATCCCTCATACACCATCGCTGCCGTTGGGGATAAACTGGGCTATCCGGATCCTGTAGTTTTCAGTCGAGCCTTCAAACGTGAAATGAAAGTGAGCCCCAGCGGATATCGCAGGTCGCTCATTCGCTAGAGGGTGGAAGAGGAACGGTTACCGATTTTATTCCTCGTCATCGCCCCAAGCACGAGACTCGAAACGCATGATTTCCTTGATGAAGGTCAGCGGCACATCACCGGTAGGACCATTACGGTTCTTGGCGATGACCAGCTGAGCTTTGCCATCTTCCTCGTCACGATCCTCTTGGTTATCGGCATAGTAAGCGGACCGGTAGAGCAGTCCTACCATATCGGCGTCCTGCTCGATGGAGCCTGATTCACGGAGGTCGGACATCCGAGGTTTACCGCCACCACCGCTACTACCGACCCGGCTTTCCGGACCACGGTTAAGCTGGGCGAGCACGATGATGGGAATTTCCAACTCCTTGGCCAGAGCCTTGAGGCCGGCGGAAATTTCGGCCACCTCACGCTCGCGGGAGTTCTGAGCTTGTTTCGAGTTTGATCGCATTAGCTGGAGGTAATCGATCGCGATGACCCTGATGTCGCCCTCCTTCTTTTTCCTGCGAGCCTTGGCACGAAGTTCGTTAATACTGATCGATGGAGTGTCATCGATGTAGAGCTTGCAGTTCTTGATTTCCTCAGCGGCTTTTTTGATTCGCAAAAGATCCGCCTTCACCGGCTTGTAACCTTTCATCAGGCTGGATTTGGCAAAGCGGGAGCGGGCGTAAAGCAGACGTTCGACCAGCTGGTTGGCACTCATCTCCAAAGAGAAAACCATCGAGGGGAGACCTTGATCGAGACACATGTGCTCTACCAAGTTCATCGCGAACGAGGTCTTACCCATCGACGGACGAGCCGCAACGATGAACATCTCACCAGCCTTGAGTCCGCTCGACATTTTATCGATGTCTGGGTAGCCGGTGGTGATTCCATTGCCTTGGCTTTTTCCGGCCAGAAAATCCTGAAGTTGATCGAGCACGACCTCTACGGATTTTTCCACAGTGATTTCTGTGTTCTTTTCAGCTCCTTCACGGATCGCCAAGACCTGCTGCTCGACGTTGTCTAACAAGGCCTCCACTTCTTCCTGTTCATCATAAGCACGGGTGATGGCTTCGGTGCACTGGCTGATCACCGAGCGCAGCACATATTTGTCCTTAACAATGTCAAGGTGGTGCATGAAATGCGCGTGGGTAGGTGCGTAGGTATAAATCTCGGTGATGGCGGCAGGTCCACCCACCGAGGGCAGCAGGCTCCGATCCATCAGTGTCTGGGTCAGTGACACCAGTTCGATAGGCATGTTTTGCTCAAAGAATTCTAGCAGGATCTTAAATAACGCACCGTGCGCAGGATGATAGAAATGCTGATCGGTGAGTTTGTTTTCCACCGCAGCAGCCACATATTCTTGAGGATCCTGGAACATCGATGACAGGATACTCTTCTCTGGCCCGATCGCGTGAGGCAGTGCCCGCTCGGCGGAGCTATGGTCTGCAGCGGCAGGAGCTTTCTGTAAGGCAGGGCCGCCTTTCATGGGAGATTTTGTGGATTGAGTATCAGTGGCCATGGACAAGCCTCGTTGTAGAACATTCCCGGAAAAGGTCAATCTGGGTAAGTGGTGAAATGGTGTGAATAAGTCAGTTTGTTGATAAGTCTTGGACTGGCAGAAAAACAAGTCACAGCGCGCCATGTGAATATCTTGTTAAGAACCTGTTGATAAGTTTTATTCACAGAGCAACTAAGCTCCACAATTGGCTAGTTAAAACCTGAAAATTCAATCATTATAACATCTTTATAAGCTGTGAATACGTCGGTGTTCGTTCAGCGGGATCACTTATTCACAAGCTGAACAAGAGATGTGTCACCTTAGCCCGTGAAGTTAAATGTGTATAAGATGAACTCTGTATTTCACCTCAAAGACTCCACAAGATGGAGTAAAACATGATCCTTACCCACTGGTGTGCCTGACACGGCGGCAAGTGATCACAAGCAAAGGATCACATCTGGATAGAAAAAAGCACGCCCGACAGGATTCGAACCTGTGACCTACTGATTAGAAGTCAGTTGCTCTATCCAACTGAGCTACGGGCGCTTTAAAAATGGGAGCCGGAAAAATCCGTGAGGATGCACGGACAGGCAGGAGGGATTTACGAGGCTCTGGGGCATCCGTCAAGACGGGATGAGTGGCTCGACTGGAAAATTATCGTGTTTCCACTGTTGGTGCCTTAAAAACCTTATTCGGGCAGGTTTCTCTGCTCTTCCTCAATGCGCTCGGCGAGCCATTGTTTCATCATCGACTGGTAGTTGAGGAACCGCGAACGAGCCAAGCGCTTGATGCGCGACAGCATGCGTGGGTCAAATCTCAGTGTGATGGTGGTGGATTCACGGGAATCGGGCTGATGCACGGAGCTGGCGAGAAGTTTGGCGTCGAGTTCGTGTTCGAGCCAAAATTGAGCTTCGTCAGATTCTTCTTCGAAAGCCGGAATGTCTTCCCAGTTGCTGATAGTTTTCATTGTATGAAAAGTGAGAGTGTTACTTGATTTCGCCGTAGCTGCGTTGATAGAAGCGAAGTTCGGAATCGGTCATCTCGCGGGCAGCGTAGATGCGGGCGATTTTTCCGTCGGTCCAGAATGCGATAAAGAGGTGCCGGTCCTGCACCGTGCGTCCCAAAGTGTAATAACGCGCCTCACCGTCTTCGCGGTCAACGTCAGGGAGCAAGCGGATGGCAAAGGGGTCTTCGAGGATTTCTTCTAACTCACGCGGATTGGTGAGTTTGAGATCGATGGGTGAGTCGGTAAGATCAAGTTCCATGGGTAGGGACGTAGATGGATGCGTTGCAGGGATAAAAACACATGGAAGCACATTTGAACATGGTTTTTTTGTCAGTAAGACAGTGCAGGGAAAACTATTCTGTCGGCGACTTTGCGATTTGGCGCAACAGGGACTTCGCATGCAATGGATGGATGCCGGGAAACACGGAGAGAATGCGTGCCAGCATCGCTGTCACACGGGGGGCGGCGAAGCTGCTGCCGAAGACTTCCTTGTTCTCTCCGCCGATCCAAGCGGCGGAGGATTCACGACCCCTGATAGCAAATTCGACCAAGCTGCCTGACCTGCTTTGTAGGTCGTCGCCATCATCCGGATCAGCACCGACTGCGATGACGGTTGGAAAATGGGCCGGCCACTCGGCGGTGTGGAAACCGGTGTTACTACCGGCTGCGACCACATGGATGGCGCGCAGATAGAGCGCGTCCAGCCAGCCTTTGTATACAGCCGCATCCTGAGCTCTGGCAGGGGCTCCAAAACTGCATTGGATAATGTCGTAGCCGCGTAGTGCAGCTGCTCTGACTCCCTCGCGGATAACGGCGGCACGAGACTCTTTGAAATGGCCTAATACCCTGAACGATCCAATTTCAGCCTGCGGTGCGAGTCGATGAATAATACCTGCCACCGCCGAACCGTGGCCGAAGACATCTTCTCCGCATCCATCGACGGCTTCGATTTTTCCTCCCCGCGATTGGATCACGAGGTCATCGGACAAAGTCAGACTAGCAAGGGCCGGGTGGCCTGTTTCCACGCCAGAATCAAGAATGGCAATGCGGATGCCTTCGCCCGTTCCGTCTTGCAGGGCGGATCGCGCTTGATCGGGATTGATCCATGTTTCTTGAGCCATCAAGGTATGAGCCGCATTGCACCACAAATTGGCAGTTAGTCCGAGAAATAATTGATCGTGACCGCATCGACTGAACCGACTAGTTACTGCAGACCGGAAATTTTTACTTCGTCGAGGTAGACTTTGTCTGTGTTGTTAGTGGCGTCACAGACAAAGCGAATTTTGAAATCGGAAGTCAGATTAAGCGCAGCGGGATCGAGCGTCACGGTGACTTCATTAAACTCATCGTTTTGGAAATCGACGAGGTAGGCCCATGTCTGGGCGGTGACCCAGGTGCTGCCGTTCCAGTACTGTAACATGAAGTCATCCGTGGCGTCTTCCATTCCCTTGGCGTAATACCAGAAGTAAATGTCCAGTTGATCATACTGGGTGGCGTCGATGGTGCCGGCCTGTTCGATGTTGGCATGAGGGGAGTCATCTCGGATCAGGGCTGCATTGTTGCCTTGGTGAGCGTATGTGGCTCCGGTGTAGATGCTGCCGTCGCCACCGCTGCTGGTGAATGTGCCAAAACCGTTTTCAAAATTATCAAACAAGAGATCCGACCACACTGGCGGCGCGGCGATTACCTCGATGGTGACAGTGGCATTGACCGGTGGATGGACTCCATCACTGGTGCTGATGACAAAGGTATTGCTGCCGGCGTCTTGGTCACTGGGGGTGCCAGTCAGCTGGCCGTTGTCACTGACGCTGAGCCATGCTGGTCCGGAAACTTTGGTGAAGATGAGGTCGTCCGGACGTTCGTCGAGCACACGCCATTTGACCCACTTACTGTAAGCGACACCTTCGTCGGCATCAGGGGTGGAAAATGTGTCAGTGGGATCCCAAACCGGAATATCGTTCCAGCGGTTGGGGTCAGTGGGGTGGAGGTCATCCACATCCGCGTGACCATCATTATCGTCATCACTGTCTTCATCGTCTAACAAGCCGTCGCCATCGCTATCGACCGCAATGATAAAGGTGATGCTGTCGGTTTCTTCCAAGGGCTCCGTGATCGGGTATTCATGCCCACCGTGCTGGATGACAAATGAGTAGTCACCGAGAAAGCCCCGATAAGAGGTAAGGCCAGAGCTGTCCGTGGTGAGGGTGTCCTCGCTGTGCCACTGCACTTTGGTGAGGTAATACCAGACCAGGCCGTTGAGTTTGAAAGTGCCGTCGTTGTGAATCAGTCCGTGGTCATCGTTGTAGAAGGTCCATGCATTGAAAGCATAGACCAAGGGATGACTGAAGTACGTGCGCAGGACCTCGGCGGTGATCTGGGCGCGCAGATCCTCGGTGGGTGCAAATTCGTGGTCGAGGTTCGGATTATAGGCTTTGGGTTTTACCTCGAACTCGGTGGCCGCCATCGGCAGGCCGTAGGCGGCAAATTCCTCAAGACGGGTATAGAGCAGAGACGGATCCGTGCGCTCCCATCCAAAACGGCTCTGGAAGCCGAGACCGTGTATAGGTGCGGAGTCGTCGAGCATCAGTTGCACGTTCGCTTTGTATGCGGCCGAGCGATCTGGGTAAAGATTGTCGGTCCAGCCGCCGACCGTGGATGGTGCTGAGATTATTTGGTAATCGTTCAACAGCAGGCGTGTGTTCTGGTTTACTCTGTGGGTGGCTGCGGTTTCGAACCATTCGGACATGACGTCTTCGCCTAACATGTCTTGGATGTCGTGGTTGGTGATCGGCTCGTTCAGAACGTCCCACTCGTAAACATCCCACTGGCTGGCCCAGTCGGCTATTTCCGCTTTTGCGGCTGTATCGAGGGCTGCCTTGGCCGCTTCGAGATCTTCTGGGGCGGCATTGTAGCAATCGTCGAGTTTTTCCCTGACGGCATCGGAAATGTGAGTGCCACCGGGCCAAATCAGGGCGTGTCCACGGACCGGAACCTGGTTATTTGCCGCCCACTGGAAGAAGTCGTTGAGGTAAGGTTTGAGGTTGGTTTGTAACCTTGGTTTTAACGCATTGTTCAGTCCGAAGGCATTGAACATTTTCAAGGCATTGGACTGATACTGGGCGGCATCGATGCCCGGTGTTTCACCGACGCGGTCTTTCGCCCGGAGGATGCCACCGAAAATAAACCGGTGATTAACGAGCGTTGATTGGATGGTGGCATTTTCCACCGGTCTGCCGTAGGTGTCGACCAAGGTTATGTTCAGATCCGCCTTGCGGTGGGATTCGATACGATTGTCTGCATCCTCACGCCACGGCTCGGCTGTGACCGCTTTGGCATACAGGGCGATTTTTTCCGAGGTGTTATTGTCGATGACAATTTCGAGATCGTCCTCCATTTTCTGCCGTTCCTTGGGTGAGAGGCGATGCAGGTAGGGGATGCCTGCTTTGGCCTCAGCGAGTGTGCTGGCATGTCGAAAATTCTCCACCGCGACAGCCGGCACGCTGGTGGGAAGAAGGTCGCCGGTGAGTTGCATGCGGTACTTGCTGAGTGTGGCTCCGGCGAGATCCGTGGTAGTGATTTCAGCTGTGGGGGTTGGCGAGAAGGTGCCCGCGCCAGTGGTATCGATGTAGTAATTCATCTTACCGTTAGTGTAGTCGCAGGCAGAGATGACGCTGATAGATCCTGTTAGTCCCACTACAGGGCTGAGGTCCTGCCACACACCATTGACGCCCGCCTGTAGCACGATGGTGCTGTTAGATTGGTTGTAATTGATACGTAATCCCCAGTCCTTGTTGTTCTGGTCGCGCAACGCGAAGGCGGCGATATTGCCCACGTCATTGGCCGCTGCCGAGAAGTCATAGCTGAAATCCACACGCAGATAGGTGTCGGTAGTGACCATACTGCCAATTTCGCCGTTGGCGAAGTAGCCGCTGTTGAAGCGGGTGTCACCGGTGGCCGGATTGGCATCATTAGTTCCTGTTAGTTGTCCCTTTTGTATGTCGTAACCTAGTTTGGTATTGGTCCAATAGCCCACGGTGTTGTCGACAGTTTGTGCTCCTGTTAGTTCGACGCCGTTTTCATCGTGATCAAACTGCCACTCATTGATTATGTCGGCAGATGAGTAAGAGGCAGCTAAAAGAGGAGCAGAGAGAAGGACGGTTTGAAGTGTGTGGGATTTCATCTGAGTATGGAGTAAGTGCACAGCGATACAGAAAGTATCCATTCGTACAATAATCTCAGTTACCCTAGAGAAAGACCTTGAGTAGGCAATGCACCGAAGTGTTGAAAAAAATTCAACAAGGAGTGAAAACGAGAACTACAGAAGGGGGCAGAAGTTGAAGTCGCTAGGTGGATCACGAAGAGCTATTATTGGAACTCCGCCGCCACATCAGCAAGGTCAGCCACATCGCGAGGCAGGTGGTTTCGATGTCTGGAAATGATCCGGACAAGGTTGTCTTGCGAGTGAGCATGTGGTTGGGGGCTATCGTTAAATTTGCCCGTCCTCCGTGGAGTGACATGGCGCGGCTGAAGATGGACTGGGCTTCCAAGCGATAAGTTTCACCTGAGCTCTGGATGATGAACGCCCGTGAAAATGGGGAGAGCTTTTCTGCCGAGACACGGACACCGGATTGATCAGTAAGAGTCCATCTTCCTTGAAACAGGCCAAGCTTATTCACTCTGTAATACTTTCCGTCGAGTGAGACGCTCCCTTGCTCTCCGAACCAATTAAACATCAGTTCTGCCCGGTGGCCGCCTCCTTCTAGCAGGCTGTCGCTCGAGAAGATACTCTTCGGTTTGCAGGTCATAATCATGGGAGAAATGATAACGGACATAAAAAAAGACCGCCATGGTGAATGACGGTCCTTTTTGTAATCGTTCTGTGTGGAGCGCGTGTTAGACCACGATGGTCTGCTCGCGTTCAGGTCCGTTACCGATGTAAGAAACGGGGGCGCCGGCGAGTTCACCGAGCCTTGTTAGATAGGCTTTGGCGTTTTCCGGAAGGTCGTCCCATGAACGGGCCGAGGTGGTGTCGGTCTGCCAGCCGGGGAGCTCTTCGTAAACTGGAGTAGCCTTGTCCCAGGCAGCGCGGTTGGCTGGTGGGGAGTCGTGGCGTTCGCCGTCGATCTCGTAGGCGGTGCAGACTTTGATGCTTTCGCGCTCGTCGAGTCCGTCGAGGATGGTGACGGCGAGATCGGTGACGCCGTTGACCATGCAGGCGTAACGGATCAGCACCATATCGAGCCAGCCGCAGCGGCGAGGACGACCGGTGGTCGCGCCGAACTCCATGCCGCGGGCGTGGAAATACTCGGAGATCTCGTCGTTTTCAGTGATGAATGGACCGGAGCCAACACGGGTGGTGTAAGCCTTGCAGACGCCGACTACACGCTGGATCGCGGTAGGTGGTAGTCCGGAGCCGGTGCATGCGCCGCCGGAAGTGGTGTTAGACGAGGTGACGAATGGGTAAGTGCCGAAGTCGACATCTAGGAAAGAACCTTGAGCTCCTTCGAAGAGGATGGTCTTGTCCGCTTTCCATGCTTCATGAAGCACAGGGATGGTGTTGGTGACGTGTGGACGGAGACGCTCGATGGCGGGGGCGATTTCGTTCCAGACTTGGTCGGTGGTGAACGTCGGGAGTTCGTGACGCGCGAGTGTTTCGTTGGCGTCGGCGAGACGGATATCGATCAGTTCACGGGCAGTGGTTTCGCAGAGGAGGTCCGCCAGGCGCAGGCCGTTTCTGTTAGCCTTGTCAGCGTAGGTGGGGCCGATGCCACGTTTGGTGGTGCCGATCTTGTTTTTGCCAAGAGCGGCCTCGCGGGCGGCGTCGAGCTCGCGGTGGTAGGGGAGCACCACGTGGGCGCGATCCGAGATCAGAAGTTTCTCAGCAGACACGGGAATTCCGGCTTCTTCGAGTTCGGTGATTTCCTTGCAGAGACCGACAGGATCCATCACCACACCGTTGCCGATGACGCAGGTCTTGCCTTCCCAGAGAATGCCGGAGGGCACGAGGTGAAGGATGTATTTGGTGCCGTTGGCGATGACGGTGTGGCCGGCGTTATTGCCGCCCTGGCCGCGCGCGACGACGTCGGCTGTTTCCGTGAGGTAATCGACAATCTTGCCTTTGCCTTCGTCTCCCCATTGGAGACCGCAGATGATGGTGTTCATGATATTGTGAGTAGTGATTGGGAAGTGGGTTAAAATGCGGCTCTTGGGAGCCGTTTAAGTGATCAGCTCCCCAGAGCTGCTATTCCCTACTTCCAATTTCCAGTTTCCTATTTCCGAGATGCTTCGATCAGCTCAGCGAATTCGCCGAAGAAATAGGTGGCGTCGTTTGGCCCGGGGGCGGCCTCGGGGTGATACTGGACGGAGAAGGCTGGGTATTTCTTGTGGCGGAAACCTTCAACAGTGTCGTCGTTCAAATTCACGTGGGTGATCTCGACGTTGTCAGGTAGTGAATTGGCATCGGTGGCAAAACCATGGTTCTGCGCGGTGATGGAAATTTTTCCGGTGCGCATATCCTTCACTGGCTGGTTGCCGCCGCGGTGACCGAACTTGAGTTTGTAAGTCGTTCCGCCGAATGCGTGGGTCAGGATCTGGTGGCCAAGGCAGATGCCGAACATCGGAGTCTTGCCCAAGAGTTTTTTGACTTCTGCGTGAATGTAGTCGAGCGCAGCAGGGTCGCCAGGGCCGTTGGAAAGGAAGACGCCGTCGGGTTTCAGCGCCAGCACTTCCTCGGCGGGAGTGCGGGAGTTCACCACGGTGACGTTGAATCCGGACTGACGCAGGTGGCGGAGAATGTCCCACTTGATACCGAAATCGTAGGCTACGATGTTGTATTTCGCCTCGGGCAGTTCGATGTAGGTGCCGACCTGACCAGTGCAGGTGTTAGGGATCGTCCACTCGCGGGATTCTCCGTCCCACAGGTAGTTTGACTCGGTGGAGACTTCCTTGACGAAATCGGATCCTTCCATGGGAGCGGAATCCTTCGCGGCTTGAACAGCTTCTTCCGCGGAAAGCTCAGTCGAAATGCATGAGCGCATGGCACCGGCTGAGCGTAGGTGTTTGGTTAGCGCACGGGTGTCGACACCTTCGATGCCGATGATTTTGTGCTCGGCAAAGTAATCAGGCAGTGTCTGGCGTGAGCGCCAGTTTGAGGCGACTGGGGAGAGCTCGCCGATGACGAGGCCTCGAACGTGGGGCTGGGAGGACTCGGCATCCTCGGGATTGATTCCGTAGTTGCCGATCATGGGATAGGTCATAGTCACGATTTGGCCTCGGTAAGAGGGATCGGTGATAATTTCCTGATAACCAGTCATCGAGGTGTTGAAACAAACCTCTCCGGTGGTGGTTCCTGTGTGCCCAAAGGCTTCTCCTTCAAAGGTGCGTCCGTCTTCTAGTGCCAGAATAGCTTTCATAACGATGGATTGGCCGCTTGTCCGTTGGGAGCTGGCCGCGCGCACTTTAGGTTTCGAGAATGAAGTTTCAAGTTTCAAGTTTGTCCAACCGCCGCTAATTCCACAGATAGGTGGATTTTGCCTCCCTTCAGTCGTGAATTTGCTGCCGATGCATCCTCATCGCGACACCCGCACCGATGACGCAGAAGAGGCAATAAACACTGAGCGGAATCAGCGGTGAGAATCCGTGCAGGGCTGATGTCACAAGGCCCATGACGATGATGCAGATTGCAATCAGCGTGTTCGAGGCTGACACGTAATCAGTTCGCTGGTCACCATCGGCGGCATCCACCACCCAGGTTTTTCGGCCAATCCTCACTCCTGCATATCCGAGATTAAATAGTAAAAATAGAACCGGCCAGCACCAGCTTGATTCCGACAGAGGCTCGAACCAGAGCGCGATCGCGATACCTGCGAATCCAAACATGGCGGTGGAGACTCCCCCGACGGCCATCGCCAAGCTGCCCGAACGATCCGCCAATTTTCCCCAGAGAAATGAGCTGACACCAGATGCCAGACCCGATGCGAGGACAAAGCCCACCAAGGTGATCAACGAACCGCCGTGTTTCTCTCCCAGCACCACCAGCAAAGGTGATGCCAGCGCGCTACCTAAAAGCAGACAGCGGCACAGGATAAATTTTCTGAATAGAGGGTCATCTAGCACCAACGAGAAACGACTTTTCAAATCGCTGACTACTTTCGGTTTTTCATCGGCATCCTCAGGTAGTGGTTCTTTCACCAAAGCGTAAACCGCGGCTCCCACAACCCATAACCCTGCAGCCACGAGCAGCAACCACGAGAGAACAGTGATCGTTTTGTGATCGCGGTATATAATCAAAAGCGCAGCGGCCACGGCCGAGAGTAGGCCGGATAATGTGGCCGACATTCCATTCACACGGCCTCGCACGCCCTTGGGGATACTTCGACCCAATACATCCTTTGAACTGATCGAACAAAATGCCCGAGCGATGGCAAATACCGACAACGCAGCCAGCACCGTCCAGCCTGCAGTGACGGCGGAAAAAAACATTGCGGCCAGACCCATCGAAGCGACAGCCAGAGCTTGAGCCAGCGCACCTGCGATAAACACCCACTTGCGACGTCTGACACGTTTCACCCAGCTGGAAATAATCAGCTGCGGTAACATGGAGCCGGACTCGCGTATCGGCACCAGCATGGAAATGATCGCTCCCGGAGCCCCCAGATAGGTAAGCACCCAGGTGAGCACCGTCTTCGGATTCATCAACACATCACCGATCTTGGTGCAGGTCTGCGCAGCAATGATCGAGGCGGCACTTTGCTTCTGGTCGCGTGATAAAGTGGGGCTTGTTTCCGAAGGCACGCTGATAACTAGATAGGTTGAAATGGATGCACAATGATCTTCACGGAATCTCCTTCTTAAAGTGAACAATGATCGTGTTTAGACAGGCCCCTAACTGAGAGCCGGTCGTGAAAGAGTAGCAGATAAAGGGCGGTTAGAACTTCAGAGCATCCAGTGCCATCTTGAGATTCATTCCTTTGGTTTTGTGGTAGCCCAATTCTGTCCGGACAAGAACCCAGTAGCTTTTACCGTCGGCAGTTGTTAGTTCAAACGGTTCGGTTGCCTGCATCGCGTTATCAGCGCCTCCGCTCTGAGCATCGAGGTAGCCTCTCACTTTGCGATTTAGCGAGGGGATGTTATAGCTTGCCCAATTTTGAGGAATCCAGCGCTGGACCTCAAACTCGACAGCCGCACCTTCGTCTAACACATTGGGGGCGTTGGTGAGTTTGGCAGTGAAAGGTTTGGAGGTGATGTAAATTTGCACCGATCCGAACTCTAGCCGTTTCTCGTCAGGAGACATGATGCGCACGATCATGGACTTGCCGTCCTTTGCGACATTCCACTTGGTGCTCCATCCGGGGAGATCCAATGTGAGGCTGGGCTGGGGGAGGTCGGTCTTCGGTTTGGTATCCTGCAGTTCGCCGGTTGAGGAGAATATCTCATCGGTGAACTTGTCCACGGCCTTGCGGCTATCGTTTTTTGGGATTGGTGCCGGAGCCTTGGCACTAATCGACACGGAGAAAATCGCTAAAAAAGTTAGGCTGAGGATCGTTTTCATGATCCTCAGCCTAGCAATATCCCATCAGGTGGGAAACTTGAAAGTGCTGACAGTTACGCTTTTTTGAAGCTGTCCTCCGCAGGTGAATGGCCTGCAGAAACAACAGCCACGCCATTGCTGGCGAGGTGAGTCAGGCAGTGGTAAACATCCTCTGCATCGGCTTCGATCCATGACGCAATTTGATCGGCTGTTTGCTCGTTGTCACCTAGTGCTCCTTTGACCTTTTGAAGTAGGTCCAGGAAGATGCCGGCAGCTGCCTTTCCTGCCTCCACACCTGGCTGGTGGTAGGCGTTGATGTTCACTAACAGCGCGTAGTGGGAAACGGCACGCTCGAACAGGGCGATTAGAGCACCGATGGTGCGGGCGTTGACTTCTTCGATAGAAAGGGTGATGGATTTCCGGCCGCTCTCATAAAGTGCGGAACGAGTTCCACGAAGGAATCCCTGAAGATAGTCGGCAGAGGTGGTGTTAGGATCTACCTCTACGCTGTCGCCTTCACGTCCCTTACGAACTTCAATGAACGTAGCGAAGAAGTTTGGAACACCGTCGCGCAGTTGCTGCACGTAGGCGTGTTGGTCGGTGGAACCTTTGTTGCCGTAGACCGCGATGCCTTGGTGCACGGTGTTTCCGTCGAGATCCTTTTCCTTGCCGAGCGATTCCATCACCAGCTGCTGCAGATACTTGGAAAAGAGCACCAGAGAGTCTTTGTAGGGAAGAACGACCATGTCTTTTTCTCCTTTGCCATTCCCAGCGTGGTGCCAGGCGAGAGCGAGCTGCATAGCGGCATTGTCATCCACATTATCCACGCGAGTGAGAGCGTCCATAGCGGCGGCACCCTCGAGGAACGCATCGATATCAATGCCCTGCAAGGCGGCTGGAACAAGACCAACAGTGGACATGACCGATGTGCGGCCACCCACCCAGTCTTCCATTGGAAAAATAGTGAGGAAGTTGTTCTCCTTGGCGTAGTTGAAAAGTTTGGAGCCTTCTCCGGTGATGGCGGCTGCGTGTTGGCCGAACTCGAGACCAGTCGCCTCGTAGGCAGCTTGAGCTTCTAACATGCCATTGCGTGTTTCCGGTGTTCCTCCGGATTTGGATACCACGACGGAAAGCGTTTTGCTCAACCCACCTTGAGTTTTGGTGATGATGTCGGTCAGGGTGGCGTCCATGCCCGCAGGGTCTGTATTGTCGAAGAAATAGGTCTTCAATGGGCTTTCTGCTCCGAGTGCCTCGTAGATGAATTGAGGTCCGAGTGCTGAACCACCGATGCCGATGATTAGCAGGTTTTCAAACCGACCGCCCTTGGTGTTGGCTATTTCACCACGGTGCACTTTCTTGGCAAAATCCTTCAGCTCTGCGAGAGGTTCAGTGATCTGTTTTTTGAGCTCATCGTTAGGCGCGAGATCTGCGTTGCGTAACCAATAGTGACCGACCATGCGTCCCTCGTCTGGGTTCATGATCTCACCAGCTTCGATTTTTTTGATTCCGTCAAAAGCGCGCGAGATTTCTTTTTCCAATTTCTTGGAATAGTCGGCTGGCATATCCATGCGAGAAGTGTCGATGGAGAAGCCTAGTTCAGGGTAGCGGGTGACGGAGTTTTGGTAGGTTTGCCAGAGAGAGGACATGAAGAGACAATTACCGCTCGGGGGGATGAGGTCAAGCGTAGGGCGCGTCAGCACACTTTTATAACAATCCTTCATTGCTTGCTCTGTTTGCTCGGGTTTGAATGAGGACATGGCCGCTGCAGGAATCAAGGATGCGCTCGAAACTCTGAAGAAACACTTCGGTTTCGATGGCTTTCTCGACGCTCAGGAGGAAGTGGTCGATCAGATTCTCTCCGGCCAAGATGGTCTGATTGTCATGCCGACCGGTGGCGGTAAGTCACTCTGTTATCAACTCCCGGCGATGTGTCTTGATGGCGTGACCTTGGTTGTTTCTCCGCTGATCGCACTGATGAAGGACCAGGTGGATGCACTTCAGGAAAAAGGTATACCGGCCACGATGATCAACTCCACCTTGTCGTGGGACGAGCAACGCCAGCGTATCGATCAAATGAAGCGCGGTGAGTTCAAGTTGGTATATATAGCTCCGGAACGATTCCGCGCCGCTGCTTTCATGGATGCATTGAAAGAGGTGAAAATATCTCTGTTTGCAGTCGATGAAGCTCACTGTTTGAGCCAATGGGGGCATGACTTTCGGCCGGAATACATGCGACTGGGTAAGGCGCTGGATAAAATTGGCAGACCTCAGGCGATCGCGCTCACCGCAACGGCGACTCCGGTTGTTAGAAAAGATATTCTCGAAGTCCTCGCATTGCGCGAACCGTTCGAGACCGTCAGCGGCTTCAGTCGGCCCAACCTCTCGCTCAGCATCGTGGAGGTGGATAAGCATAAGGTGAAACACGCCCGTCTGCGCGAGATTGTCAGCCAGTGGAAGACCGGCATTGTTTACTGTTCCACCCGCAAACGCGTGGAGGAAGTCGGTGAACTTCTTCACAGCTGGGGAGTCAAAAGTATCGCATACCACGGTGGCATGACTCCGGACGAACGCGAGAGGACGCAGAATATCTTCATCAGCCGAAAGGCTGATGTGGCGGTGGCGACCAATGCCTTTGGTATGGGTATTGACCGATCCGATGTCCGCTTTGTGCTTCACTACGAAGTGCCGGGCAGTATCGAAGCTTACTATCAGGAGGCGGGTCGTGCAGGTCGTGACGGCGAGGCCGCCTATTGTGAACTACTATTCAATTACGCCGATACTCGAACGCAGGAATTTTTCATTGAGGGTGCCAACCCAGGCTACAAAACCATTTGTGACGTCTATCAGTTTTTGCAGAACGATTCCGATGCCAACTTCGAGATCCAGCGAACCATCGATGAAATCAAAGACGGCGCCGATGTCAAAAACGGCATGGCGGTAGGCAGTGCCTTGGGTATTCTGATCCGCAATGGTTACCTCGAACGCTTCGACATTCCCGGCAAACGAATGAAGGGAACCCGCCTGCTCCAGCCGAATGTGCTCACTAGCAAACTCAACATCGATCAGTATGCGCTGGAGGAAAAGGAAAGGCGCGATCGTGAGAAGTTAGATTCCATGGTGCATCTCTGTTACGGCAGACAGTGCCGCCAGCAGGCGATCTTGGAATACTTCGGCGAGGAAGACGCGCAAACCTGTGGTACGTGTGATGTCTGTATCAATGCCTTCGGTGGCGAGGCTCGCGAGCCGGCCAGTGACGAGGAGCTTCTCATCGTCCGCAAAGCCCTCAGCGGTGTCGCCCGTATGAGCCGAAAAGTCGGAGGTAAGTGGGAGGGGATCTTTGGTCGTGGCCGCATCGTGCAAATGCTCATGGGCAGCAAGTCGCAGGAAATTAAACGTGTTAGATTGGATGAGCTCAGCACCCACGGCATTCTCAAACCCTGCGGCACGGCCTATCTGAACGAACTATTTAGATCGCTACAAAATGCCGGACTCGTTTTCACCCAGCGTGGCGAGTTCCCGCTGCTGACTCTCACTCCGCAGGGTGAGAAGGTGATGTTAGGGAAATCGTCCTGTCGTCTGGTCTGGCCCGAGAAGCATCAGGTCAGCGCAGTCAAGGAGTCGGACATGATCATTGAGGAGTTCGGCTTTGATGGTCAGCTATACGATCGGCTCAGGGATTTACGGCAGAATCTCGCCCAACAAGAACGAGTGCCGCCTTATCAAATCTTTCCTAACAAAACACTCGAGTATTTTACCAGACTCCGACCGAAAACCATGGATGCCGGAATGCGCATCAAAGGGGTGGGCGAAGTGAAGGCCGCAAAGTATCTGCAAGACTTCATCGATGAAATCCGCTCGTTTGATTGATAAAGTGTTAGGTTTGGCCGTGGGGAACTGTCACAGAGCGAGAACCGAAAATACTGGTCATGTCTGAGAAAGATGACTATGTTGGCACCGATATGGACGCACTGATCCAACATGTGGAAAACGGCACGGAGCTCAGCTCACGCGAGATTGATGTGGCAGCTGAGATGCTGCTGGATGCCGAGGTTTGTGATGAGAAAAAAGCCAGGTTCTTGAAGGCTCTCTCACAAAAGGGCGAGACTCCGGCCGAGATCGCCGGATTTGTCGAAGCCTTCCTTGAACGCGCCGTGGATCCCGGTGTTTCCGGCATGGAACTGGACGGCCCCACGATCGATGTCTGCGGAACCGGCGGAGACAAGCTCAACATGTTCAACGTTTCCACCACCAGCATGTTTGTCATTGCGGCAGGCGGTGCGGTGGTCGTGAAACACGGTAATCGTGGCATCACCTCCAAAAGTGGCGGCGCCGATGTGCTTGAAGCTCTCGGCATCAATATCGAACACTCGCCAGAAGACTTCAGAAAATGTCTCGAGCATGCCGGAGTCGGCTTTCTTTTTGCTCCAAAATATCACCCCGCATTCAAAGCCGTGGGCCCAGTGCGCGCCACCTTGGCCAAAGAGGGGATTCGAACGATTTTCAACCTCATCGGGCCTTTGTTGAATCCAGCCAGACCGGAATGCCAGTTGGTAGGCGTCTGTGATCCTGACCTTGATTCTGCCTACGCCGATATCCTCCAACGCCTAGGTCGCGACAGTGCGTGGGTAGTTCACGGGATGACTGCCGACGGTGGCCCAGTCGATGAGGTGAGCCTGTTAGGGCCAACTCGAATTTGCAAAGCCGGAAGCTATCAATCACTGGTGGATGAAGAAGTGACACCGGACGATTTCGGATTTTCCGCCTGTAAGGTAGAAGACCTTCGTGGTGGAGACGCTGAAGTGAATGCCGGAATTCTAACCGATATTCTCAGTGGTCGTGAAACCGGACCCAAGCGTGAGATGGTGCTGCTCAATGCCGGCGCCGGACTTGCCTGCGCGGGTCTTGCCGATTCGTTAGGCGATGCCGTCACCTTGGCCGCAGAGTTGATTGACTCTGGGCAGGCTCTTGAACGCCTCCATAAGCTGCAAGCGATTAGCAAAGAACTCAGCGCCTAACGACTGCTCAACGTCGTTCTATTGACCGTTGTTGTTCGATGGCGGAATAAATAGAATAATTTTAGCGGCACAATCCTCATATCCATGTAGTATGTGTCGTTGCTTTCCTAGCAGCACGAAGATTTAAACTAACAGACAATATGAGTTCACACGTAAAACCATCCGACATGCCGAAGGACAGAGACTTCACCGGTGGCATGATCCACTCCGAATCTTGCTCCTACATCGGCTCCACAGGTGAGAAGAAATTGGATGAGCAAATTCTTAAACTTGCCAATGAAGTGGCATCCAGTGGTAAGGAAAGTTGTCTGTTAGCCGAGATGATGATTTCCGCCGTGCGTATTTCGCGTGGGGCTGTAACGGATGGCGATTTCAAAACCATCAATCGCGCAGTGAAGGAAATGCGCATCGCCAACGAGGTCTTTTACCCCTACCGCGATTGCCGAAAAGTTGCCGTCTTTGGCTCCGCACGTACCGATCCGGAAGAGCCCGAATACAAAGCTGCGGTCGAATTCACCGAGAAGATGCGTGAAGCCGGATTCATGACGATCACCGGCGCCGGTCCGGGAATTATGGCAGCAGGTAACGAGGGCGCTGGGCGTGAGGACAGCTTCGGACTCAACATCAATTTACCCTTCGAAGCCGCAGCCAATGCTTTCATCGCAGGGGATGAGAAACTGGTCGATTTTAACTTCTTCTTTACCCGTAAGCTTTCCTTCGTCAAAGAGTCCGATGCTGTAGCCGCCTTCCCTGGAGGGTTCGGCACCATGGATGAAATTTTCGAAACCCTGACACTGATTCAGACCGGTAAAGCAGCGATCTATCCACTGGTGTTGATCGATGCCAAAGGTGGCAAGTATTGGAAATTCTGGCAGCAGTTTGTGGTTGAGCATCTCAGCCGCCTGAAGCTGATCTCTGAGGATGATTTCTCTCTCTACAAAGTCACCGATGATGTTGACGAGGCCATTGAGGAAATCACCCGCTTTTATTCTAATTTCCACTCATACCGCTACTGCGGTGATCGTTTGGTGATCCGTATGCAGGAGAAGCTCACCGAGGCGAAGATGAAAAAAATCCGCAAAGAGTTCGCTGACATCGTCAAAAGCGGTGACTTCGAACAAGGGGGACCTCTGCCAGCCGAAAGCGGCGATGAGAAAATCCAAGATCTACCACGTCTGATCTTCCGCCACCGCCGCCGCAATTTCGGCCGCCTCCGTCAGTTGATCGACATGATCAACGAGTAGGACGCTGTGAAGGTCGAGCTGGCTGGTTGTGTGGTGGACGCACTACAGGTGGCGATACCGGTGGGCTCTGTGGTGATTGTGGATCCGGCCAAGTCGTGGTTCCGGCTGGTATGGCTGGACGATTTCGGCTTGGATGGGAGCGAGGGGGCGCAGGATGCCGAGAGTGAGATGGTTCCACCACGATCACTTGTTGTGGTGGGCAATCTTGTTGAGAGCTAATTTCGTTAGTGCGCTGGACGATCTGGTCTTGGTTACTTTTTAAAGCGGCTAGCTCTCTCTGTAGTCGTGCCAAATCATTGGCATGTTTACGTTCCAGATCCACTTTGCGCCACGTGAAATAGCGCTGTTCATACTGTTGGATGGGAGCAAGAAGTTCGCTGCTACGTTCTGAGAGTTTGCTGATTTGTTCTGAAAGCTCCTTTGGCAGAATCACAAAAACTGCCAACTCAGTCATTGCCTGCCCCTTGAGCTTACAGTCGAGCGCAACGGTTAGCAATCGGTCAGGCGACTCTCCGGCTTTACACATTTCTGTGACGGTCTCCAGCTCGTCGCGGTAATTGAAAATCGACTGATACAGAGCTTTGTGACCAGGGCTAAGGCCCCAGTTTTTCCCCGCCGATGCAGCGCGGAAATCGCGAGCGAGTTTGTTAGTTGCTGCGTGGAGAATACCCGCCTTTTCCTTCAAAATCTGAGGCGATGGAGTATCATCTGCGACGTCAGGCTCAGCGTGGACGTGCGGTTGAGATACAAAACAGAAAATGACCGTGGACAGCAGGGTAGGTAGAATTTTACGCATGACTTTGGTTGAGTTATAGGATTGGACGAGGCTGGACTTTCTTTTATTCAACATACGATGCTTTTCTCATTTCCCCAACGGGGAAATTCATACCAGCTTGGGGAGCATCCCCAAGAATGGTATGCGAGTGATGAGCGTTGGCTGAAGGCCAACTTCATAGGTTCCACCATTAATCCCAAACATACCGTTCATCGAACTCGATTCCATATTTCCCCAAAAACGCCCGGAACTCGTCTTGAAAAGTTTGTTTCCGATGGTGCTCCTCCTGCTTGGAAATGTAGGTAATCAACGCGTCAAGATGTGAGGCGCTCACCGAGAAAGCACCGTAACCAGTTTGCCAATGGAATGCGTCGTATTTGGCGTCTTGTTTTTTGATCCAGACCGTCGAGGTGCGTTTGATGTGTCCCACAAAGTGACTGAGGTCTGAGGTTCTTGGCTGGCGCAATGCCAGATGGACATGGTCTTTCACTCCGCCCACGCGATAACACTCCCAACCTTCATCACGCGCGGTGGTGGCGAGGTAGGCGTGGAGTTTTGGTTGGATTTGTGCATCGATCCATTCATGGCGGTCTTTGGTGCTGAAGATGAGGTGGATGATGACCTTGGATAACGATTGGGGCATTTGTTATTTTTATCAGAGGTTCACAAGGGTGACCATTGGGAAATGCGCGGCCTATGAAGTTGGCCTTCAGCCAACGGATACATGGATCGTTCAGACCTGGGGATGCTCCCCAGGCTGGTATGAGTTTCCCCTTTGGGGAAATGACTGCGGATTGTGGACGCACAAAAAATGGCGAAACGGACGGTGCCGTTTCGCCATGAAATGTTGGAGTCGGTTGACGGTGTCGCGTTTCTAACCGACCACCGCCTACTTACTACTGTCCACTGAACCCTAGCTGATCAGATCAGGCCAGTCTTCGGTGTGGAAGAACTCGCCTTCTGGTTTGTCGGTGCGCTCGTAGGTGTGGGCACCGAAGAAGTCGCGCTGGGCTTGCAGCAGGTTGGCTGGCAGGCGCTCGGCGCGGTAGGCATCGTAGTAGGCAAGGGAACCACCGAAGGATGGAACTGGGATGCCGTTGGTCGCGGCGAGGGCGACGACCTCACGCCAGTCGCTCTGACCTTGGTTGAGGATGTCGGTGAAGAACGGAGCGAGCATCAGGTTGGTCGGTGGGGTGTCGGCGGTGTAGGCTTCGGTAATGCGGTTCAGGAAGCGAGCACGGATGATGCAGCCACCACGCCAGATCTTAGCGATCTCGCCGAGGTTGAGGTCCCAGCCTTTGTCGGCGCCGACTTTGGAAATGAGGTCGAGGCCCTGCGCGTAGGAAACGATCTTGGAGGCATAGAGTGCGTTGCGAACTTTCTTCACCAGGTCTTCTTTGCTCATGGTGAGATCGAAGTCCCAGTTGCTAGGTCCTTGGAGGATGCCGGAGGCAACTTTGCGTTGGTCGCGCATGGAGGAAAGGATGCGGGCTTCAACAGAACCGGCGATGGTGGAAAATGGAACGGCTTGCTCCACAGATCCCATCACGGTCCATCGGCCGGTGCCTTTCTGGCCGGCTTTGTCGACGATCAGATCGACGATGTCTTTTCCGGTCTCCGGATCTTTTTGTTTGAAGATGTTTGCGGTGATCTCGATCAGGAAGGACTCAAGGTCGCCCTCATTCCAATCGGCGAAAATGTCAGCCAGTTCTTCGTTAGAAAATCCTGCGGCTTTGAAAATATTGTAGGCTTCGCAGATTAGCTGCATGTCGCCGTATTCGATGCCGTTGTGCACCATCTTGACGAAGTGGCCTGCGCCGCCTTCACCGATGTGAACCACGCATGGCTCGCCGTCGACCTTGGCTGAGATGCTTTCGAAAATGGGCTTCATCACTTCCCAAGTGGACTCAGGTCCGCCGGGCATGATGGATGGGCCTTTGAGGGCGCCTTCTTCACCACCGGAAACACCGGCTCCGATGAAGCGCATGCCGGCTTCGGCGCAGTATTTATCGCGACGCTCGGTATCGGTGTAGAGCGAGTTGCCGCCGTCGATGATGATGTCGCCTTTGTCGAGAAGGGGGATGAGAGATTCGATCACGGCATCCACAGGACCACCGGCTTTTACCATGATCTGGATCTTGCGAGGGGAGGCGAGGCTGTCGACAAATTCTTCGAGGGTTTCGCATCCGACCAGTTTTTTGTCAGGGTTTTCTGCGATGAATTCCTCCATGGTGGAGGTGGTGCGGTTGTAAACAGATACTTGAAAGCCACGGCTTTCGACGTTCAGGACGAGGTTTTGTCCCATTACAGCGAGGCCAATCAGGCCAAAGTCAGATTTTTCCATAAATGTTGAGTTGGTTGAGGGCGCATTATTCACGGGCGACGACATGAAGCAATGCGAACTTGCGTCAGAATAGGCTAGAGATTGCGCAATTACGGGCTAAAAACGGAGATAACAAGTCGCACCGGAGCCAAGACTGGTGGAAACGGAGATCCCAGATGATCGAATCCGCCTCTCTGGGGTAACCCCAGGGGATTGTATAGCTGATACACGACGCAGCCAAGGGCTCGTCCCACTGCCATGGGAGAATCCCTTGGCCCTACAGGATAGGTTGGCTCCGGTGTCGATTTTGTTTTTTGACCGACGATGCGTGGCGAGACGATAGCCGAGATTCTGCTGAGCGGACCTTTTGAAAAGGGGCCGATGTCTCAGCGGCTGAAAATCTCACTCAATGCGGCGCGGTTCACCAATAAGCTGGTGGAGAGGATTCTGGAAAACTTCGGCAGCGGCAGCAGACCGTCGGTTCGCAAGCTGGGCGAGTGGATTGAGGACGATAAGAAGTTTCAGAAGAAATGCCGGAAAGGCTGGAGTGATCATGTCACCGAGATGCTACCGGCGGAAATGGCACCGGACATGCGCGTAGCAGCGGAGTGGAAGGTGCCGACGATTACCACCACCGGGAACCTGGCTCACTGGCTGGATCTTCCTGTTAGTCAGATCGACTGGTATGCAGGGGCCTACGGTGCCGTGGCGGCGGATTCCAAATTATCACATTACACGGTTGGTGTTGTTAGAAAGCAGTCGGGAGGGTGTCGGATTCTGGAAAAGCCGAAGTGGCAGATGAAACAAGCGCAACGCCATATTCTGCACGGCATCCTCGATCGCATTCCTCCGCACCCAAGCTCGCATGGGTTTCAAAAACATCGGTCCATTCTAACATATGTTAGACCACACGTTGGCAAACGCACGGTGATCAAGTTTGATCTAAAAAACTACTTTCTGAGCATCGAGAAATCACGCGTGCGCGCGCTGTTCCATATGGCAGGTTATCCGCCGACAGTTTCCACAGCACTGGCGGGTCTCTGCACACACCGATTGGAAATAGCCGACGTGCCACGCTCCGTTTCCGATCGCTGGAAATTCACCGTGCCGCATTTACCGCAGGGTGCCCCGAGTTCACCGGCGTTGGCGGATCGCTTGTTGTTCCGGCTGGACCTGCGCTTGCATGGCCTGGCTGAAAAGATGGGGCTGAACTACACCCGCTACGCCGATGATCTGGCATTTTCAACGGATGAAAAAGAGTTCCGTGGCAAACGGATCGAGGCCTTTGTTAGGTTGGTCGGGTCCATCATCGGAGAGGAAGGGTTTTCCCTGAATACCAAGAAAACGCGTGTGATGTTTCATTCCCAGCGGCAACGTCTGGCAGGTCTGGTGATCAACCAGCGTGCGAATGTCGAGCGTTCGGTCTATGATCAACTACGTGCCATCATACACCGGTGCATTCAGCACGGCCCAGAGCATGAAAACCGTGAGGGGCACCCAGCCTTCTTGGATCACCTGCAGGGCAGGGTGGAGTTTGTGCGATCTACCAATCCGACACGAGGGGAGAAGTTACAAGCGATGTTAGACAGGGTAGGGTAGCTTTGTAAGCTGCCGACAACCCTTGGAATAATCAACCCAAGCACGACGCACTCACCAAGTTTGCCGGCAGCTTACAAAGCTACCCTACTTTTTGCATCATCGCGCGGATGATCTTGGCTTCACCGTAGCCTAACTTATCACCAGCCGCCTCGATCACCGGAGCAAGCGCATCCATGCCGTGCTCGGCGAAAAGTTCCTGGCAGAGGGTGATCTGCGCATCGGTCACATAAGTTTTCACATCAATGTCCTCACCTGTCTCGATCAGTTTGGCAATGTGGCTCTCGATAGTCGACTGCGCCAGCTCCCGCTGTTGGGCAATGTCCTCAATGCTGTGGCCCTTCTTCACCAAGGCATGGGTAACCAGAGTCGTGGCAGACGGGCCGCGTTTGATCGTCTCTTTACGTGGTGCCGGAGCGCTGGGGAGAGCTTGCTTTTCATTCACCGCATCCGGGTGTTGTTTCAGATAGGTAGCAACAGCTGTTAGAAATGTTTCCGCGTATTTCTCACACTTGTTCTGACCAATGCCGTGCAGTTGCAGCATTTCCTCCTCACTCTCAGGCATGGTGGCGGCGATGGAGCGAAGGGATCGATCTGAGAAGACCACATACGGTGGCACCGAGGCTGCATCGGCAACTTCCTTGCGCAGGACGCGCAGGAGCTCGAAAAGTCCTTCATGGCACTCGATTTGCACGGCCTGACCGCTGCGACGCTGGTTCACCTTTTCCGGCTCCACTCGGGTGTCTTCGTTGATGTGGAATTTCTCCCGACCAAACATCACCTCAGTGCCCGCCTGTGTGATCTGCGGCACGGGGAATTGATCGCGCGATTGCTGAAGTTTTCCTTCCGCCATCAGCGCATCTAACAATGACCGCCAATAGCTTTTGGGCCGATCCTTGCCCACACCGTAGGTTTTCAGTTCATTGTGTTCAAACTGTCGAATCTTCGCCGTGTTCGCTCCACAAACGATATCGCAGATGTGAATGGCACCGAATTTCCCTCCGGTGCGGGCAACCGCGGACAAGAGCATCTGCGCCTGCCGGGTGGCATCGACGCGCTGGAAATTGCCGGTGCAGTAGTCGCAGCCACCACAGGATTCCTCCTGATAGTTTTCATTGAAATAGTTGAGCAAACTCCGTCGGCGACAGCTGGGCACGGAGGCGAATCGTTCCATCGCCCTGAGCAGGTCACTTGAGCGTTGTCGCTCCGCTTGATCTGCGATGTCATCGATAAATCGGCGAACCTTGACGGCATCGCCAGGGGCGTAAAGCAGCATGCAGTGAGACGGTTCGCCATCACGTCCGGCCCGACCGGTTTCCTGATAGTAGCTCTCGATATTCTTTGGCAGATCACCGTGGATCACATAGCGCACGTCCGCCTTGTCCACGCCCATGCCAAAGGCGACCGTGGCGACCATGACATTGATATCATCGCGGATAAACGCGTCTTGAATCCGCGACCGATCCTCCGCTTCCATGCCCGCATGATAGGCGGCGGCATTGATGCCATTGGCCTTTAAAAGCTCCGCCGTGGACTCGACACTTTTCCGCGAGGTGCGGTAGATGATGCCGTTCTGGTTAGGCCGTTTGCGAATGAACTCCACCAGTTGTATTTCCCAATCTTTTTTCGCCCTGACCTCGTAGAACAGATTAGTCCGGTCAAACGACGCCCGCACCTTCACCGCGCTTTGAAGCCCCAGCCGTTTTTCAATATCCTCCGCCACCTTCTCGGTAGCGGTCGCGGTGAACGCGCCCACCGGTGTATTAGGAAAGAGCTCACGCAGCCGACTCAGGAAAAGATAATCCGGTCGGAAATCATGCCCCCACTCGGAAATACAGTGCGCCTCGTCGATGGCAAAAAAGCTCGGTGCCTTCCGCGCATTCTGCCGCAAGGTGTCGGCAAAGCCCGGCAGCGCCAATCGCTCCGGTGCGAGATAAAGCAAATCCAGAGCACCCGCCCGATACGCGCTCTCCACCGCCGCCGCCTCCTGATGGCTTAGCGTGCTATTCAAATACGCGGCCTTGATTCCATTCGCATTCGCCGCATCCACCTGATCCTTCATCAGCGCGATCAGCGGACTAACCACCACCGCCGTGCCTTCTAACATATGAGCCGGAAGTTGATAGCACAGCGACTTGCCACCACCCGTAGGCATCACCCCAAAGACATCCTTCCCAGCCAGCAGCCCTTCCACCAACCCTCGCTGATGCGGCCTGAACTCACGGAATCCATAGAGCTTTTGCAAAATATCATCAAGCGCCTGAGGGGGTGACTGAGTGCTGTTCATGAGAACATTTATAACTTTGTGGCAATTCGAGTCAATGGGGAAATTGGAATTGCCCCAGATGAAGGCTTGCGGGCGTGGTATGATCCGCTAGAAATGGAGGAAGCCTGTCCATGAATCTTCCCAATACCATCACCCTTTTCCGCCTTGTCCTGACTGCGATCTTTTGTGCGGCGGCATCATCAGAAGGTGTGACAGGTTATGCCATCGCTCTAACTGCCTTTGTTCTGGGAGCGATCTCCGATTGGCTCGACGGCTATCTCGCGCGGAAAATGAACTTGGTGACATCGCTAGGGAAACTGCTCGATCCTCTGGCCGATAAAATCCTCGTCTGCTCTGGCTTTGTCTACCTCTCGGCCAAGGGGCTCTGTCCGGTCTGGGTGACTGCGCTGATTATTTGTCGCGAGTTTCTGGTCACGGGTATTCGACAGATTGCAGTGGAAAAGGGGACGGTCATCGCGGCGGACGGACTTGGAAAGTGGAAGACCACCTTCCAACTCACCTTCATCATCACGGCTCTGGTTTATCTAACATTTGAGACAATCACATCGGACAATGCGGTGGTAAAATTCCTGCAATATCTCTCCGATAAAGATCATTGGCTGTTCCCTCTTTCACTGTGGCCGGCTGTGGCACTCACTGTGATCTCCGGCCTGTCCTATTTCTGGAAATCCAGAGACATGATTCTTGATAAAGACTGAGCCGCCCTTCAAGGTGTTGATCAACACGAGAGATTATGAAAACTCTGATCACCAACGCCCATGTTATCTCGCCGGATGTAGAAGTCGAAGGCGCTACTATTGAAATCACCAACGGAAAAATCGCCTGGGTCCACCTGCCGGGAGACGATCTTCCTGAGGCCGATGAAGTGATCGACGCCGGAGGCCGCTACGTCATGCCTGGCTTTGTCGATATCCACGCGCACGGAGCCGATCACAAGGACGTTTGCGACAACGATGTCGAAAGCATCCGCCACATTGCCAAGACGAAACTGGGCGAAGGTGTCACCACCTGGCTACCAACCACGCTCACCCAGCCACAGGATTTGTTAGAAGAGATCGCCGCGAAATGTGCCGAATACATGGAAAACCAGGAGTTCGCCAAAACTCCCGGTCTGCACGTCGAAGGCCCGTTCATTAACAAAGCCAACGCCGGTGCTCAAAATCCCCAATTCGTGCGCGAACCAAACTGGGATGAACTGAAACGCATCCACGAAATTGCCCCCGCCAAGGTGTTCTCCATCGCTCCCGACATGCCCGGTGCCTGCGAATGCATTCGCGAGGCCAAGGCCGCCGGCATTAGCGCCTCCGCCGCCCACACTTCTTCCACCTACGAGCAAGTCATGGCCGCCAAGGAGGCCGGACTGACTCATCTCACCCACTTCGGCAATGCCATGACCGGACTGCACCATCGTGAAATCGGCGTGGTAGGCTCTGGTTTGTTAGATCCGGATTTAAAAATCGAGTTGATCTGCGACGGCATCCACCTCGCACCAGATTTTCTTAAGCTGGTGTTCTCGGTGAAACCCATCGAACAGCTCATCATGATCACCGACTCCATGGCCGGCTCATGGATCGGCAAGGGCGAAGTCAAACTTGGCGGACTGGACGTGGTCGTCGACAACGGCGAAGCCCGACTCAAAGAAGGCGGCGCGCTCGCCGGAAGTATCCTGCTCTACAACGACGGTGTCAAACTCATCGCCGAACTCACCGACCTGCCGCTGCATCAAATTGTCAAAGCGACATCGTGGAACCAAGCGCAGTCACTAGGCCTCGACGACATCGGAAAAATCGAACCCGGCTTCTGCGCGGACCTTGTGATCCTGGATAAGGATTTCAGTGTCTGGAAGACGCTGGTGGATGGGGTGGCAAAGTAGGACAAGTTTGCAACTTGTCGGCAACCTTTGGAATAATCAACCCAAGCACGATGATTTCGCAAAGCCAGCCGACAGCTTACAAAGCTGTCCTACTTTAGCCAGCTTGCAGCATCCTTGGCGAAGTAAGTTAAGATGATATCTGCTCCGGCGCGTTTGATGCCTGTTAGGGACTCTAACACGATGGCTTTTTCGTCTAGCCAGCCGTCTTGGCTGGCGGATTTGATCATGAGGTATTCGCCGCTGACTTGGTAGGCGGCCACTGGCAGGGTAGTGGTTTCGCGCATCTGGGCGATGATGTCGAGGTAGGGGCCGGCGGGTTTGACCATGAGGATGTCGGCGCCTTCTTCTTCGTCTAACAAAATTTCGCGGATCGCTTCGCGGGCGTTGGCGGGGTCCATTTGGTAGGTTTTTTTATCGCCTGCTTTGGGTGCCGATTCGAGGGCTCCGCGGAAGGGGCCGTAGAAGGCGGAGGCGTATTTGGCGGTGTAGGCCATGATGGAGACGTTTTCGTGGTCTTCCAGATCGAGTGACTCGCGGATGGCTTCCACCCGACCGTCCATCATGTCGCTGGGCGATACCATGTCGGCTCCGGCACGGGCGTGGCTGAGGGCTTGCTGGCAGAGCACCTCGACGGTTTCATCGTTGAGTATTTCCAGATCGTCGCCGTTTTTTCTAACAATACCATCGTGACCGTCCGAGTTGTAGGGATCGAGCGCGACGTCGGTAATCACGCAGAGGCCGGGGTGGGCGGCTTTGAGGGCTTTGATCGCGCGGGGCACAAGTCCATCGTCGTTATAACTTTCCTCGGCACGTGGAGTTTTCAGATGTTCCGCAATGGCGGGAAAAAGAACCACCGCCGGAACGCCGAGCGCGTAGGCCTCGCCAGCTTCCTTGACCAAGCCGTCAATCGACCAGCGGGTGCAGCCGGGCATGGAGTCGATGGCTTCGTTGACGTCTTTGTCGTGAACAAAAAGCGGGTAGATAAAATCGGAGGCCGAGAGAGTGGTCTCGCGCACAAGGGCACGGACAGCGGGAGATTTTCTATTTCTGCGCGGACGGATCATGGTTTCTTGGATTGGAATGTTGAAAATTAGTGGGTGTCTAACAAGAGGCGGAGTCGCTCGGTGGTGAGGGCGCGATCGATGGCGGATGAGGCGACGTCGATGACGAGGCGTTCCCACTCTGATGAGTCGGGTTTTGGAGAGACGCCGTTGATTTTGAGAAATACGAGGCAGGTAGCGAGTGCGACGCGTTTGTTGCCATCGACAAAGGGGTGGTTGTTGCAGAGGTAATACAGGTAGGCCGCTGCGATCTCAACTGGATCGGTCATGATGGGAGCTCCGCCGAACGTGGCTCGCGGAGCGGCGAGGGCACTTTCGAGCAGATTCATCTCACGGATGCCATCGCTGCCGCCGTCCTTGGCCAGCACCGCTTGATGGATGCGGAGGATCTGCTCAAGGCTGGGGTGGATGGTGTTTCCCATGGACCTTTAGCTGAGCTTTTCGAGGGTGTCGGAGTAGTCTTCGAGCACCTCCTTGAGCACGCCGTCGAAGGTGGCATTGTCCACTGTACCCACCTCGGGCGTCATGGTGATCGTGCCGCCGCTGTGCACGGTGATGTTCACCTTGTCACCCTCCTTGAGGTTGGCGAGCTCGAGCAGGGCGGAATCAAGGATGATGCCACGCGAGTTGCCGATCTTGGTGATGGTCTTGATCATGTTGTAACAATGTATTACGGGGGGCGCTTTGTCAAGGAGGGAGGGGAGTGGGGGGCTTGGGTTGTTGATGGACAGGAATGTCCATCCTCCTTACAGCTTACTGACCTCATAGCCGTCTGGGCTGTCTTTGATGGTCCAGCCGAGGGCGGTGATTTGGTCGCGCAGGGCATCGGAGGCGGCCCAGTCTTTGTTTTGCTTGGCGGCCAGGCGTTGGTCGGCGAGGTCTTTGACTTCGGCGGGGATGTCGGAGCCCGTGTCTTCGGTGGACGGGAGTTCGAGGCCGAGGGCGTTGAGGATGGCATCGAAGGCGGCGAGGTTGGCGGCGGCTTCTTTGCCTTCTAACTTCTGGGCGGCTTTGAGGCCGGAGAAGAGGTGGCCTAACGCCGCCGGGGTGTTGAGGTCTCGGTTGAGGGAGTCCCAGGCGGGTTGGAAGAGGTGGAAGTCTTGTGCTTGGCTTGGCGACTGAGAGTCGCCGCCACCTAGGGCCTCGCGGCCTTTCGCTAGTTTCGCGAGGGCTTCTTTGGCGGCGTGCAGGGAGTCCAGGGTGAAGTTCAGCTGTTTGCGGTAGTGGCCGGAGATGAGCACGTAGCGCACTTCCATGGCGGTGTGGCCTTTGGCTTCGAGATCGTCGATGGTATAGAGGTTTCCTAACGATTTCGACATCTTGCCGCCGTCGACCATCAGGTGGGTGATGTGAAACCAGTGGGCGGCGAAGTTGCCACCGCAGGAGCACTGGCTCTGGGCGATTTCGTTTTCGTGGTGCGGGAAAACGAGGTCGACACCCCCGGAGTGGAGGTCGAAGTCCTCGCCGAGGTACTCCTTGATCATGGCGGAGCACTCGAGGTGCCAGCCGGGTCGGCCGTCGCCCCAGGGGGAGCTCCAGAAGTTCTCGCCGTCTTCCGCTTTCCGTGACTTCCACAGCACGAAGTCGGCGATGGAGTCTTTTTCATACTCATCGGCGTCGGCGCGCTGGTTCTGGGTCTTGCCGAGATCGAGCTCGCGGGTGTCGAGGTGGGAGAGTTTGCCGTAGTCGGGGAATGAGGCGACCTTGAAGTAGACCGAGCCGTCATCGGAGGCATAGGCGTGGCCTTTTTCGATCAACTGCTCGATCATGGCGATCTGCTGGGGGATGTGCTCGATGGCGCTGGGCTCGATGTGCGGCGGTAGGCAGCCGAGCACGGTGCAGTCGGTGTGGAATTTTTCGGTCCATCCGGCGGTGAAGTCTTTCAGTGTTTTTCCGGCTGCTTGGGAGTCGCGGATGGTTTTGTCGTCGACATCGGTGATGTTTCTAACATGTAGAGTTTTCATGCCGCCGGTTTCGAGCACACGACGGAAGACATCGTGCATGACGAAGGTGCGGAAGTTGCCGATGTGGGCCGGACCGTAAACGGTGGGGCCGCAGCAGTAGAAGCGGAAGGTTTCGCCGTCGAGGGGGGTGAGTTCGCGTTGGCTGCGAGTCAGAGTATCGAAAAGGGTCATGGTTTGACTAGGCATGGGTCAGTTGTTGGAATGAATGATCGCTGGGGCTTTGGAATGCTCTCAGTCCGAACTCGGGGAGCACGGCTAGGAAGTGATCGAAGATGTCGGATTGGATGTCTTCGTATTTGGCCCAGGCGTTGTCGTTGGTAAAGGTGTAGAGTTCGATGGGGACGCCGTGTTGGGTGGGTTGGAGCTGGCGCACGATCAGGGTTTGGTCTTGGGAAATCTTCGGGTGGTTTTTTAAATACTCAAGCATGTAGGCGCGGAAGGTGCCTAAATTTGTCAGTGCGCGGGAGTTGACCGGACTGGTGAAATCGTCTTTGGCGTGTTGGGTGTTCCACTCGGCGAGTTCCTTTTCCTTGCGCTCAAGATATGGTTTGAGAAGACGGATGTTGTGCATTTTTTCTAACATCGAGTCGTCTAGCAGCTGGACCGTGGACATGTCGATACCCACCGAGCGTTTGATGCGGCGGACTCCGCTGGCGCTCATGCCTCGCCAGTTTTTGAAGCTGTCGGAGATGAGGGCGTAGGTGGGGAGGGTGGTGATGGTTTTGTCCCAGTTGCGCACCTTGACGGTGGTGAGCGCGACTTCGAGCACTTCGCCATCGGCTCCGAACTTGGGCATTTCGATCCAGTCACCGCGCGCGACCATTCTGTTTGCCGATAGCTGGATGCCGGCGACGAGCCCCAGGATGGAGTCCTTGAAGATCAGCATCATGATCGCGGTCATGGCACCGAGGCCGGAGAAGATGAGCACTGGGGATTTCCCAATGAGGGAGGAGACGATTAAAATGATCGCGGCCAGCAGCAGGATGATCTTGATGACTTGAAGGAAACCTTTGATCGGCAGTTCGCGAGAGACATCGAATCGGCGATAGATGCGTTCGACGATGTTGAGCACGGAATTGATCGAGAGAAACGATAGGATAATGATGAATATCTTCGCCGTGATTTCGATGAATGAGGAAAATTCCAGACTGCCTTCATCCAGAGTAACGATAGCCATCGGAGCGGCCTTGAGGATGATGACTGCCGGAATCAACATGGAGATCCAGGTGGAAAGCTTGCTCTTGAGGATCTCGTCGTCCCAGGTGTTTTCGGTTTTTTTCACCACCTTGGTCACAATGCGCATCAGCACCTTGCGGATGACGAAGAAGGCCAGGAATGCGGTAAGCAGGACGGCGGCAAACAGAATCCCGTCGACGACAAGGCGCATCAGCCAGTCGAGCTCTGCATGTGTGTCTTCTCCAAAGAGAAAGTAGGAGAGTTTATCGTGCCAAGTATTCATCGGGCACTGCCTTGCCATAGCGGGCGGAATGACGCAAGGGGAATGCTGAGCCTCCGTCCGGCGCAGGCAATAATTGGCTGACCGAATGTTCTGCTGGATACCTAAGGGAGCCAGTTGATATGTCAAAAAATGGATTCACTCCCACTATACGTAGTAGCAAACTACGAGAAACCACGTTCAGAATCACCTGAGCAATATCCACACAATCCAATGAAATCCCTATTCACATCCCTATGCCTCGCGGCATCCCTCACCAGCACTCACGGCGCTCTGGTTTCAGGCTGGTCATTCTCTCAAGGTTCACCAAACGGTTCAAACTTCGGCACCTCTAGCCCAACCATCGGAACGGGTGCCGATTTCAGTGCCGATGGTGTCGGTATCTTTGCCGTCACGCCCTCTTATACTCTCGCCAACACGGGAGACACCCTCACCTTGAGCGGAAGCGGAACCTTTGATTTCACCAATGCCGATGATGCGGCCTCTGGTGCTGATGCATTCCGCATGGGCCTCTTCAATGTCAATGGATCAGCTAATACCGCAAACTGGCTCGGGGTGCTGGGCACCACTTCCCATGGAACCACTGGCACCGGAAAGCTTTTCAATCGCTTGGATAACCTAGACAATTCTACGGCTGAATTCGCCTCTGGCAATGGAACTGCCTCACTCGACACCGGCGTTTCATCAAATGTCGCCCCCAGTTCTGGTGTCCTTAGGGAAACTAACTTCAATTATGACCTCGCGATCGAACGCTTGGGAGACGACTCACTCGATGTTTCCTTTACATTTTTGAACGAATCGGATGGAGGACTTACCTACGAATTGAACCTGAGCGGCAACATCGCTGCTGGCGACGTCACCACCTATACTTTCGACCGCGTCGGATTTCTCTCCACTGGTCAAATGGATGCCAGCACGGTGCAGCTCAACAACGTAGACGTGACCTTCGTCCCTGAACCATCCAGCGCAGTCCTCTTTGGTCTCGCCGGTCTCGGCCTGCTCCTTCGCCGTCACCGCTAAGGAAGGCAAGATAAATTCTAATTCCATGCCAGAGGGGAAATCCTCTCTGGCATTTTTGTCTCTCTCGATAAAATTTAAACCTCAAAGCCCGTGAAAACCCTCCTCTCAGCCCTCCTCGCCGTTATCACAAGCAGCGCCCACGCGGGAGTCTGGGCACACTACAGCTTTGACACCGATTTTACTGACTCGTCAGCCAATGCCCGCCACGGCAGCCTGACCGATGTTGGAACGACAGGAAACTCCGCCATCACCACAACCGCCGGCACCTACAAATTCGGAGGTGGCGCCATGGTCTTCAGCGCAGACCGCGACTACATCGCCATTCCTTCAAAAACTTTCTCCAGCGGCGCTCCCTATACCATCGCCTTCTGGGCCAAGCGCGACTCTGCATCCCACGCCTATGATATGGTAATTGGGGAAAGGGGGAACACCAAGTTCTTCATTGGACTTAACAACAATGATCTCCTCCGCTGGCGCAGCGCCGACGAGAACCAGAATCCGGTGCCCGACCACCGCCAACACGACTTCCCCTCAACCGCGGACACCGATTGGCATCACCACGCTATCGTGGCCAGCGGCACCGGCAGCAGTAGTGTGCTGAGCTACTACCGAGACGGCCAGCACGTCGAAACCGTCACCGGCAAATCCCTTGGCTTCATCCTCGACACTATCGGCGAGGCCTACGACACCAGCCTCGACCTCGACTTCGCAGGACTCATCGATGAAGTCTGGATCCTCGACCACGCAGCCGACGCCGAAACGATTGCCAATCTACACGAGTTCAATCAATTGACCGCCGTCGACCCCTCGGTCACCCGAGTGCACACCATCCTCATCGGCGGTCAGTCCAATGCCGACGGACGCGGCAATCCCGCCCACCTTCCCACCAGCCCGGTCAACCTCCAACAACCTCAAGACGACGTCGATTTTATCTACCGCATTCGCAACGACACCTCATCCACCACCACAACTCTGCGACCCGGCACATCATTTAGCAACGGCTTCGGTCCCGCCATCGTGCTCGGCCGACGGCTCGCCGATCTCTACGCCTTGGAACCCAACACCCGCGTCGCCATCATCAAATACGCCAACGGCGGCACCAACCTGCACACCCAGTGGAAGGGAGGTGGCGATGCAACCACCGCCGGAGACGGAACGGAATACCAGATATTCCAAACCACCGTCACCGACGGTCTCGCCCACCTCGCAGCCAAATACCCCAACGCCACCACAACCCTCGACGCTATGCTGTGGGTCCAGGGAGAAAGCGACGCCAAGACCGGGCATGCCGCGAGTTACCAGACCAACCTCACCAATTTCATAGCCGACATCCGTCTCACCTACGGCACCCACCTGCCGTTCATTATCTCCCGCCTTTCCGACCAGCAAACCGATATCGGATCCGCCGATCTAGACACCGTGCAGCAGGCCCAGGACAATGTCGAAGCCGCGGATCATCGCACGGCCATCATCAATACAGATACCTTCGGAATGGATAGCGACGACCTCCACTTCAACGCCGCCGGGCAACAGGCCATCGGCAGCGCCGCCGCAGAACAATCCTCCTACGCGATCTGGATGACCGAAACCTTCACCTCCACCCAAATCGACAACGGTAACGCCGAACCAGGTCACGACGTCGATAACGATGGTAAATCCAACCTCGAAGAATTCCTGCAGCTTTCCGATCCCTTGAGCAATACCTCCCAGTCCCAACCTTGGGTGACCCTGCCGACCCCTAGCACCCCCACACTGAACCACAACAGCTCGAGCCTGCGCCTTTACCTTGTGCAGAAATACGACGCAACAACGATGCAGTGGGGGACCTTCTCACCAGAAACCCGTGGCGACGGCAGTGTCAGGACTTACAATATCGCCAACCCTGACAACCGAGGCATCTACCGAGTTATCAGCTCTCTACCCTAGACGGTCCGATCACACAATTAGCTGCCACATATCTGCATGGGGAGAACTTTCTAGCGGTATGAACGGAGCGATTCACCGCACGCCCTCATCTATGATGGCTGGACGCTCGACTTCACCCTAGATATTTTCTCCACTGCCTCTCACTGTTTAGACTCTCGATCTTAACCTTTGGTCATACGAAAAAAGCCGAGTTGTGAGCCAACGCATCATTCTCTAACATGAAATTTCTAAAGCTTCTCATTCTCATAGCTCTCCTTCTTGCTGGTTACTTTCTCTACCCCTATCTGCCATTCGGAAAACCAGCGTCAGGCTCCGAGGCCACCGAAGAATCACTTCGCCCCATCCCTCCCGCTCTCGAACTTGATGACGAGTCATCCATACAACAGCTCCCGTCACCCATCCTGCAGGGCGGGGGACCCATTCGCATCACTAAGGCTCTCGAAGGTGCTGCCGAAAAAGTCATCACCGACGACTCCCAGCGCCCTTGGGTAACCCTCGGATCGAGCAAACTCGCCAAACCCGTAAGCCTAGACAAAAACCACACCTACCTCGTCATCTCCGCCCCCGAGCAAGGCAAATGGTTTGGCCTCGTCGGCAAAGGCAGTCGCAACTGGAACAACTTCGTCCAGTTCACCCATGCCAAGGACGGCAGGATCATCTTTCGCTCCGAGAACCGGGCTGGAGCTGTGTCGACCGCAACCCTCAAACCCGATCAAGCACCCGCAGCTGATACTCCGTGGCTGATCGAGTTCCACCCTGAAAACGGTCGGTCGAACATCTTCATCAACGGCAGCCCCGTCGGATCCATCAACGCCGCCGTCGATTTCTGGCACTTCGGCTACGGCTACCCAGGCGTGGCACGACTCACCGGCCCACTCGGCGAACTCCGCAGCTACGAAGCACTCGCCTCAGAGCAATCGGTGGAAATCCGACAGCGCCTCATGGCATGGTGGGGCATTTCACAAGACAACGCCTTTTCTAACAATCATCGCCAATCACCCGCCAAAATCAGCGCCAACCAGCGCACCGCAACCAGCGGCGAACTCACCCTCCAGGCGACATCCGCAGACGCGGACATCTGGATCGGCTCCAACGAAAGCTCCCTCCCAGTAATCGACTCCCTTCCCGCTGGATACACCTCCTCCTACGGCCGCGAATGGCATCTAACATCCAAGCCCGACACTCAGTCCACCGGCCACTTCTCCTTCCAGCAAGAAGACACACTCTCCACCGACTTCCTCGGCAAAAACGGCTTCTACGCCCTGCTGCACCGCGAAAACGAAAACAACAACTGGCGCGAAGTCGCCGCCACCAGTGCCACGGAAAAAGGGGTCATCAGTTTCCCCGCCATTGCTCTAACAAGCGGCATCTACCGCCTCGCTATCGCCCAGGGCGAACCCTATCAACAAAACCCCGGCCGCATTGCCATCAACGGAAAAACCATCGGCGACACCATCACCGTGCAAGCCGGCGACCACTTGCAACTCCAAAGCACCGGAGCTCTATCCGGACAAAATCTAGTCCTAACAGAAACTCAAACAGGAGCCATGTGGTTCGACGGCCCAGCCGAAAAGCTCGACCTCTCCCTCTTCGCCCTGCGCACCCGCACCTCCACCTTCCGCGCCCACTTCTCCACTGCCAAGGGAGCCATCTCCGGCGACCACACCTTCACAATCAACATGGCTGATTCAACCCTCTACCCAGGACTGCTCGCCCAAATCATCCGGCGCGATAACTGGGACGCCATCGATGCCACCCAGCCGCCAAAAATCCCCGCCATCACCTGGCCAGAAAACTTCCCCCGCGCGCACAAGGACTACCCCGCCTTCCGCACCGCCGAATCCATCAAAACCCCGCCACTCGACGATGTCACCAAACCCTGGTGGACCGCCCCCAACTACTTCCACATCCCTCTACCAAACCTAACAATCGCCACCACACCCGAGACCATCATTGCCCGCAAGGCTTACCACCAGTATCCCCTCGGCGACATCAGCAAGCACTACCCGGTGCACATCCAGATCAGCGGCAAAATCCTCTTGGGAAAGCCCGGCAAAACCCACTTCCGACTAAACTCCAACCTCCCCGGAAAACTCACCATCGCGGACCAGCCCACCACCGATCTCTCCAAGGAAATCATCCTCTCCACCGACACACCCACTAACGCCCCCATCACTCTAACATTCGCAAATTCCACCGAACTCCCGCAGCTCGAATGCACCTTCGAATGGAAACGCCCAGGCGACAGCGAGTTCACCCCCGTGCCTGGATCCGCGCTCGTCCACACAGTCGATCCCAATCGCGAAAACGCCCTGGCCGCGATCACGAACAACTTCGCCCACCGCAAAGCCAAAATCACCCACTTCAAAGACGACAGCACAGCCATCACCCTGCTCGATACCCTTTACCCAGCCGACAGCACCACACCGGACGCCAACGCTCTAACAAAGCTCATCGAAAACCGCGACATGGTGCACAAAGTCATCATACCCATTGCCGACGCCTTCCTCGGCGGTCGCACCCTTCACGGCTCACCCCGCGCCGCCCAAGCCGTCTTCGATCTCATCGCCGCCCGCTCCCAGTTCATCCGCGAAAACAGAGACCAACTCAAGGTCAGCGGATTCGGCAAAACGGACGGCGGTAACATGCGCTTCTACGAGCAACTCCGCTCCTTCCTCGCGCTCTGCGAAAACCACCCGCTCTATCAGACCCGCTCGCTCAACATCCGCGCCGAGCTTTCCCAGTATGCCATCGCCACCTGTCTCTCGCGCTCGTTTTTCTCGGAATCCCACCACGGCGCCAACGACGGCTACAGCGACGACCACAACCTCATGATCAACTTCTGGCGCGCCGCCTCCTGCCTCGACAATCCCTACGCCTGGGACGCCGCCGCCTGTCTCCAAGACTCCCAGTTCCGCTTCGCCAAAGGAACCCAAGAAAGCCTCTCATCCGACGGCCTGTTCACCTTCCACAATGTCAACGGCCGCCAGCTCCACCCGCTCGGCTACGGCACCTCCTGGTATAACCGCGTCGTCCGACGCCCCGCCAACGCATCGCCCTGGGAATTCACCCCAGAGCAATACCGCCGCCTTGCCCAATACCTGCTCGCCATCGAGTGGATCTACTACAAGGGCACCTACTGCTGGGGCGCCAACGGCCGCCACAACCACCACCGCGGAACCGCCAACTGGCTCGCAAGTGCAGCCGCCAACCTGCTCAAACGCCCGGAGGAAACCATGCACCCGCAGACCCGCAGCGAGCTCCAGGCACTCCACGACCGGGTCAAAGCAAATGCCGATAACTCCATCCAAGGACACCGCTTTTTCTACCGCTCCCTCTTCACCGTGCACCGCCATCAGGACTTCTACATCGACGTCAAAATGACCTCACCGTGCGTAGGCGGCATCGAGAGCTTCGCCGGCCAGATCCCCTGGAACATGTCCTTTGGCGACGGCGTCACCACCTTCATGCGCACCGGCGACGAGTTCAAAACCATCCACCCCCACAACGGCCCGAATGCCGCCTACGGCATCGCCGCCGGATACTACGGCAAACGTAAAAGCGGACAGCTGCACAATTTCGCAGACCCGCCGCTCTGGCTCTTCCGCGCCCTGCCCGGCACCACCAAGCTCGACTTCGAAACCTACCGCCCCGACCGCTACCGGCGCGGACGCGGCACCACCGCCGGCGGCGTCTCGGATGGCACCCTCGGTCACTCCGCCTTCACCTTCGACTACATCCACCACGGCGCCAAAGCCCACAAGTTCTACGCCTTCACCGACGACGGCCTCGCCGTGCTCAACACCGGCATCACCGCCACGCGCGAAAAAACTCCAGAGGACACCACAGTGCGCTCTAACATTAACCAGTGCGACTGGAAATCCGACATCCGCATCATCGCCCAGGACGGAAAAATCACCACCATTTCCCTCAGCAGCGACAAGCACGACATCACCCTGCCGCTCAACCAACGCTACTGGATCGAGCAAAACGGCATCGGCTACCTCATCCTGCCAACCGGTGCTGAAGCTGGCCCTAACAAGCCAGGCACACTCCGCCTCCAAGCACTGACCCGCACCCCCTACACCCCCGTGCCGGGACTGAAATACACCGACGAACACAAGGAAATGATCCGCAAAGCCGTCAAACCCGGCTACCAGGGAAAAATCTTCCACCTCTGGATCGACCACGGCCGCCAAGTCAAGGACGCCAGCTGTGCCTACTTCGTCTGCATGCGCGCGGACAAAGTCGACGCCACCACATGGCTGAAATCCCCACCCATCACCGTGCTCTCTAACACCGAAAGCATCCAGGCCCTCACCGACACCCGAGACCACACCACCCACGCCTTCTTCCGCCAGCCGGGCGAACTCAAAAGCACCCCCGGCGAGCTCCTGATCAAATCAGAAACCCCCGCCGCCATCATGTGGCGACCCGCCACCAAGTCCATCACTGTGCAAGACCCCCGCGCCGCGTGCACCAGCAACCCCAAGGAAATGACCGACGCCATCAAACTCACCCTGGGTGCCGGTCTTGGAGAATCACAAATCACAAATCACCAATTACAAATCAATCTCCCCGGCACCAACGACCCAGACGACCGCTTCCGCGGCCGCCCAGTCACCCAAAAAATCCACCCCTAGTGGTTCGCGCTCAGGAAATTCTAACCGAAGACTACTAATCCCGAAAGCTCTCGTGGCTACGTAATGAGGTGTGGCCTGGCACGCGATACTGGCGGCGGAGTTTTTGCAGGCCTTCTTCAAGCGCGGTGCGGTCGGCTTGGTAGGCGGGGTCCGTGTAGCGGCTGTGAAGCTCGTCAGGGTCGGCCTGCGGGAGTGACTTGGCATTGAGTGGATCTGTGCCGGAGGAGAACTCGGCTTTGCCTTTGTTGCTTAAACCATCACCGTCCGAGTGGTGTTCGCCATGCCGGAAAGGTCTCCTCAGTGTTCGGCTTCCCAATCATCGGCCAGGCCGTCGAGATCGGAGTCGGCGATGGGCTGCACGCTTTCCCAGGTTTCGCCGAAGCGGACTTCGTCGGCCTCGAACGCGGTGTTGCCTCTGAACTGATAACCGGAGAAGGCGAAGTTGCCAGTGGTCGAGCGGCTGGGCGTGACCCGCGATGCGCCGTTTTCGCTTCGCCTAACAAGGGAGCGATTGACCGGTCGAAAAAAGAAGACAAAAAAGGCGAAACGCGGCAGCGATGATGATGCATCACGGCTACCGCAATTCCGCCTTCGGACTTAATCAATAGTCAGTCTACTTGCGGCGGCGCAGGATCAGCGCAAGCCCACCGAGACCAAGCAGCGCAGCGCTGGAAGGTTCAGGGATGGCTTCGATACCGACGCCTTTGACGATGCTGCGGTAGTCGGCGTTTGCAGAAAGGAGTTGCGACACGTCGACCGTTGCTGTTGTGGTGCTGTCGACGGTGCCAAGAAGAACTCTTTCCATTCTCGTTCCGCTAACTTCATCTCCGATCTGTGTTCCGTCACCGTAAAAATAAGCACCGAAACCGCCGCCGTCGAGACCTAAGCGGATACCCCAGAATTGTCCGTCACTGACCACATAATAACCGTAGATGTTGTATGATGTGCCGAGATTCAACCCGCTGATGCTGACTGCCAAGTCAGGAACATTGGGTTCTTCGCTGCCATTTTTACTCTGCGCAACCCATACGTAGTCCTCGAGGGCGTTGCCTTCAGGCGTTCCTACTCCAGCGTCCGCAAAGGCACCGGGGGTAGCGAAGCCCCACTGATTATCGGTGGCATTGCTCGCTGCATTACTGGTGGAGAGCGCAGGGGTGGTGGAGGTGGTGAAGCCGTCTTTGGTTTCATCGAATTTCAACACCGAGATAGCGGCGTGGCTAGCCAGTGGTGCCGCGCCGAAAGCAACGGCGAGGGCTGTGGCCATTATTGTATATTTCATGGTTTTGTTATTTGGTTGGGTTGGTGATTTTTTACGAACGACGGCGGCGCAAGATTAGCGCAAGACCACCGAGACCGAGCAGCGCAGCGCTGGATGGCTCAGGAACGGCTTCGATGCCGACCCCCTTGATGAATCCGCGCGTTCCGGCTCCGGGACCGATGTCATCGAAATTGACGTCGACCGTGGAACTGCCCAGGGTCGACTGGCCGAGATAGACGCGGCGTAGAAACGAAAAGGTGGTTCCAGCCCCCCCGTTGCTCGAGTCCAAGACTTCACCATCAGCTGCTGTGTAAGTGGTAAACGAGGCATCCGTGCCCAGCTTTATTTGCATGCCCCAGTTGTCAGAGGGGCCGTTGCTGCTGAGGTAATAGCCATAGACGTTATAGAGGGTGCCGGTATCCAGTCCGCTGATTGAGGTGGTGAGAATCGGGTTATCTTCGCCACCGGGGTTGTCGCCGCGGGAAACCCATACTTGACCGGACAAGCTCGTGGTTTCTCCAGTTCCGTCGCCAGACCCCAAGAGTGCCTGATTATTGGTGCTGCTGAAGCCCCACAAGTTGTCCTTGTCGCCAGCGGGGGTGGCAGTATTCAGACTGGGGGTGGTGGCCGTGAAGCCGTCCGCATTGCCACCGTTGATGGACAATACCGTAATTACAGCGTGGCTAGCCAGTGGTGCCGCGCCGAAAGCAACGGCGAGGGCTGTGGTCATTATTGTTTTTTTCATGGTTTGCTTGTTGGGTTTGAAGTTCTCGGGATGAGAGGTTTCAGAGATGAATTACTCGGTGTGGATTTCGCGGATACCTACGGCGCTGTAGTAACTGCGCGAGTCCTTGCGTGTGGTCGGAGAAATACGAATACGGATGGTGCCGGTGGAATCGGCCTGGGGGGTTCCGAGGATGCTGCGGTAATCGGAGAATTCGGAATTTTCTTCAGATGTGACGAGCAATTCGCTGTTGTGCTGGTTGTATTCCTTCAACGGCGCGCCTTCGATAGCGGCACGGACAGGACCTAGTGGGTGTGTGTGGTGCATCGGGTGGCGGATGGAGATCTCGTAGTGCTGATTGGGTTTGAGACCGGAGATGGTGGTGGTCAGTGTGGGTGCTTTTTCGCCGAGGTCTTGGCGGGAGACCCAGATCCGGCGTGATGTCACCTGAAGTTGTTGACCTTCCCAGTTTACGCCCCAGTGGTTGTCTGCCGCTTTGTGGTCGCGGTTGGCGATGAGTTTCGGCGTGGTATTGATCTGAACTCCAAGACCGCCCTCCCTAGACGGATCCAGGTCGAGGGTGCCGGTAAAGTCTGGTAGGCTGCGGTAGAAGAGGTCGGAGTCCAGAGGGATGGAATGCACCTTGCTCTGGGCATCGACCGAATAGGCTGAGCCAGCGGAGACAGGGAGTTTTTCACCACTTCCATGGCTGGCGCTGAGTTCGACCTTGCCGGTGAAGACGTGGAGTGAAGCCCTCCCTTTCTTCGGGGAATGAATGGCGAACTCGGTGCCGAGATCGACAACTCGCATGCGTGGTGTGCTCACGGTGAAGCCCTTGCCGGCTAGCGGCACGTGGAACCATGCCTTGCCGTGGGTGAAATCGAGGTGGCCTTCATCAGTCAGGGTGAATTCGGCGGGGGCCTCGACGACACTTTTTACACCTGAGTCCAGCAGCAGCTCGGCGGTGCCTTTCTTGAGCTGCATGGTGCTGCCGGGAAGCATTTTTCCATCGGTGCTCTGCTTACCGTCTGCATGGATCATCACAAAGGCATGATCTGGGGAAAATTGACAGATGGCCTGCGGTGGTTCGGGAGCCCGCAACAAGGCGGTTGCAATCAGAAGCACGACGATCAGTGCAGCCGCAGCGAAGATGGAAATTTTCACCTGACGCTTGCGCTGGCGTTTCACCACGTCATCCATCAGCCGGGGCATCGGACGGGCAATGTTCGTGCTGTGGGAGTATTTGGCGTGCAGCAGACCTTCCAGTTCGATGAAATCCAAATAGGCATTCATCGCATCCGGATCGGTGAGTAGTCGCTTTTTCAGGTCGGCCATCTCACTCGGCTGCAGTGAGCCGTCGAGGATACCCAGCTGGATCGGGGAGGTGTCGCGCTTGATCATGCCGGATCTCCTTCCAGACTGATGCGGTTGTGGATGCAGTCTTTCAACTTGGCGCGAAGACGATTGAGGGTGACGTAGAGGGACGAAGGGGAGCGGCCTAATTTGTCGGCGTATTGTTCAACGGTGACCTCCGTGCCGTAGCGGGCACTGAGCAGCTCGCGTTGTTTTTGGGAAAGTTTTTGCAGGCATTGCTCAAGGGCGTGCGCCTTCATGTCCGATGCCTGCTCGCCACGCTCCAAAGTAGCGGCGCTGATTTGATCGATTAGCTCATTGTCGAAGAAAACCAGCTGAGAACTCTTGCTGACTTTCAGGTGGTTGAGCACCTTGTAGCGAGCGATAGTGAATGCCCAGGCTTTGAAATTGGTGCCCAGCTCGTATTCTGCGATCTTGTCCCAGAGGGTAAGATTGGTTTCCTGTAAAATGTCATTCACCTCGTTGGGTGCCCATGGCATGAGCGAGCGGATATAATTCATCAGCGCGAGTTGATTCTGGGTCAACTCCTTGATGAAATCGCGGGTTTCAGGGGCTAGGGGATCAACGGGCATGATACACACTAATATGTAAAGCCCTCGAACAACCTTAACAAAAAAATGCGGATAAATTTACGGTGCGTTAGTTCCTAAATATCCAGCGCTTGCTTTGGATTACTTGTCTTTAACGAACCCCATGGATTGTAATCGCGTGATGCACACCAGTTTTGGAATTTGCAAGCTTTCCATATATGAACACCCTCTAAGTTTTTTTTGTTGAGGTTGTCATACCTTGTCATAGATTTTGCGACACTTCGTTCTGCGTGCATGCGAACCAACGAAGCCTCCTATAATATCCCCAATCACTATGTTCAAACAGATCATTCTACCTCTTTCGCTCTTGGCATCCGTTGCGTATACACATGCTGCTGTCATTCTCAGCACTTCGGAATCCAATTTTTCCACCAACCAAGGCACCGCCCTGAACGGCCAACCGTGGGCGGGCGATATTTCAACGACAGATCTCGTTCACATTGGTCAAAGCACTTATTCGGGGCGCTCTTACAGTGTTTCCCCGACATTCGGTTCCAATGGAGTCAACAATGGTGGAATAAACGTCAGCACAAGCAACAGCACATACTGGAACGACGCCACTCTGAACTCCCAACCAACCGTTACTTTCGATCTGGATGTTTCCACCAATACGCAGGGCTACGACATCACCGCTGTGGATGTGTTCCAAGGCTGGAACATGAACTCGGCGATGCACGCCAACCAGAACTACACGATCTCAGTCAGCACCGTTGGATCGGCAGTATACACACCCCTGATTACCGTGAACTACAACCCCTTCGGCACCGCAAACGACAGCCACCACTACAGCCATACCCAGGTGACTGAAGATAGCTCCGGCATCATCGCCTCCGGAGTCGACAGCATCCGCATTCAATTTCTCGACCCTGTGGCCTCGGGCGGAAACTCTCCCGGCATCGTGGTCAACGAAATCGACGTCCAAGGAGTGGCCACCGTTCCGGAGCCTAGCTCTGCCGCATTACTCGGCCTCGCAGGATTGGGAGCTCTATTGCGCCGCAGACGCTAAGGCGAGTCTTCGCCCTTGGGTCTCAAAATTTTCGTAGGGCGGTGGATGATTTCCACCGCCTTTTTTAGTCCTGTCACTATACATCTCATGATCAAAACCCTCCTTTTCCCCGCACTCGTCCTCCTGTCACTCCTCAACGTTTCTGCAAGTATTGTCACCAGTGTGACGGAGGCCAATGATGCCACGTTGCAGGGCACTGCGCTCAGCGGCCAGCCGTGGGCCTCGCAGATATCGACCACCGACCTCGTGCATACAGGACAAGCCACCTTCTCAGGTCCAGTGGTTCACAGTAACACTCCCAATTTCGGCAGCGCGGGTGTCAACAATGGCGGCACCAATGTCGATACATCTAACAGCACTTTCTGGAACATTTCAAAGCTGCCGGCTAGTGTCACCTTCAACCTCAACACCTCCGCCAACACCGATGGCTACGACATCACGGCTGTCGATGTTTTCCAAGGCTGGCATGCCAATTCTGCCATGCACGCCAATCAGAATTACAAGATCTGGGTGCGACTGGTTGGCTCAACCCTCTACACCGAGCTGCACACGGTAAACTACAATCCTTTTGGAACGGGCGATGACCCCCATCATTACAGCCACACCAAGGTGACGGAAGACGACACAGGAATCATCGTCTCAGGTGTGGACAGTATTCGCATCGAGTTTCTTGTCCCCGCCAGTTCGGGCGGAGCTGCTCCGGGCATCGTGGTCAATGAAATCGACGTGCACGGTTACCCAACAGGAACCACGCCGCCGAGCGTCAGTCTGACCCACCCCACCACCCGCCAGATCATCCAACGCGAGGCTGACAATACCGCTGGCATTCCCGTAAGCGGAACATACAGCGGCAGCGCGGACAGCATCGAAGCGCGTGTTGTGGCGGGTGACTCGGGAACCTCCTCTGACTGGCAAACCGTCGACATTTCACCAAGCGATGGTAATTTTTCCGGCACCTTGGCTGACATCCAAGCCGGGGGCTGGTACACGCTTGAAGTTCGCAAGGTGGAAGGCGGCGTGTCGGGTGGTGTCACAACATTGGACAGAGTCGGAGTGGGGGACATCTACGTCATCGCGGGTCAGTCAAATTCCGCCAATTTTGGCTCCCCGGCAATCACCTCCACTGAGGACCGTGTGTCCGCGCGACTCAGCACCACGGCAAATTCTTGGGAACATGCTTCTGATCCTCTCCCCATCGCCAATGGCTCAGGTGGTTCGCCATGGACGAGGCTCGGTGACCTGCTGGTGGCCAGTGAGGACATTCCCATCGGATTTATTTCTGTCGGACAAGGTGGCACCAGCGTGCAACAGTGGGTCACTTCCCTCTATGCCAGCCGACTCAAACCCACGGTCGAGTCCCTGCCGGTCAATGGCTTCAAAGCGGTGCTCTGGCATCAGGGCGAGTCCGATGCCAACAGTGGCACCTCTCATGCGGACTATGAATCGAGGCTCCTTACCATCATTGCCAACTCCCGCACCGATGCTGGATGGGACGTGCCTTGGTTTCTGGCCCAGGTTTCCTTCCATCCAAGCACAAATCTAACCAAAGAGCTGCGCATCACCTCCGCCCAGCGCGATGTCATCCACGCACAAACAATGACCCGGCTCGGGGCAAGAACTGATGATTTCCATCTGACTGGCAAGCTTTCCGACGGAGTGCACTTCAACGGTGCAGGACTCGCCGACCACGCTGCCCAATGGCATGCCATCCTGACCGGAACCCCGGCTCCCTCTCCAATCAACGCAAACATCGAGAGCAACAACTCACTTGCCGATGGTGGCATCCACACGATCAACATAGGGGCCAACAACAGCCTGTCTCTGATCGGCTGGGAGGTTCTGGCTGCTTCGGGAATTGCCGCCGCCGATGGCTCCAACGGCTACTACAACCCCAATGCCACCTTCTACAGTGCCAGCGCGGACACGGTTAACGGTGGGGTCCTTCCCAATATGAACGGCAAACACGTCGCTTTTTTCTCCGGTGGTTCCGCAGGAAACTTTTTCCAGCAAACCTTCCCTACCAGCCTGGAGCCCAACACCACCTACACCTTAATTGTCGCACTGGGGAAACGGCTGGCTGGCACCTACGGCAATGCCCGACTCGAAATCGTCGCAGACGGACAAACTGTGGCGGGCATTAACGTGCCGGAAAGCAGCCTCACTGCAGACGCCTTCACCGACATCTCAGTCAGTTACACGGCGCCCGAGGAGCAGACCTTTAACCAGCACTTGGCGATCCGCATTATCAAGACCGACGGCACTGGAACTTATGTTGATTTCGACAACGTGCGAGTCACCACCAGCCTCACCCCGTTCGGTCAGTGGCAGACCACCCACTTCGGCTCGACAAGTCACCCCGACGCCAGAATCACCTCCGACTCCGATGGTGACCAGATCCCGAATGGTGTGGAATATTTCCTCGGCCTCCAGCCAGATGTTCATGACACCCTGCCAGTGCCTGTCGCAGACACCACTACGGTAAGCTACACCATTCCCTTGGATCCGTCCGTCAACGACTCCGGTCTGGACCTGCTGTATTCCTACAATCTCGAGCAGTGGTTCTCCGCTAACACCCCCGATGATCCAGCCGTGACATCGGTTCATGGAGCCAACAACTGGTCGGTCACCATTCCATATGCCCACACGGACAAGGCGTTCTTCCAAATCGAAGCGAAAAACATCAACTCCGCTCCTTGATTCAGGTTTGTGCAGGGCATATAGAAGTACTTCAAAAATACTGGGAATTGTCTGCGATGGGAGAATCGGGCGAGCAAGGGGCGGACGAGGCTGATTGGTGATTGCAGGCTGTGCGGGATCATGCAGAGTGCTGGGGCATGAAACATCTTTTCCTGGGTTTTCTTTCCATGGTCGTCCTGCTGTTGAGTTCCTGTATCGATGGCGATGAGGAGATTTTCCTCCATGGCGATGGCTCTGCCCGATTAAAAGCAGTTTATACAGTGCCGGCTTTAATTTTTTCCGATGAAGATGCGGCAGATCTCATCGCGATCATTGACAAGGAAATTGGTGAGGAAGAAAAGCTGAACCTCCTGACTAATAGCGTGGAGCGAGTCAACGGGCAGCGGGTGATCACCATCGAGGTGGAAACGGGAGATCTGGTGAACTTGGAGGATTTGTTGGATAAACACAGCAAGTCCATTTCGGGAGACTCCAAGAGTAAATCTGACCGGCTTCTCCACGCCTTGCTGGGGGATTTTGTGATTGAACGTCAGGGTCTGAAAGCTGGGATTAATCGGAAAGTGGATCTGACACCTTTGCTGGAACAGTATTTGGGAAAACGAGGCACCGGTATGCTTGGTGAGTCTGAGTTCCGTTATACCATCCACTTTCCCCAAGAGGTGGAAAGCACCAATGCCCATGAAGTCCTGAATGGAGGAAAGACGCTGAAGTGGAAATACAAGCTGGCCGAGTGTAAGGAAAAGCCTATCGAACTGCAAATGGTGGCTGCTGTGCCGATACCTTGGTGGATCTATGCGATTGTGGGTGGGGTGGTTTTGCTGCTGGTGTTGATCGCCTGGAAGGTGATTAGAAGATAGTTTGCGAAGCTTCGCTTCGGGGGGGAGGTCATGAGCAGGGACGCTCATGCTACAAAAAAAGCCTGCGCCGAGTGAACGGAGCAGGCTCTTTGGAAAAGATGCTGTGGAGTGAATTACTTCACACCTTTTTTACTCAGGCGAGTGCCCTTGGTCGCACCCTGACGGGCTTTGAACTTGGGGTTGCTCTTGCAGATAACATAGAGCGTGCCTTTGCGCTTCACGACTTGGCAGTCTTCGTGGCGCTTTTTCATAGAGAGAAGTGATGAGAGAACTTTCATGGTAGAAGTATGGTTGGAAAAAAGTTTGATGAAACCGAGAATTTCGGCTTGGGACGTGTGTCGGGGCGGGGAAAATACCCAGATTGGATAACGTGTAAAGCCTATTTCTAGGAAAAAGCAGGTTAAATCTCAACGGAGGTGACCGAGAGGATTCCGGGGGCGGCTGAGAGGTCTGCAATGATTTCAGCACTAGGTGCTGTATCGAGCTCGATGACGTTCAGTGCATTGCCACCTGATTTGTTTCGGGCGAGCGACAGATTCGCGATATTGAGTCCACCAGCGCCAAGGGCGGTGCCTACGAGGCCAACGATGCCAGGGCGATCGTCATTGCGGACAATCAGGAAGTTACCCTTGATGTTGGTGTCGACGTAGAGGTGGTCGATTTCCACGATGCGTGGGGATTTACCGATGATGGTTCCAGCTACGCGGAATTTCTTTCCGTCCTTGCGAAGCTCGGCCACGATGAGCTCTGCATACTCGGTTTTGGCGGTGATAGTCGACTCGATGGTTTCGAGCCCCATTTCGCTGGCCACGGCTGGGGAGTTGACGATGTTGACTTGGCCGTCCGGACGAGCAGTCTCGAGGTAACCGGTGAGCACGGTTCTGGAAACGAGAGCGGTATCTTTTTCACCGAGATCTCCGTGGTAGGAAACTCGAAGCGAGTCTGGATTGACCGGTCCGAGTTTGGCGAGGAACTTACCGAGTGAGCTGGCAAGGTCGAGATAACCGCCGATGGCGCCGAGGGCGGCTGCATCGAGGGATGGCATGTTGATGGCATTGCGGATCTCACCCGTGGTGAAGAAGTCGCGTAGCTGCTCGGCCACCTGAATACCGACGTTTTCCTGGGCCTCGTTGGTCGATGCTCCAAGGTGCGGAGTAAAGGTGATGTGTTTCGGCAGATCGAACAGAATGTGATCGGCAGACGGTGGCTCGTCTTCGTAAACGTCCAGACCACAACCGGCGATGTGGCCTGATTCGATAGCTGCTTTCAAGGCTGGTTCGTCGATCAGACCACCGCGTGCACAGTTCACAACCAATGCGCCTTTGTTCATCAGAGCGAGTCGCTCGGCATTAATGATATGCTTGGTGTCATCGGTAAGCGGCACGTGGAGCGTGACGACGTCTGCGCCGGTGAGTGCTGCGTCAGGGCTCTCGGCGAGCTCGACTTTTAATTGGTCCGCGCGGGCCTGAGTAAGAAATGGATCGTATGCGACGACGGCCATGCCGAATGCTTGGGCGCGCTTGGCGAACTCAGCACCGATGCGACCCATACCGATGACAGCGAGGCGTTTGGTGTTGATTTCGATACCGGCGTAGGCTTTGCGGGCTGCTGGGAAATCACCCTTCAACACAGCGGAGTGAGCTGGGCCGATATTTCGTGCAGCGGACAGCATCAGGGTGAATGCCAGTTCGGCCGTAGAGATGGTGTTGCCGGTAGGCGTGTTCATAACGATCACACCGTGATTGGTGGCGGCATCGCGATCGACGTTGTCGACGCCGACACCCGCGCGGCCAACGGCCTTGAGCTCGGTAGCAGCGGCAAGAACCTTGGCAGTGACCTTGGTCTGGGAGCGGATGATCAGGCCGTGATAGGACGGAATGATTTTGAGTAATTCTTCCGGACTGAGCCCGGTGTTAACATCCACCTCAAGGTCTGGATGGTTTCTGAGAAGATCGACTCCTTTGTCGGAAATAGGGTCTGAAACAAGAATACGCTGCTTGGCCATGGCGTGCATTTAGAGTCAGAGTGCGCGCTTGTCAAAGCGAAGCGGAGTCATTTCTTCCAGAAACTTGTCAGGAGGGCTTCCGGAGTTCATTTTTCGACGGTTCGTTCCATCTCTAACACCATAAAACGAGTACCCAGCATGGCCGGATGGGTGAGAGTCTGAAACTGACGTAAAAGGGTGGGGGTTTCCGGTGTCATGACCTTTTCCAACTCCAGCAGCCAGTGTTTGGCGTGATTGGTTAGATAGCTGGCTTGAGTGCCTAGGCTTACAAGCTTGAACCCGACTGCTGAGGCTTCGTTTTCCAAACGAGTGAAGTCAACGTGGCAGGTGATGTCTATCTCTCCAGGTGCGGTTAGAGGATTATCGGATTTCTGGTGTTGGTAGTAAGTCTGAAGAGTGCCCTCCGTGCGGTCGGGGTGATAGTAATCCTCGCTGTGATGGCCGTAATCAACCGTGATCATTAATCCTCTGGTCAGGACATTGGCCACCTCACGAACGAACGGTTTTATGCCAGGATTGAACTCAGTGGTGTATCCCTCTGGATAAAAGCCATTGTTCTCCAGATCACGGCAAAACTCAGCGAGTTGATCTGATAAGGGAGCTGCTACAAAAGTAAACTGGCTGTGGGAATCGAGTCCCACAGTGAGTTGGTGCCATTTTCCGTCCTGATAGCGGACGATGTCGACGGGAAATGCGTCAAGTAGCTCGTTCGAGAGCACCGCTCCCGTAACTTGTTGGATATCTGTGATGGATGCATGGCAACTGAACTTATCGCTAAACTCAGGACTGAGCTTTGTCTTTTGTCTGCTTCTGAGCAGTGGGGTTGTTTCGATCAGATGGTAGTGTAGTGCCTTGTAAAAATCAGTTTGGGTGGTTTTAGCCTCGGAAAGAATATCATAACACAGAGCCCCATCGTGAGCTCCGGGCTCGATGATGTGGAATTCTGATGGGCTGCCAATTTCCCGCCAATAGGACGCCAGTCGACGTGCCAGAATCAGGCCGAAACATCGTCCAGCACTCACACTTGTGATGAAATCGCCTTCTTTGCCGACCCTCTGTGTCTCTCCGGCATAATAACCATGTGTTGGGTCATAGAGCGCGGTGGCCATAAACTCTCGGAACGGAATCGGGCCCTGCGACAAAATACGGGCTCGTATTTCCTGTGCCAGCGCTGTTTCGCCGCCTGATTCTTCGCTAAAAGCCGGGGTTGCCATTGTTTGATTCTGAGAGTATGAATTGGGAAATCTCAAGGGACGAGTCCTTCGATCCGGACCTTGCCATGGAAAATTAGATAATGGGTAAAAAACGTTCCAGCACCGGCAGCAAGGGCCGCAAGAGGCGATTCTTCAAGCTAAAATGGCTGCTATACCTCTGCCTCTTCGGCGCACTGCTGGTAGCCATCGGCTTTCTGGTGTTCCAGATTAAGACCCAGCCGTTTAAAGATAGGGCCGCTGAATATAACCTGGACGAAATCGATGATGTTGAAGTGGTCAGCCTGATTCTCGACCGTAAAGGCCGTGAGTTGGGAAGGATTTTCGTAGAGAACAGGGATGTGATCAGCGTCAAGGACGTGCCCCAAACGATGATCAATGCATTGGTCGCTGGTGAGGATCAGCGGTTTTTTGAACACGACGGGGTTGATCGCCAAGGCGTCATTCGTGCGATGTGGCTGAACTTTAAGGCGGGTCGGCAGACTCAGGGAGCCAGTACTCTCACCCAGCAGTTGGCTAGGAATGCGTTTCACTTGAAGGAGGAAGCCGATGAGGAAGGCTGGACAGGCATAGAGCGTAAGGCGGTGGAGGCGTTCCTCGCTCAACGGATCGAGAAGCGGTATGGAAAATTTGAGATCCTCGAGTTCTATTTGAACCGTGTGCCGTTCGGTAGCGGTTTCTACGGTATTCGTTCGGCCTCACTCGGGTACTTCGGCAAAGAGCCACGTGATCTAACGCTTTCTGAGTGCGCGTCACTGGTGGGTTGTATCAAGAACCCTACCAAAATCTCTCCGATCAATGATCCGGAGATGAACAAGAAAGCCCGCAACCAAGTGCTGAAACGGATGGCGGCGGAGGGGTTCATCCTCGAATCTGAAAGCGAGGAGTTACAGCTGGAAGACGTGGTCATCAACCCCAAGCCGATTCAGCGTGGAGCATCTCATCTCTATGAGCGTATCGCTCAAGATGTTCGGCAGCAGCTGGGAGAAGACGCCCTAACTGAAGGTGGGTTTAAAATTTTCACCACCATCGATATCGATGTCCAAAAAGCGATGGAGCAGCGGATGCTGAAACAACTCGCCGACGCTGAGACGGTCGAAGGATATGATCACCCAAAATACCAAGATTACCGCCGCGAAAAAGGTAAGCCGGAATACCTCCAAGGAGCCGGCCTGATGGTTGAGAATGAGACTGGCGCGGTGGTTGCTTATGTTGGTGGTCGGGATTTCACTCATAACCAGTTTGATATCGTCCAGCTTGGCCGCAAACCTGTTGGAACCGCATTTCTGCCATTCATTTACACGGCAGCACTGGAGAAAAAAATGTCCGTCGCGTCGTTGGTGCTCGATGCCCCGATGAATAACCGCGTGATCATGTTAGATGGTCGTGAGGGGGTTCTGGGTGAATGGGGCATGGAGGTTCTGAACCCGCAGTATGAAAACGAAATTACCCTGCGCAGGGCTCTGGAGGTCTCGAAAATCGGAGCATCGGTGAGACTGGGTAAACAACTCGGCCTGGGCACTGTGATGGAAACAGCACGCAAGTTCGGACTGACATTTCCAGAGACCAAGCTGCTCACGCGGATGCTTGTAGGTACCGACGAATTTTCATTGCCCGATCTCGTGCGAGCCTACTCAGCATTTCCGAATGGAGGGCAAACCACAGGTTCGATGTATATCGTAGATCGGATTGTAGATTCGTCCGGCAGTCTCCGTTACCAATCCAAACGTAGCCAGAAGTCCAAGCCGATGCTCGATTCACAAACGTCCTTTGTCATGCACTCCATGTTACAAAGCGCCTTGAAAGAAAACACCAATCCTGAAGGCTCTGCTGATCCCTCCGGGCTGACGAACGATCCTTCCTTGGCTGGCAAAACCGGAACGACATACGATTTCGCAGACAACTGGTTTGTCGGATACAACAGTAAAGTGACCTGTGCCGTTTGGATGGGATTCCTTCACGGCAGTCGCGATCCCATTTACCCAGGTGCGTTCAGTCGCCATACGGTGTTCCCAGTATGGGTAGACAGCATGAATGCAGCTTCCTCAGAGTTCCCGGGCCAGCAATTGGCGGTTCCTGATGGGATTGTTAGCTTGGAAATCTGTAAATCGTCGGGACTGAGAAAAACAAGATACTGCCAGGACTACCGCAGGGATCCAGTTAGCGGTAAGGAGTCGTACGTGCCGACCACCCTCACGGAGTATTTCATCAAAGGCGCTGAGCCATCCGGATACTGTGACGTGCACGGTGTCGTGGACGGAACATTGGCTAAAAATTATGATTTCACCGCTGATGGCACAAAGGCCTCGCGCTCTCGTGCCATTCCAGTGCAACCTAAAGCTCCCTTGCTGTTAGGGAAGGACCCATACGGCACCGAGCAGCCGGACTTTGCCCCAAGAGACACAACCACATCCAATAGTAATGGAGGTGTCATTAATCTCGATCAGCTCGAGACCGAAGACAGGAATTCTGATATCATTCTAGACCGTCCGCGTCGTGTAGAAATCATTGAGGAGACCCAGTGATTTTCTGTGGTCTTAGGTAGTTCCATCTCAGGATTGTAAATCTTACAACTGCTGGCTTGCACTTTGAGAGGTGCTGGAACATCGTTTTTTCCGTGCCAAGTGCTACTCACAAGAAAAGGACATGGGCGGCTTTAGCCTGTCCAGTTTGCCGCTTTGTCTTTCGCGTACCGAAGAATCATCCCGGTGCCGGAGTGGTCTGTCCAGCTTGTCATTATCTTTTGAATATTCCCAAGGGAACTGATGCTGCTAGGGCTAAAAAAGTCTCACACCAGTCGATTGCTCCTGTGCCGAGGTCGAAAAAGGAGCCTCGCCCCATCGCAGCCCGGCCACTCGAGCAAGCTCCACCAGCCCCAGAGAAGGACAAACCAAGCATGCCCGCCGCAAAAGCAGCCACGTCAGCTTCATCGGGTTCGACTGGACGCCGCAGGGTGCGTCATAAGGGGGCTGGAGAGATGGCCGAGCCAGATTGGGAACAGGCGCCTTCCTCGTCGTCTCACAAACATTCGGAAGAAAGTAGTCCATTGCTTTGGATCGTTGGAGGTTCATTGCTCGGCCTGAGTGTCGTTGGAATCGGTGCATGGTTAGTGATAGGCTCCATGAACAAAGATCGCACAGCAGTGACCGAGACAGCGGAGCAATGGGTCCCTGAGGAAACGACGCTCACAACAGGGGATGAAGAAGTTGAACTCACCGAGGATGAAAAGAAAACCCAGCGTGAAATCCAGGATTCCATCGATGCTGGTGTCAACGTGCTGACTCAGGCTGAGGAGGTGGTGACGAAATTTTTATCCGCCAAAACAGTCGAAGAACTTGAGCCACTTGTTAGGTTTCCCGATGTGGCGATGCCCAAGATTAGGAAATGGTATCAAACACATCCATTGGAGCCAATCGCTGTCAAAACTGTGGGTTATGGAGGAAGGGTCACTGTGAAAGGCGACATGGCATCGTTGGCAGTTCAGTTAGATGACTACAGTGTCAGGCAAATCGCACTCGAGCGGACACCTAGCGGGTATCGGGTCGATTGGGAAAGCTGGGTGTCCTGGACAGAGATGGACTGGGAAGATCTTTTCACCAAACGTCCAGTCGAACCTAAGGAGGTCCGGGTGAGATGTTCCGTGGACACCTATTATAACCGTGATTTCAATGACGATACGAAGTGGCTTGCGGTCAAACTGATCAATACTGAGTCAGACCGCACGCTTTACGGATACGTCGACCGCGATGATCCTTCCTTGATGCGATTCGTCGGTGATCTTGGTGCCGGTTCAACCGCAGCGACACTTAAAATACGTTACCCGAAAGATGCCGCGGCAGATAACCAAGTCATCATTACCGAGCACGTTATGAACGGCTGGGTGACCCCCGCTAAATCAGAAAAATCTACAACCGATCAAAAATCAAACACTCCATGAGCGATCTCCAAGGAAGAGAAATTCCCTCCACATACGACAAAGCACTTAGAATCAATCTTGATGGGGCAAAATACGGAACGTTCGCTGAAATCGGAGCAGGCCAAGAAGTGGCTAACTGGTTCTTCCGGGCGTCGGCATCTGCGGGGACAGTAGCCAAGACGATTTCCGCCTATGACATGACGATGAGTGATGCTATTTATGGCAAAGCCAATCGTTACGTATCTCGCCAGCGCGTCAGCTCCATGCTTAAGTATGAGTTCGATCTACTGGTCGAGCGACTCGGTGAGGGGCGGGGGAGTGATACCACGTTCTTCTCATTCTGTAATACAGTTCGCGCGCGTGGCTACCGTGATACTGGGGAATGCCACGGTTGGTTAGGCATCCGTTTACAGCTAAGGCCAAACACGGAAGCGTGTCAGATCCTCATCCACGTGCGCCTGCTAGATCAGGAAAATGTGGATCAGATGGAAGCACTTGGCATCATCGGGACCAATCTCATTTACGCGGCATTCTATCACCGTGACAGACTTTCACTCTTCACGGAATCTCTGATGGATGGATTGACCAAAGAGCGAGTGGAGGTGGACATGCTCAAGTTCAGTGGCAAGGGCTTCGAAATGATCGATAACCGCCTATGCCATCTTCAATTGGTTAGAAGCGGCCTAACAGATGCTGCAATGTTCCTACCCGATGGTGAAGTGGTTCAGCCCGCTGAAGCCCTTTATCGGAAACCCCTCATTCTTCTGCGAGGTAGTTTTGATCCGGTGACCAATCTGCATATGGACATGCTCAAGCAGACCCGTGAAGCTTTCCAATGTAATCTGCCGGAAGATCAGCGGGACAATACCATCGAGCTGTGTGAGATCTCGATGAATAACCTGCTTAGAGAAGGTGAGGTTGATCACCTCGCGTTTATCGATCGGGCCGATGCGCTGCAGGCTCTCGGGAAAACGGTGCTTATCTCACGCTGTCCGGAGTTCCATCGCATTGCCAGCTATCTGAGCCGATATACGACCAGCCCCATCGGTATTGTTCTCAGTATCGGTTTGCTCAACGAGCTGTTTAAAGAAAAATGGTCTGAGAATTTGGCTGGTGGCATTTTAGAATCTTTTGGCCGTTTGTTCAAACACGAGCTTTCTCTCTATGTTTACCCTTGGAAGAATCGTAGTTCAGGAGAGCTTGTAACGGCAGAAAATTTCCAAGCACCCGAAAAACTCACCCACCTATACGCTTACTTTCGCGATCAAGGCATGATTCATCCGATCCCATGTGGCGAGCAACGACTGCTTGATTATACGGGTCGCGATATTCAAAGAATGATTGCCGATGGTGAGGATACGTGGAAGTCTCTCGTTCCTGAGCAAGCACGCCGCGCCGCGCTGCATTGATCCGACCTTATTCACCATCAAAACTCATCATTCAAATTCAGTGTCTTGGGGAGATGTTAGAGGCCTTTTGCAATACGTTCCGCAATTTCGCGGAAAGGTATTTGTCATTGTTGTGGACGCACCGGAATCGGCTCTGGCCGAAACGATGCTGGATCTTCTTTCTTTGCAAAACATTGGGGTCCGCTTGGTGATTGGTAGCACCGTTCACAGTACAGATGATTTGTTAGATCGAGCTGCTGAAGTGGAGTTGAAATACAGTCAGACTGTTTTCACGAGTAACGAAGACGAAGTCTCAGCTGCGCTCTTGCGTGGACAGGCAGTGGTGGCAGATTTTCATGGAGCCGATCCATTTTCAGAAGAAATTGCCAACCTGGCTACTTCGCTATCGGCGCGTAAGCTGGTGCTGTTACACGGACCAGGGAGTATACCCGCCCAAGGTGCAGTGCGTGCCACGGAGGTCGGCGAGGATCAGTCAGAACTGTTAGTGGCTGCCGCGACAGCATGCAAAGGGGGGATTCCCCGGGTGCATATTCTTGATGGCTCTGTGCCGGCAGTGCTGCTGAATGAGCTGTTCTCCAATGAGGGTGTGGGAACCATGGTCTATGCTGACAGTTACCGCGTGATCCGCCCGTTGCGCGAGGAAGATATCGTAGAGTTGTTAGGTATGATCAGCCGTTCGGTGAGAAACTCCACTCTGGTGCCACGTGGCTATGCGGACATTGAGAAACACATCGGTGATTACTCAGTGATGGATATTGATGGCAACGTGGTGGGAAGTGTGGCTCTGCACCGTTATGCGGATCAGGATTGTGCGGAGGTGGCCTGTCTTTACGTCAAACAAGCGCACGAAGGCTTGGGCTACGGGCCTGAGCTGGTACATCATGCTGAGAATCAGGCTCGCGGTTATGGACTGGGCTCAGTCTTCGCCTTGACGAATCGCGCGGCGGAATTTTTCCAGCACCAGTTGGGTTACAGCGAACAGGAGATTAATAGCATACCCACTACGCGGCGTGAGCAACTGTTAGCCAGTGGTCGTAACTCTCGTGTTTTCAGTCGCAGTCTCGACTAATTTCCTGAATATTACGGCCAGAGTAGCAGGATGCCGATCCCTCCCAACAGCGATGCCGAAAATGCGATACACAGCGGTTTGATTAGAGAGCGGGGCCCCAGGATGATAGCGATCGCAGCCTTGAATACTAGGTTCGCCATGCCGCCGATCAGAATCGATCTCCATGCAGTGCCAACGGCGATCTTATCATCGGCGACAAGTTGAGCAGACGAAAGAGTGATGGCGTCCATATCGGTGAGTCCTGAGACAGCAGCCACCATATAGACACCTTGGAGACCGAGGTGGTCATTGGCGGCCGCCACGCCTAACAAAACTACGGCGTATAGCAGGCCGAAGATGACAGCCGCTGGTAGATCGGATGGGGGCTTGTGCTCGGATTTTGTGCGTTTTTCATTACGGGTGCGGATGAAAAGTATGACGGAGATCACAGCCATCCAGCCCATCATCGCGAGTAGCGGGTATGCCAGCTCAAACCATTGGTCTAGTGACACCACCGCGATTTCAAACAGCACACGGGCGAAGACGATGGTGGAAGCGATCATCAAGACCGTGGCAACAAGTCCGGCAGGCATGTTTTTCTCGGATTTGGCCCGGCGTGAAAAAGAAACCGTGGTGGCGGTACTGGATATCAGTCCACCAAGCACCCCGGCAGCGATGGTGCCTTTTTCCGCACCGATGAACTTGGAGACAAAATAGGCCATCAGCGAAAGCCCGACAATCAGCACCACCATCATCCATATTTTGAAAGGATTGATCGCAGAGTAGGGGCCGTATGACTCATTGGGTAACAGCGGCAGAATGACCAAGGCTAGCAGAGTGAGTTTGGCAATGGCCTTTAGATCCTCCGCGCTGAGTCTTTCCGAGAAGTTGTGCAATGGTTTTTTAGCCTGAAGCAGAAGCATGCAGCAGCCGGTTAGTAGTATGGCGACTCCGTCATGACCTGCATTCAACATCGCACCGATGACAAAGGCCAGTAGGCAAGCGATTTCCGTGGTGAACCCCGCGCCATCCTTACGGTCGGGATGCATGGCGCTGGTGATCAGCATTCCGGCAGTGGCCAACAAGGCGGCAGCCATTTGCCAGCCTCCGAGTGCAGCGGAGGCGGCCCCTAACAGTGTGATAAGAGGAAAGGTGCGGATGCCTGCACGGTGGCCTTTGATAGCTTCTCGTTGGAGGCCTAGCAGAAGGCCAAGGCCAAGGGCCAGAAAGTATGGTTGGAGTTGTGACCAGCTCATGTCAGAGGGAGTTAGGGTGATGTTATGAGGTGAATATTCGTTGGTGAACCCCTAACCATAGGTCAAAATCTATCCAGACGCCAAAATTTTTTTACGTGCGTTTTCACGGTGGCTCACGTTGAGTAGGGACGTGAGAAAAGCGATAGGCAAAATAGTCCTGATGGTATGTTTCATGGCTGCCTCGGTAGCTGGGGCAAAGGATAAGATGAATATTCTGCTGCTTTATGCTGATGACTGGAGACATGATACCTTGGGGGTAGCAGGTAATCCGGTTGTTCAAACCCCTGTGCTGGATGCCTTGGCTGGGCAGGGGATGCGGTTCACGTGGAACTGTGTGACCACCTCCATCTGCGGTATTAGTAGGGCCTCGCTCTACACTGGCCAGTGGATGTCTCGCCACGGGAACGAATCGTTCAAAATGTTCAAAACACCATGGGAGAACACTTATCCGGGACAATTGCGGAAAGCTGGCTATAGCGTGGCGCATGTGGGGAAATGGCATAACGGAAAATTTCCTGCGGCGAACTATGATTTCGGACGTGCCTACCATGGTCGTCACTGGATCCAGCAAGAGGATGGCAGCAAAATCCATGTGACTCAAAAGAATGAGCAGGATGCCTTGGAGTATCTGCGAAGTCGTCCGAAGGATAAGCCATTTTGTCTGACTGTCTCCTTTTTTGCCACGCACGCCGAGGATGGAAACCCCAAACAATTTCTACCTCAGCCTGAAAGTATGAAATGGTATCAGGATGTAAAAATCCCAGTGCCCGAAAATGCCACCGAGGAGTCATGGCGAAGTCTACCCAAGTTCTTTAACGAGAAAAACGAGGGGAGGAGACGGTGGCACTGGCGCTTCGATACGCCGGAAAAATACCAGCGGATGATGAAAAACTACTACCGCTTGGCCACTGAAGTTGACCACACATGTGGTGAGATACTCGCGGAGCTGAAAAAGCAAGGGGTGCTGGACAATACCTTGGTCATCTTCACAACCGATAATGGCTACTACCACGCCGAGCATGGATTGGGCGACAAATGGTATCCGCATCAGGAAAGTATCCGTGTGCCTTTGATTATTTCTGATCCACGCATGCCGAAGGGATCACATGGTCAGACCGATGCCGCATTGACTTTGAATGTGGATCTGGCTCCCACCATTCTGAACGCGGCAGGAATCAAGCCCCCCGAGAGTATGCAGGGAACAGACATCGCCCCCCTCTATTTGGAGAAGCAAAGACCCTCCTGGCGTCAGGATTTTTTCTACGAACACCCAACGCTGCAAAACAAGTCGTTCATTCCTGCCTCAGAGGCATTGGTGAATAAGGAGTGGAAGTATTTCTTCTGGCCAGAGCATGGGATCGAGCAACTCTTCCATATCACTGTCGATCCCCATGAGGAAAACGATCTGGTGAAAGACCCGGAATACCAAACGCAACTTCAGGAAATGCAGAGGCGTTTCAAGGAACTGAAGCAACAGGCTGGTAGTTAGGTTTCTTAATAACGTGTGAATGCAGATGAAATAAGACGTTAAGTCTGCTGTAAACGAGGCTCGAAGCTTGCAGTGGTGAGGCCTTTTTAGTAGTTTGCAATAATGACTCAACTTAAGCTCTCCGTACTAAATAAATACTCCCTGTTATTGCTCGCCGTTCTTCCGGCGACCTTGGCTCCCAAGGCTGATGCCGAGGAGAGGGAGCATAATCCAGCTTCGTACACTTGGGAGCCTCAGCTTTCACAAAAGGGACCCGTTGTCGTGACGGTTAGCTTGAAAACCCAGACCGCTGCTGTGTATCGCAATGGTATTAAAATCGGAAGTTGTGAGGTCAGCTCCGGCAGAAAGGGACACACGACTCCCAGTGGGGTTTTCCACATCCTCAACAAGGATGCGGATCATCGATCAAAGACTTATAACAATGCACCTATGCCTTATTCCGAAAGGCTCACTTGGGACGGAGTGGCGCTCCATGCTGGCTCGCTTCCCGGACACCCCTCGTCTCACGGTTGCATCCATTTGCCATATGATTTCTCAAAAAAACTTTTCGGAGTTACCCAGAAAGGAACCACAGTAGTTGTAACCAAGGAACAGCCGGATGTGCATGTTTCTGATAGCCACTCACTGGGATTCAAAGGCGGTGAATCCTCTGACTTCATATGGAAGCCGCAAGCATCGCCGGATGGTCCTGTTTCGCTTCTCTTCAGTCGTGCCGATGGTAAGATCTATGTGCTGAGAAATGGAGTGGTGATTGGAGAATGTGTGGTCAAAACGAGTTTGTTTTCCAAGAGGGTGGACGGTACGGCTGCATTTGTGTTCAGCGGATGGATTGTTGACGCCAATAAACAAAGTGCCCGATCCTCGTGGATACAGATAAGTGACAGTAAAGAGCATCACACGGATACTTTGGATGAGTGGTTCTCCTTGGATCCGAGGTTCCAGCATCTCCTACAGGCTGTGATCATTCCCGGTACAAACTTGGTGGTTACAAACGAGGCGGTCACCTCGGTATCGCGCTCGAGCCGTGGATTCAATTTGCTGCAGGGGCTGAAAGAAGAGAAAGCTGAAACAGCCGACCGCGCTGCGGAAAAATCCAAGAAGGTCAAGAGCCCCAAGAAATAGGGACGCATCAATAAAAAAGCGCCGACTCGTTAGAGCCGGCGCTTTGGGTAAATGGTCTGTAATCGGACAGATTACTTACGCTTTTCCTCTTCGCGTTTCTTGGCCTCGGCGATGACTTCGTCAGCCACGTTCTTAGGACAAGGTGCGTAGTGGGAGAACTCCATGGAGAACTGGCCACGACCTGATGTCATGGTGCGCAGGTCACCGATGTAGCCGAACATGTCGCTCAGTGGGGCGTCTGCCTTGACGCGGATACCGGTAGGTGTGCGCACCTGCTCCTTGATCATACCGCGGCGGCGGTTAAGGTCACCGATGACGTCACCGACGTTGTCTTCAGGAGTGAAGACGTCGAGTTTCATGACAGGCTCAAGGATCTGAGGTCCGGCTTTTGGCATGGACGCGCGGTATGCAGCTTTAGCGGCGATCTCGAACGCAATGGCGGAGGAGTCAACTGCGTGCTGAGCACCGTCAACCAGAGTCACTTTGAAGTTCAAGCAGGGGAAGCCAGCAAGAACACCTTTATCCTTGGAGGTCCGGAAGCCTTTTTCAACAGCTGGCCAGAATTCCTTGGGCACGTTACCACCGACGACTTTGGATTCGAACTCGAAGTCAACGCCTTCGGCTGGATCAAGAGGCTCGATGACGTAGTCGATCTTACCATACTGACCGGAACCACCGGACTGCTTCTTGTGAGTGTAGGAATCTTCCACACGCTTGGTGATGGTCTCGCGGTAGGCCACCTGAGGCTTACCAACTTCAACTTCCACCTTGTGGGTACGCTTGAGGATGTCCACCTTGATGTCGAGGTGAAGCTCGCCCATACCCTTAAGGATGGTTTCACCGGAATCCTGATCAGTTTCCACGATGAATGTAGGGTCTTCCTTCACCATCTTACCGATGGCAGTGCCGAGTTTCTCAGCATTGGCTTTGTCCTTGGGAGCAACTGCGATGGAGATAACCGGATCTGGGAACACCATTGGCTCGAGTGTGGCCGGGTGGTCTTTGTCACAGAGAGTGTGACCGGTTTGAACGTTCTTCAGTCCGACCAAGGCGACGATGTCACCGGCCTGTGCTCCTTCGAGTTCGATACGGTCATCGGCGCTCATCTCAACGATACGGCCTACACGCTCGGTCTTGCCGGTGAAGGTGTTGAGGATGGTGGCACCTTTTTCGAGTTTACCGGAGTAAATACGTGTGAAGGTAAGGGCACCGTATTGGTCGTCCATGATCTTGAATGCCAGCGCACGAAGTGGTGCGTCAGGAGTCACGATGGCAAACTCGCCAGTTTCGTTTCCTTCAGGGTCAACTTCAGGTTGTGGTGGAACTTCAGTAGGGGAAGGGAGGTAGTCCACAACGGCGTCGAGAAGAACCTGCACACCTTTGTTTTTAAATGCGGAACCGCAGTAAGTTGGGAAGAACGCAAGGTCGATGGTGCCTTTGCGGATGCACTTCTTGAGGTCCTCGATGCTTGGCTCGTTGCCGTCGAGGTATTCCATCATCAACTCGTCGTCCTGCTCAACGGCAGTTTCAACGAGTTGCGCACGGTATTCCTCTACTTTGTCGACCATGTCGGCAGGGACGTCTTGGATTTCGTAGTTCTCAGGCTGACCGGAGTCATCCCATACCCAGGCTTTGCGGGTAAGCAGATCGACAACGCCCACCATGTTGTCCTCGATGCCGATTGGCAGGACCATGACGAGCGGCTTGGCTGCGAGCACGTTTTTGATTTGGTCAACAACGTCGTAGAAGTCGGCACCTGTGCGGTCGAGCTTGTTAACGAAGATCACACGGGCGACCTTGGATTCGTTAGCGTAGCGCCAGTTGGTCTCGGATTGTGGTTCAACACCACCGGATCCACAGAATACACCGATGCCGCCGTCGAGAACTTTCAACGAACGGTATACTTCTACGGTGAAGTCAACGTGACCGGGAGTATCGATGACGTTGAAACGGTATGGAGTTTTCCATTGCTGGGTGCTACCAGGCCAGAAGCAGCTGACTGCAGCTGACTGAATGGTGATGCCGCGCTCTGCCTCCTGCTCCATGAAGTCGGTGGTGGACTCACCTTCGTGAACTTCGCCGAGTTTGTGGATTTTTCCTGTAAGTTTGAGGATACGTTCAGTGGTCGTGGTCTTACCAGCGTCCACGTGGGCGAAAATACCGATGTTTCTGTAGAGAGAAAGGTCTGACATTGCTTTGTGTTCTTAGTTGTTGGGTTCGCACCATGGATGTGGTTGCGATAGAGTCGTGCCGAATCATCGACGCGGCGGCGTGTAACTAGCGGATTATGAACATTTGGCAACATTAGATTGAGAAATATGATGTTTTTATGCTATTTTTTATCGACAAGAACGAGATCTCATTTTAATTCCCCTCCGCGTCGCGGCAACAGTGCCTCGACCGAAGAATGAATGGCAGAGTAGCTCAGGGGTAGAGCAGAGGACTCATAAGCCTTTTGTCGGGAGTTCAAATCTCCCCTCTGCTACCATTCTTTCCCTCGTCTTTTAAAATAATGTTTTAAGCGAGGAGGCCCGGGCTTCGATCGGCAATTTTCTGAAGCTTTGTTTTGGCTCTCATGAGTTTCAATCACACTGAGCAGTTAATCTCTAAAGGATATACTTTTAAGGTTTCGCGGTTGATTTGAGCCAGCTCAGAAAAAAATGACGAAAATAATTCAAATACGTCTTGCCAGACTGGGTTTGATTTGTATATTCGCCGCCCCTCGCCGCAGCCCAAGAGGAAAAACAGGGCTGTATTACATAGATAAAAGCTGCAGGAAAGCAGTTAAACTATCGGGTAGCTCCGGATAAGAGGCGGTTTTCGAGGTCACTTAATATACCTCGTGCCTCTTGGGCGCACCTCGGTGGTTTTTATGATTTCCCACCAGCTGGATTCTGTTTCTGAATTTAATTCACCAGCCAAATTTTCAAATAAACATCTCAGAAGAAACCTCTCTGAAACTTTAAACCAAAACCAAAGCAGGAATATGCCTACCATCAACCAGCTCGTCCGCAAAGGGCGCAAAACACCGGTGACCAAGTCAAAGTCACGCGCACTGAACAACTGCCCGCAACGTCGTGGCGTTTGTCTTCAGGTTATGACCCGCACACCTAAGAAACCTAACTCCGCTCTTCGTAAAGTGGCCAAGGTTCGCCTTACCAACGGCCAAGAGGTGATCGCCTACATCGGTGGTGAAGGCCACAACCTTCAGGAGCACTCCATCGTTCTGGTCCGTGGTGGCCGGGTGAAGGATTTGCCTGGTGTTCGTTACCACATCGTTCGCGGTGCACTTGATACCCTCGGTGTCGATAAGCGTGGCCAGTCCCGCTCCAAGTACGGAACCAAGCGTCCGAAGAAGTAATTTTTTCAACTCAACTTTAACTATATAATACCATGGCTCGCCGCAAAAGAGTTTACAATCGCCCCGAAACTCGGGATCCACGCTACGATAGCCCCGTAGTCGGAAAACTGATCAGCAAGGTAATGCGCGACGGAAAACGTTCTGTTTCCGAGCGTATCGTCTATTCCGCGATCGACAAAGCTAACGAGGGAACCGACACCGTCGATCCTTTGGAAGTGGTCACACGCGCCCTTGAAAATGCCAAGCCACGCGTAGAGGTGAAAAGCCGTCGCGTCGGTGGTGCTACTTACCAAGTGCCTCTCGAAGTAGATCTTGGTCGTTCCGAGTCCCTCGCTATGCGCTGGCTCGTCACTTTCGCCCGCAATAAGAAGGGCACTCCTATGCACGTCGCTCTCGCCAACGAGATCAAAGACGCTGCCAACAACCAGGGCAATGCCGTTCGCAAACGCGACGACATGCACAAAATGGCCCAGGCAAACCGCGCATTCGCTCACTTCCGCTGGTAACAGTTTACCGCCAGCGGTTTTTTTACGCACTCATCTAACTCCTCATCCGTCATGTCTGAGAATCCCAATCATCCCAAACGCCCATATCCTCTGGAGCGTACGCGGAATATTGGGATTGCTGCGCACATTGACGCCGGCAAGACCACGCTCACTGAGCGTATTCTGTTCTATACCGGTATGATCCATCGGATCGGTGAGGTGCACGATGGTGCTACCGTGACTGACCACATGGAGCAGGAGCGTGAGCGGGGGATTACCATTACCTCCGCCGCTGTTACTTGTGAGTGGATTCAGAAAAAGAATGACGGTGTGTTCAAGCTCTTCGAAGGGCAGAAGGAGCGCATCAATATCATCGATACTCCCGGCCACGTTGACTTCACCGCTGAGGTGGAGCGCTCGCTGAGAGTTCTTGATGGCGCCATCGTGGTCTTCTGTGGCGTTGCCGGTGTGCAGCCGCAGACCGAGACCGTCTGGCGCCAAGCCGACAAATACAAGGTGCCCCGCATCGTATTTGTCAACAAGATGGACCGCACCGGTGCCAACTTCGAAAACGTCTTCGCTGACGTCAAAGCCAAGTTCGGTGTCACTGCGGTCCGCATTCTTATCCCGATCGGTGCCGAGGAAAATCTTCTCGGTCAAATCGACGTGGTGAACATGAAAGCCGTCATTTATAAAGATGACGATGCCATGGGATCCACCTTCGATATCAAGGATCTCGAAGGCGACACATTCGCCGAAGCCGAGTCCGCTCGCGAAGAGCTCGTCTCCACCCTCTGTGACAGTGACGAAGAACTCGGTGAGAAATTCCTCATGGAGGAAGAAATCACCACCGAGGATATCAAAGCTGCCCTCCGCCGCGCTACCATCGCTAACAAGGTGGTTCCAGTCGCAGGCGGTTCTGCATTTAAAAACAAAGGCGTCCAGTTCCTAGTGGATGCCGTGGTCGACTACCTCCCGAGCCCACTCGACATTCCAGCCGCCCAAGGTCATGAACCTGGCGACGAAGAAGTAGAAGTGCTTGCCGAGACCGACGATAACAAGCAGTTCTGTTCGCTCGCGTTCAAACTTTGGGCTGACAAATACGTTGGTAAACTTGTCTTCTTCCGTGTCTATTCCGGCACCGTTTCCAAAGGCGACATGGTTTACAATCCACGCACCCGCCGCAAGGAACGCATTGGTCGTCTGATCAAAATGCACGCGGACAAACACGAAGACATTGAGACCTGTTACTCCGGTGACATCGCCGCCATCGTCGGCCTCAAGAACTGCCAGACCGGTGACACCATCTGCACCGAGAAGTTCGACATCATGCTCGAACCACCACTTTTCCCAGAGCCAGTTATCTCCATGGCGGTCGAGCCAAAAACGGTTGTCGACCAAGAGAAGATGTCTCTCGCTCTCACCCGTCTTTCTGATGAGGATCCAACATTCCTCGTCAAAACCGACGAAGAAACCGGCCAAACCATCATCTCCGGTATGGGTGAACTTCACCTCGAAGTCATCGTCGACCGCATGATGCGCGAGTTCAAAGTCGCCTGCGGTGTCGGTAAACCACAAATCGCCTACCGCGAAACCATCACCCAGCCACACGGCGGTGAAGGTAAACTCGTCAAGCAGTCCGGCGGTAAAGGTCAATACGGTCACGTCATTCTCGATGTGGCTCCTGGCGAAAAAGGCAAAGGCCTTACCATCGATGACAAGGTCGTCGGGGGAGCCATTCCTAAAGAATTTATGAACGCAGTGCTCTCCGGAGTGCGCGAAGCCATGACCAACGGTGTCATCGCTGGCTACCCTGTAGTCGATGTTCACGTCAACGTCACCGATGGTTCTTACCACGATGTCGACTCGAACGAAAACGCTTTCAAAATGGCCGCCATCTTCGCCATGAAGGATGCCTTCAAGCAGGCAGGCCCGATCCTCCTCGAGCCCGTCATGGATGTCGAGGTCGTCACCCCTGAAGAATATCAAGGTGATATCATGGGCGACCTGAACCGCCGCCGCGGTCAGATCCAAGAGATCGAAAACAAGCCTATGCATGCTGTGCTCAAAGCCATCGTGCCGCTCGCGGAAATGTTCGGTTACTCTACCGCCGTCCGTACCCTTTCTAGTGGTCGTGCCGACTACACCATGAAACCAGCCAGTTTTGAGCAAGTTCCGCAAAATGTCGTGGACGCTCTCACCAACGACTACGCATACGCAAGTTAACACCTATCAACCCAACTCTGTAACTCTAACAAACATCCGCCATGCAACAGCAGAAAATCAGAATCCGCCTCCGTGCTTACGATCACCGCGCTATCGACAAATCCGCTTTGGAGATCGTCGAGACCGCCAAACGCACTGGAGCTAAAGTCGCCGGTCCTATCCCATTGCCTACCCGCATTGAGAAGTTCAGCGTGAACCGTTCGGTTAACCAGGACAAAAAGTCCTCCGAGCAATTCGAAATCCGTACCCACAAGCGCATGCTGGACATCGTTGATCCAACAGCACGCACCGTGGACGAGCTCAAGAAGCTCAACCTGCCAGCTGGTGTAGACATCGCCATCCGCATCTGACCCGTCATCAGATCATTACAAATCTCAAATTACTAATCACCAATCCCATAATACCATGGCACTAGGACTACTAGGAAAGAAAGTCGGCATGACTCGCATCTTCGATGCCGAGGCTGGCACCTCCATCCCCGTCACCGTCATCGACGTCGCTGGCAATGAGTTTCTCCAAGTTAAAACCACCGAAACCGACGGCTACTCCGCTGTTCAGGTTGGTTACGACGACCAAAAGGAATTCCGTTTGAATCTGCCCAAGCGCGGACACTTCGCAAAAAGCAATGTTTCACCTAAGAAGCTTGTCAAAGAGTTCCGCTTCGATAGCGACTCTGACATCCCTAACACCGAGGAAGCGCACCCAGGCGCAGAGCTTTTCGAAGCCGGCCAGTGGGTTGACGTTCTCGGAACTACCAAGGGTAAAGGTTTCCAAGGTGTTGTTAAGCGTTACAACTTCTCCGGTCAGCCTGACTCACACGGCCACATGATGCACCGTCGTCCTGGTGGTGTTGGCGCAGGCACATGGCCCGGCCGCATCTGGAAAAACAAGAAGATGCCCGGTCGTCACGGTGTTTACAACCGCACCGTCCAGAATCTCAAAATCGTTCAGGTTCGCCCTGAGGACAACGTGGTTCTCGTTTCAGGCGCCGTTCCCGGCCACAAAGGTGCTTACGTCACTATCCGCCCAGCTATTAAAAAAGCAGCTAAGTAGTATTTCTACTACTAACTAATTACTACATAGAACAATGTCTAAAACACTCTCTATCAAAGACGCGCAAGCCGCGAACATCAATGTGATCGATGGTCACAAGGGTGACCAGGCTGTGCACGATCTCATCACAGCTTACCGTGCAAACCGCCGTAGCGGCACCGCTTGCACCAAGACTCGTGGTGAAGTGAAGGGCTCTAACAAGAAGCTCTGGAAACAAAAAGGCACCGGCCGCGCCCGTGCTGGCACCACCAAGAACCCAGTATGGCGTGGTGGTGGTATCGTTTTCGGACCTCGTCCTCGCGACTACTCCAAGACCGTCAACAAGAACGTACGTCGCCTCGCACTCCGCAAGGTCCTCGGTGACCTCATCGCAGGTGAGAACGTGATTTCCGTTGACAGTTTCTCCGTCGCCGATGGCAAGACCAAGTCATTTGTCTCAGCGATCAAAGGTTACACCGAGGCACGTAACGTGCTCGTCGTTGCCGAGAAGTTCGAAGACAAAACTTACCTTGCCGGCCGCAACGTTCCTAACGTTCTGCTGATCACCGCCTCCGAGATGAATATCGAGCAGCTTCTGCGTGCCGATACCGTCATCCTCGTCGAAGACGCATACGAAACCCTCGCGCGCCGCACCGCTTAATTGCCACGGCCTAACACCTAACCCATTTTCATCACCATGAAAGATATCTACCAGGTCATCGACACCGTTCGCATCAGCGAAAAAGCCACACTCCTCCAGGAGCTGAACAACGAATACGTTTTCAAAGTGGACCGCAATGCTAACAAACTCGAAATCAAGCGTGCCATCGAGCAACTCTTCGGCAAGAAGGTTGAAACTGTCCGCACCATGAACTGCAGTGGCAAGAAGAAACGCGAGCGTCGTGCTGACGCCGGCCGCACAGCCCACTGGAAAAAAGCCATCGTCCGTCTTAAGGATGGCGAGACTCTTGATCTCGTCTAATCCCGTCAGACCGACACCCTACATTTCACATCCGCTGAAAAACGATAACATCGAACCCAATAGCGAACCATGCCTCTGAAAAAATTCAAACCAGTAACTCCTTCTAACCGCTACAAAGAGTGGCCAAGTTACGAAGAGATTACCAAGACTACGCCTGAAAAAAGCCTTACTCGCCCTCTGAAAAAGAGCGGTGGACGTAACAACCAGGGCCGTATTACTTGTCGCCACAAAGGTGGTGGACACAAACGTAAATACCGTCTCGTTGACTTCAAACGCAACAAGCAAGACGTGCCAGCTACCGTGCTCAGCATCGAGTATGATCCTAACCGCACCTGCCGCATCGCTCTGATCCAGTATCAAGACGGTGTTAAAAGCTACATCCTCGCCCCTGTTGGTTTGGAAGTTGGTGCTACTGTGATTTCTGGCGACAGCGCAGCCCCCACACCGGGCAACGCAATGAAGCTCAGCAGCGTTCCTCTCGGAACTGCGATTCACAACATCGAGATGACTCCTGGAACTGGCGGTAAGATCGCTCGTTCCGCAGGTCAGCAAGCTGTGCTCTCCAACCGTGAGGAAGGTGGCCACGCTCTGGTTAAAATGCCATCCGGTGAAATCCGTAAGTTCAACGGCAATTGCCTTTGCACCATCGGCCAGGTCGGTAACCGCGATCACATGAACGAGGTTTCCGGTAAGGCAGGACGCAGCCGCTGGAAGGGCATCCGCCCAACAGTCCGCGGTATGTGCATGAACCCCGTCGATCACCCCAACGGTGGTGGTGAGGGTAAGTCCAAGTCCGGTGGTGGTCGTCAGCACCTCACTTCACCTTGGGGTCACACCAAAGGTCAGAAGACTCGTAAGAAGTACAAGCCGAGCAACAAGTTCATCGTGTCCCGCCGCAAGAAGAAGTAGCAGGCCATTTTTAATTCCCAATTCTTAATTACTAATTCATTATGCCACGCTCACTTAAAAAAGGCCCGTTCGTTGACCAGAAGTTGCTCGCTAAAATCGATGCAGCTGAAGCCAGCAAAGACAAAAAGCCTATCAAAACCTGGAGCCGTAAGTCCGTCATCACTCCGGACTTCGTAGGTCACACCTTCCACGTTCACAACGGCAAGACATTCGTCACTGTCTACGTGAACGAGAACATGGTCGGACACAAGCTCGGTGAATTCTCACCAACACGTATCTTCAAGGCACACGGTGGTATCGGTAAGCGCTAATCCGCTTTTCTGAAACATCGTCCAACATCCCATTCATTACCCGCATGCAACTTACCGCAAACGTCACCTCAGCTCTCGCCGGAGTTTTTCTCCTCGGCGCTGTGGTTCCGTGTGCGGCGCAAGCAGGTAGTGCTGATGGGGAGGGGGACAAGGATCGTCAGATCCGCCTGCTGGAACGTCAGCTTGAAAAAGCCCGAAACCAAAACCACGTGCTTGCCCGTGACCTCGCCGCTTCCAAAAAGCGCGAGGCCGAGCTCAGCAAGAGCGTTACCGAACTCCGACTGCGTTTTGCTGCCCTCGGCAGTAATCTTCTCAACGGTGGCCAGGAGGCCCTGCTTGAGGCGGTGAAAAACGCCGAAGTGCTCGATAAACGTTACACTGCAACGGAAAAAGCCGTGCACAACCTCATGGCCAACATGCGCGAATACCTCCGCACGGCCATTACCGCGGACCCTGATTCACGGGTTCGTTTGGAAACTTCAATTAGAGAGCTTGACGCCGCCCTAGGTTTAGTGCAAAAGCCGCGTCCGCAGATGGCCCTAGGCAGTCTGCAACACGCAAAAATCATCAGTATCGACGCCGAAAGCGGCCTGCTGGTTATTAATGCAGGTGAGAATCAGTCCGTTCGACGCGGTATGACTTTCGCCATTATGCGCGGCAACCGTAAGGTGGCTGAGGCTGTCGTCGCTGAGACCCGCAAGGACTTCAGTGGCGTCTTACCCACAGAGCTCGACAATCCCAAGGACCAGATCCGCGCAGGCGACATCGCATCCGTAAAAACCGAACAACGATAACAAACTCACTTTTCAACCACTAGACCGATGGAAGTTAAATCCACTTACAAATACGCCCGCATCTCGCCTAAAAAGGCCCGTGATGTTGCCCGTGCCATTCAAGGAATGCCTGTTTCAGACGCCCTTGATGCGCTTGCCTACACACCTCGTAAAGCTGCCGCTCTCATCGGCAAGACTCTTAAGAGTGCTGTTGCCAATGCCGAGAATAACCACGAGCTGATTGCCGATGATCTTACCGTCAAGGAAGCCACCGTGGGCGATGGTCCTACTTTCAAGCGTTTCAAACCACGTGCCCGCGGTTCCGCAGGCGCTATCCGTAAACGCACCAGCCACCTTTACATCATCCTCACCGACGAGGAAGAAATCCCGGAGCCACGCGAACGCTCCTCCAAGCCGAAGAAACGCACTGTCGTTGCCAAGCCAAAAGCCAAAGCCAAGAAAGCTGCAGCTCCTAAGAAAGAGGAAGCTCCAGTCGAAGTTGAGGAAGTAAAGGCCGAAGACAACAACAAAGATGCTGAGTAATCGCTTTTCCATCTAACTTTCAAAAATACACTACATCATGGGCCAGAAAATCAATCCGATCTCGTTCCGTCTCGCCGTCTCCAAAGACTGGCGCTCCAAGTGGTATGCCACTGGAAACGACTACACTGATAAACTTCACGAGGACCTCAAAATCCGCGCGTATATCAAGAAGCGTCTTCACATGTCCGGCATTTCCAAGGTCATCATCGAACGTGCCTGGAACAGCGTCCGCGTCACCCTCTCCACAGCCCGCCCCGGTCTTGTCATCGGTCGCAAAGGTTCCGAGATCGAGAAAATGACCAACGACCTCAGCAAGCTTTGCGGTGGTTCCCAGGTGAAAATCGACATCCTCGAGATCCGTAAGCCTGAGCTTGATGCCCAGCTTGTCTGTGAGAACGTCGCCATCCAGCTTGAACGTCGTATTGCTTTCCGCCGCGCTATGAAGCGTGCCATCCAGACCGCCATGGAGTTCGGTGCCGAAGGTATCCGTATCCGCTGCGCAGGTCGCCTCGGTGGTGCTGACATCGCCCGTGCCGAGTGGTATCGCGAAGGCAAAGTGCCACTTCAGACACTGCGTGTGCCTATCGATTATGGTTTCGCTGAAGCCTCTACCGTTTACGGAATCATTGGCATCAAGACTTGGATCAATAAGAAGGAAGAAACAGAACAACAAGGAGGAGGCGGAGGACGCCCCCGTGGCGGACAGCGCCGCGACCGCAATAACGCTCGTTAATCCGCGGATCTCCCGAACATTATAACATTTACATAGGAGGATAATATCATGCCATTAATGCCAAAAAGAGTGAAGTTCCGCAAGACACAGCGCGGAAACCGCGGCGGTAACGCCCAACGCGGAAACGCAGTGAGCTTCGGTGACTTCGGACTTCAGTGCCTCGGACGCGGGTGGATGACCAACCGTCAGATCGAAGCCTGCCGTGTGGCCATCAACCGTCAGCTCAAGCGTAAAGGAAAAGTCTGGATCCGTGTATTCCCTCACAAGTCAATCACCGGCCGTCCACCAGAAACTCGTATGGGTAAAGGTAAAGGTGCCGTTGAGGCATGGGTAGCCGTGATCCGCCCTGGCACCATGCTTTTCGAAGTCGCCGGTGTTTCCGAGTCTGCTGCTAAAGGCGCTCTGCGTCTCGCATCCTACAAGCTCGGCGTTCCTACCCGTTTCGTCGTCCGTGGTAACCACGGCTAAAGAATTCACAATTCAACATTCACAATTCAACATTCCTAAGCCATGGCTCAGACAAAAAACTCAGAAATCCGCGAGCTCTCCACTGAGGAGCTCACCAGCCGTCTGCGTGACCTCAAGCAAGAGGCGCTCAACCTCCGCCTCCAACAGGCGACAGGGCAGCTGGAGAACACCGCACGCCGTCGCCTCGTTCGTCGCGAGACAGCTCGTGTGCAGACCATCCTCAAGCAGCGCGCTCAACAGGCGTAACCTAGGATCCTAGCTAAACCAACTAACATTCATTTCCAATGAGCGAATCAAACACCAAGCCTGCCGGACTGCGCAAAACCCGCGTTGGCATCGTAGTCTCAACTTCCATGGATAAAACCATCGTCGTCGAATACACCAACCGCGTGCCTCACCCACGTTTCAAGAAGATCATCAAACGATCCAAGAAATTCTACGCACACGATGAAAATGGCGAAGCCGCCCTCGGCGACAAAGTCAGCATCATCGAGACCAAGCCTATTTCCAAGAAGAAGTGCTGGAAGCTCCAAGAGGTTCTCAGCCACTAATTCTCAGATCACTTGCCGGCACAGCCCGGCATTGATCACTCCAACTACCAAATCACAAATCACCTATTCTACTGCTATGATCCAGATGGAATCCAAAGTTCAAATCGCCGATAACACCGGCGCTCGCGTCGCCAAGATGATTGGCGTGATCGGCAAGCGCACCAAGGTGGCCCGTGTCGGCGATGTTATCACCGCCCACGTGCGTGAAGCTATCCCAACCGCCAGCATCAAAAAAGGTGAGGTGGTTAAGGCTGTAGTCGTGCGTTCCGCATACCCAGTCCGCCGCGCGGATGGTTCTGTGCTCCGCTTCGACACCAACGCCATTGTCATCATTGACAAAGACGGTAACCCTAAAGGCACCCGTATCTTCGGACCAGTTGCCCGTGAGTTGCGTGAGAAGCGTTACATGAAAATCGTCTCCCTCGCTCCCGAGGTTCTCTAATTTCAAGCAATCTAATCTCAACCATTTCCAAGACTATGAGAATCAAGACCCACGTCGCAAAAGGCGACACCGTCGAAGTCATCGCCGGTAACCACAAAGGTAAGCAGGGAACCGTGCTTTCCGTTAATGCTACCAAAGGCCAGGTCGTCGTCGAAGGCGCCCGTGTCATCAAGAAGGCAGTTCGCAAGTCCGAGCAACACCCGGACGGCGGCATCCTCGAACAAGATGGCCCAATCGCCATTTCCAACGTCAAAAAAATCTCCTAAGCATCTCAGTGCTGCTGATCCATTACGGAATGGCAGTGCGAACCAAACGCGCTTAAGCGACCCAATAAAACAATAAGCTGACCCGCAACTATGAAACCAACACTACAGACCTACTACAAGGACAAGGTTGTTCCCGCCCTCAAGAAGGACCTGGGATACACCAACCCACACCAAGTGCCCGCACTTGAAAAAATCGTCGTCACCACCCACGTCGGATCCGCATCCGATCGTAAACAAGCCGTGGAAGACGCTATCGAAGACATCTCCAAGATCACCGGCCAGAAGCCTAGCATCTCATACGCTCGCAAGAGTGTGGCTAACTTCAAAGTGCGTGAAGGTGAAGCAGTAGGTGCTCGTGTCACACTCCGTGGCAACCACATGTGGGAATTCCTTGACCGCTTCATCAACATCACCGCTCCTAACATCCGTGACTTCCGCGGAATTTCACCCAAGAGCTTTGATGGCCGCGGCAACTACGCTGTTGGTATCAACGACCAGTCAATCTTCCCTGAAATCGAGCTTGATCAAATCAAGCGTCAACTTGGGTTTGACCTCATTTTTGTCACTACCGCCAACACAGACGACGAAGGCCGCGCGCTGCTCAAAGCACTCGGCATGCCGTTCCGTGAAACCAAGAAATCCGACGACGAAGCTGCTGCTTAATCAGTAGATCGCAAATTATAACCATCTAACGAATTACAAGCACTATGGCAGTTTTAAGTGACCCCATTTCTGACTTTCTCACCCGCCTGAAAAACGCATCTAGCGCAGGCAACGAGTTTTTCACCGCCCCGCATTCCAAAATCAAAGAGGAAATCGCTAAGATCCTCGAAGCCGAAGGCTACATCTGGAACTACGAGGTAGACACAGACAGCAAGTTCAAAGAACTTAAAGTCAAAGTTAAATACTCTGATAACGGCACACCCGTTCTCACAGATCTCAAGCGCGTTTCCAAACCTGGAATTCGTCGCTATGTTGGTGCAGGAGAAATCCCGCGTGTTCTCAATGGCCTCGGCATCTCCATCGTCTCTACCTCCAAAGGTCTGAAGACAGGCACTCATGCTCGTAAGGAAAAACTCGGCGGCGAGGTTCTCGCATTCGTTTGGTAATCACCGCACAGTTCATTAACCTATTTAACAAAGAGGAATAATACCATGTCACGTATTGGATTAAAAGATATCACGCTGCCCGAGAAGGTTAGCGTAAAGTCAGACAGCAACGGCACCGTTGTTGTCGAAGGCCCTAAGGGCAAACTCGAGTGGACCATGCCAGAAGGCATCACTCTCGAGGAATCAGATGGCACCGTCACTGTGAAGCGTGCTGATGAACACCGCCGCAGCAAATCTCTGCACGGAACATCACGCAGCCTCATCAGCAACATGATCGAGGGCGTTAGTACTGGCTTCGTCAAGCAACTTGAAATTCAGGGCGTCGGTTTCCGTGCTGCCGTGAAGGGCAACGAGCTCGACCTCAGCCTGGGCAAATCCCACCCGATCCTTCACCCGATCCCAGAGGGCCTCACCGTCACTGTGGACAATAACACCAACATCAAAGTGGAGGGCATCGACAAACAACTCGTTGGTCAGTTCTCCGCCGAAGTTCGTCGCTACTATCCACCTGAGCCGTTCAAAGGAAAAGGTGTCCGCTACGCAGGTGAGCGCGTTCGTCGTAAAGCCGGTAAGAGCGTCCAGTAAGCTAGTGCCCTAACTAACATTATAATCTACTAACTATTTTTAGCCAATGAGCACTCTCAATCGTAAAGAAGTTCGCAAGCGTATTCACCGCCGCATCCGTAAGAAGGTGTCCGGTACCGCAGCTTGCCCACGCCTTGCTGTCAGCTATTCGAACCAGCACATCTATGCCCAAGTCATCGATGACGTTGCTGGAGCCACTATCTGTGCCGCTTCCAGTATCGATAAAGCTATCGAGAAATCAGCATCTAACCAAGAAACAGCCAAGAAAGTCGGTGAACTCGTCGCTAAGCGCGCCAAGGAAGCCAACATCGAAAAGGTTGTTTTCGACCGCGGTGGCCATCTCTACCACGGAAAAATCAAAGCCCTCGCCGATGCTGCCCGTGAAGCAGGACTTCAATTCTAACCTATTTATCTATCATGTCTGATAACACAGAAAAAAGTGCACCTACAGCCGCCGAAGTCGAGGCTAAGCCAACCAACGAAGCTGCTCCAGCCGCTAGCCCTACTTCAGAGGCAGCCGCAGAGGCACCTAAATCTGACGATCGCCGTGGCGGACGTGGAGGTCAAGGTGGCCGTGGCGGACGCCGCGAGCGCCCACAGCGCCAGGCTCCTCCCAAGCCAATGACCGATGATGGCAAAGAACTTCATGAGAAAGTCGTCTTCATCAACCGTTGTGCCAAAGTGGTCAAAGGTGGACGTCGTTTCAGCTTCTCCGCCCTCATGGTCTCCGGTGACAAAGAAGGTCGCGTAGGCGTAGGATTCGGAAAAGCTCAGGAAGTTATCGAATGCATCCGCAAGGGTGGTGATGACGCCAAGCGTTCACTTCAGCGTGTCAAGCTGGTCAACGGAACCATCCCACACGAAGTTCAAGCTGAACACGGTGGTGGCGTAGTCCTCCTCAAGCCAGCCTGCCCCGGAACTGGTATTATTGCTGGTGGTGGTGTGCGCGCCGTATGTGAAGCAGTTGGCATCACTGACGTGCTTGGTAAGAGCCTCGGCTCAAACAACCACGCTAACGTTGTCAAAGCTACCATCAAAGCCCTTTCACAGCTCCGCACCCGTGAGGAAGTCCTCACAGCACGCGGCAAGAAAGTCAAAGAGAGCCTCTAAGCTCTCAACTCTTCAATTCTAAACTCTAACTCAATAAAGTAATGAATCTTCACAATCTAAAACCAAACCGTGGCGCCAAGCACCGGGTCAAACGACTCGGCTGTGGTGAAAGCTCCGGCCTTGGCAAGACTTGCGGTCGCGGCCACAAGGGTCAGAAGTCCCGCTCCGGTGGTGGCGTTCGCCCAGGCTTCGAAGGTGGTCAGATGCCACTTCACCGTCGTCTTCCAAAGCGCGGTTTCAATAACACCCGTTTCCAAGACAAGATCGCCGTAGTCAACGTAGCATCTCTCAATGATCGCTTCGAAGACGGCGCCACTGTCAACATGGAGTCTCTCAAAGAGGCACGCCTGGTCAAAGGCACCTACGATGCCGTCAAGGTTCTCGGTAATGGTGACATCTCCAAAAAAATCACCGTTGAAGGCTGCAAAGTAAGCGCAACGGCCAAGGAGAAGATCGAAAAAGCCGGCGGATCTGTCGCAGAAGCCAGCTAATTCAGCACCGTGCTTCGCGAAATGAAATAACTGACAATTTTGAAGGGGAAGTGCTTGCGCACTTCCTCTTCATGCGTATAACCCCTGCGCGTCTAGCATAAGTTTCAAAGGGTGTAGTCCCTTCGTTCCGGATTGCTGGAAACTGATAACTTTTTAACTGATAACTAACAAATACCAATGATCTCCGCATTTGCGAGCACATGGAAAGTCCCGGAACTTCGGGAACGCATTCTCTTTACCCTGGCGATGATTGTCATCATCCGTCTCGGTGTTCACGTCACTCTTCCAGGGGTCGATGCCAGCGTCATCTCTGACTACCTTGCTGACAAGCAGGCCAAAGGTGGTGACCAAGGCGCAGGAGCCGCCGTTGGTGCCATGTTGGGATTCTTCTCAGGTGGTGGCCTTCAGAAGATGGGGGTATTTGCCCTCGGTATCATGCCTTACATTTCTGCTTCGATTATGATGCAGCTGATGACCGCAGTCGTGCCGAAGCTCTCGAAGCTGGCTCGCGAAGACGGTGGCCGTGAGAAAATCACCCAATACACCCGTGCCATCACCATCATCATTGCTTTGGTGCAAGGTTACCTTCTTGCTATCAGTTTGAAGAATCCTGGTAATATTCCCGGCCTACAAGGAATTGCCAAGTTTGGTGAAGTGGTGCCTAACCATGGTGTTGGCTTCATTGCCATGACCGTTCTTACCATCGTCACTGGCACACTGCTGTTAATGTGGATTGGTGACCAGATCACGGACCGTGGTCTCGGAAACGGTATCTCGCTGATCATTACCGTGAACATCATTTCGGCCCTCCCTGGTGCCTTGGTGATCACTTGGCAGACACTTGTATCCGGAAATGCAGGCCCTGGTGCTGCAGCCTTCTTGGTATTCTTGGTGGCCTTCCTGATCTTCGTTATCGCCGCCACGATCGCCATTACCCAAGCACAGCGCCGAATTGCCGTGCAGTATGCCAAGCGCGTCATGGGCCGTAAACAGCTCGGCGGCCAGACCCAGTATCTGCCACTGAAAGTGAACTATGCCGGTGTGATGCCGATCATTTTCGCTACAGCGATTCTGTCTCTGCCAACTTTCGTTCTTCAGTCTGCATTCCCGACCGCTGAGTGGTCACGGAAAATCCAAGACGTGCTCGCTGGTGGCGGACTCGGTTACTACTTGGTAGCTGGTGTAATGATCTTCTTCTTCTCCTACTTCTGGGTAGCAACCATGTTCCAGCCTAGTGAGATTTCAGAGAACTTGAAACGCAGCGGTGGTTATATTCCCGGTGTTCGTCCTGGCAAGCCTACGGCTGACTTCCTCGACTTCACGATGACCCGTCTGACCTTTGCCGGTGCCATCTTCCTGACCATCATCTTCATCCTGCCGTGGATTGTTTCCCAGATGCCGCGAGGTATCATTGGCAGTGAACTGCCATTCTTGGTAACCTCCTTCTTCGGTGGAACCAGTCTACTGATTATCGTCGGTGTGCTACTCGACTTCATGCGTCAGGTGGAAACCCACCTTCTGCAGCGCAACTACGATGGTTTCCTCCGCAAAGGGAAAATCAAAGGACGCTACGATCGCCTCCAGAACACAGGCGAGCGCGCATCCAGCGGCACCATGGTTTACCTCTGGGTATTCATCGCTATCGTCGTAGTCGTCGGTGTTTCCTACTGGATCTACAACGGTTAATTCTGGCCACCAGATTAGACCAAACTACTTTATCAAACCCGGATCGCATTCTACGCGGTCCGGGTTTTTCTTTGGTGAATCTTCAGTCGTAACAATGTGCTACGTCATGCAAGAATCCAATTATCAGGATACCTCTAGGAGAGGATAGCTCTACTATCCGAAAAGACTGGACCGTTTCTGACGGGGTGCATCGAGCCTCGTAGGCTGTGATCCTGTGAAGCACTATTTTCTGCGGCGGAGTATCAGTGCTAGGCCAGCCAAACCGATCAAAGCGGCGGATGAAGCTTCAGGGACTGCAGTTGCTGTTGTGCCGTTAAAGGATAACACGCTGTTGTCTGAGTTGAAGGAAACTCCATTCACAAAAATTTCATTTCCTTGCTGGGTGAATTCAGCAAGGGACGACAAGGTTAGCTTGGCTCCATACGCAAGATGAACCGAAGTGGGGTTTGTCTGAGAGTTGATTGGATCACCTGAGCCAAACAATTCCATAGTACTGGTTCCATCGACAAACAGCGTTGTGTTGTTGGTGATGAAAGTTGATTCCCAGGATGATCCGTTTGTAAGATATATCTCCGAGGGAAATGAGGCAGATGAGCTCAGGCTTGCTACTGTGGCACTGGAGTTGGAGAGCGTCAGATTACCAAAAGTCGGGTTTGCTCCGCTGATATTGAGTGACCCTGAATTGATCTGCATATTGGCAATGTTGCCCGTAACGCCTGTAAAATCGACATTCGTGAATGACGGGCCGGTTCCCACGAAGGAAACAGTGCCTGATCCCATTGTTAGACTACGAATGGTTCCAGTTACATTATTGACGCTGACGTTGGTGGCACCGGTCACGTTGAACAAGTCAACGGTTGCCGAGGATGCGTTGATGGTTCCGAAATTACTAACGTTTCCGAGACTCATGGTAGCGCCTGATCCCAGAGTGAGCGATGTTCCACCCCCGCCACCGATAACAGGTGAATTTCCCCCGGACGCGAGGGTTTTGCCAATCACGGTGAGGCTGTTACCAGATCCAACGTTGAATGTTCCTCCGAAGTTACTTGGTTGTCCATTTCCCGAGGTGATCTCAATCAATCCGCCGGTTGCTGCTGTCACGGCTGTATTCGGATTGATCGTATTTGCAGCGGGTGTGTTGCCGTTATCATCTTGCCAATTCGATTCTTGGTAGAGCGAGATTTGGTCCCCTCCGCCGGTCCAGCTGAGTGAGGCTTGAGTAGCCGCTGTCGCTGAGGCCATGGCTGCGAAACAAATTGTGAGTTTTTTATTCATTTGATTTGGGGTGGCGATTTATCGAAAAAATCCGAACTTACCTAGATTCAAACAAATTGGAGGGTGAGCTAGCAAGTTCAATCGCCTCAATCAGAGAGATTGATTCAGCAGCTTTTAGCTATCTCTGAGTATTGGGAGGTAAGTGCTATTAAGAAGAGTGAAACCAAGTGTTTCGTGGATATTTAGATCGAATTCATTGACGTAGACAAAGCTCTGGTTTGTTGTCGCTGAGAGGGCATACAGTTTGGGCAATTCCCCCTGTTACTTTTTGATAATCATGAAAACACACCTTTTTTCTCTCGGGCTACTCCTTTGCGGGAGTTTCAGCGCAATGGCAGACCCAGCTGTGGTGACTCCTGCTGATCGGGCCGACCAAGCCATCATCGATGCTGCCATCGCGAAGGTTTATCCTTCGCTGGCGCGCATCCACGTGATCATGGAGTCAGCCAAGGATGGACGGATGCAAAAGGCCGGAGGCACTGGCTCGGGGACGATCATTCATCAAGACGGTTATATTCTGACCAACCACCACGTCGCAGGCAATGGCACACGTGTTTGGGTCAGACTTTCAAACAAAACCAAAGTTGATGCCACTGTCATCGGCACTGATCCCCAGACCGACCTTTGTGTCATCAAGATGAATATGGATCAAGTGCCTGATAGCATGAAACCTCTGCCTGTTGCCAAGTTTGGCGATTTTAAAACTCTTGCTGTCGGCGATACTGTGATGTCCATGGGCTCACCAGCTGGTGTTTCCCAATCAGTGACTCTTGGTGTGGTAGCCAATTTGGAAATGATCGCACCTGGAAACTCGAGTGGGCTGACCCAAGATGGCGAAAAGGTTGGAGATCTCGTTCGCTGGATTGGTCACGATGCCGTGATTTATTTCGGAAACAGTGGAGGACCATTGGTTAATCTTCGCGGTGAAATTATCGGGGTCAATGAAATCGGCCTAGGTTCCCTTGGTGGAGCTATCCCTGCGGACATCGCCAAGTATGTTTCTGATGAGCTGATCGCTCACGGTAGGGTCAGAAGATCATGGACGGGTCTGCTGGCTCAGCCCCGACTTGAATCACGCAAGGAAGGAAAAGGAGTTCTAACAGCAGCCGTAGTTGAGCACTCTCCAGCAGATCGTGCGGGCTTACAGGCTGGTGATATTGTGACAAGTTTTGACGGGGTGGAAGTGGACGCCACGGCTCCCGAACACCTGCCGCTTTTCAATCGTGTTGAACTCGGAACTCCTGTCGGTAAGACGGTCGAAATTAAGTATGTTCGAGATGGTAAAGAGCACACCACTTCGCTGAAGACGATCGAGCGCTCAGCGGCTCGTGGTAAAGATGTTTCACTCGATGCATGGGGGATCACTGCTCGTGACCTCACCCAACGCAGTGCTCTGGCGCTCAAGCGTGACAACACCAATGGGGTTCGGGTTTCCAGCACAAGTAAAGCTGGTCCATCCGCCGCTGCTAAACCGTCCCTCGCTCCGGGGGATCTCATTCTTGCTGTCAACCAACAGGAAATCAAAACTCTGGAAGATCTTGAAAAAGTCACGGCGGATCGCCTCAAAGAGAAATCCGGAGAAAACGGCGGCGTTGATACCATCGTCGAGTTTGAGCGGAAGGGTGAGCTGTTAGCCACCATCGTCGAGTTGGGTAAAGGTCCGAACCAATCTAACTCCGCTGCAGCAGAGCACGCATGGATCGGCATCCAGACTCAGGTCATCACCAAGGATCTGGCAAAATTGTTAGAAATTCCTGGTAAGAAGGGGGTTCGCATCACTCAGATCATTCCAGGCTCAAAAGCTGCTGAGGCAGGATTTCAAAAAGGAGATTTACTGCTCAAGGCGGATGGTCAGGTCATCCGTGCCGAGCGCGAAAGTGACAGTGACGTTTTTGAAAGTCTCATTCGTGAATACCCAGTGGATGAAACCATCACCTTTGATGTTATTCGTGCAGGCAAAGACAAGAAGATCAAATGCCCACTCGAACCCGCTCCCAAACCTGCTCGGGAATACCGCAAGCTGATTAATAAAACTCTCGAGTGCACACTACGCGCACCTGCAAAAGATAATGCCACCGAGGCCGAGATCGATCAGGGTGTCTATGTAGACAGCGTAGAGCGTGCTGGTTGGGCTGCACTCGCCGGTCTTGCTGGTGGCGATGTCATCCTCACGATCGACGGTAAAAAAGTCACCTCTCTAGAGATGCTTGAAAAAGAACTGGATGTGATCGAGTCTAACAAAAACGACTACATCGTACTGCTTGTGAAGCGTGGTAAGCTCACACGTTTCGTCGAAATTCACCCGATTTGGGAAAAGAAATAGTCCCGTTAATTACAATCTAACAAAAAATCATGAAACTGAAAAACACAGCTAAATTAATCGCCGCATTTGGTATCGCCTTTGCGACCATCGCTCCGGTGTCCGCCGACTTCAAAGAGGATGCCCGTAAGGTGTTCGCCGATAATGCACCGTCCGTGATCGGTGTCCGTGGCTTACTCAAAGTCGAGGCCAGCATGAACGGTAAGCCTGCCGGAAACCAAGATAAACCGCTGCACACGAACGGTGTTGTCATCGCTGATGGTCTTGTTGCCGTGGCTTATCGTACCCTCAAACCCGATGTCGCTTCCAGTGTCGGAAATCGTCCAGGCCTAAAAATTGAAACTGACCTCTCCGAGCTCAAGTTGGTTGATGCCTCGGGGGAAGAATACGATGCCAAACTTGTTTTGCATGACGAGGACCTCGGCCTGGCATTTGTGGCCATCGATCCCAAGGGAGAAACGGCCAAAGATTTCAAAGTGAAGGTCGTAGATATTTCCAAGGACATCACCGTACAGCATCTCGATGAGTTGGTTTCCATCGGCCGTATGTCCGAAACTTTGCGCTCAGAGGCGCGAGTCACCATCGGAACGGTGGCAGCTATCGTTTCTCGTCCTCGCACCATCTACATTTGCCAAGGTGTCGCGATGAGTAATCCTGTCTTCACTTCGGCTGGCGAATTTGTAGGTCTTACTGTGTCTATCAAAAGCACAGGTGCGGCACCCGTGGTGATCCCTGCCAAGTACATCCGCAAAGTGCTCGATCAAGCGAAGGCGAAGCAAGCCGAGCTAGCTAAGTAAGTAGTCACGTCTCATCTCCATCAGAAAAGAGGTTGCCGTTTCAGGTAGCCTCTTTTTTTGTGTCCAAGTTCTGCCGTAAAGGGAGAATCGTTAGAAGAAATGCGCCAGTTGCTCAATGCGCGATTCTGAACATGTATAATGGCAAGATACCGTCTGGCTGAAAAGGGTAACCGCGTTTTAATGAAAGCCGATGGATTTGGTGAAATTATCCCAGCCGCGTTCACTATCGGCGATCCAGTGCTGTTCAGTGAATTGTCTAACAGAGTCAATAGATCGTAGTTCGTGTTGTTCCCTTGTTCAAAGGACCGCAGGCCACGCCCGCCTTCACCAGCCATAACGCCAGCACCAGTCCGCTAGGTCCAGTACCCACAATCTGAACTTGCAGCGTGTGCATAGGTTTTGACAGCTGGGCAGCCTGTTGAGACATAATTTCGGAAACTTACTGCGATTTAGTGTAGCCGCTTTTCCTAAGTTTATGATTGTGAGCTTCTGAGTTAATCAGTAGGCTTCGCCCTAATTCCCATTGAGAACATTGGGTTGAACAAATTAGCTAAACTTTATGAAGACCACATTCATTGTCTCCTCCATGCTTGCCGGTGCCGCTTTATGCGTTAACGCAGCTACATTTTACACGATCTCAAGCGTTGGTTCTTCGAACTCGGTCGCTTTCTATCAACTGTCCGAGCTGATTGAAGGACCGGGAGTTGGATACGATGCTTCCGCACCTCACGATCAGGCTGCAGTAGGTGCGAATGGACGAGCTTGGGTGACTAACAACCCTAATGGAAATGGCGATTACTATGCAGTAGCCCCAGCACCTGTCATTGTTTTTGACCTTGGGTCCGATGTTTTGCTGACTGAAATCAGCACATGGGGGTACGACACAGGGAATACCAATGGAGCAAAAGATTTCTCTTTACGCTTTGCGACTGCTGCTGAAGGCACAGGAGCCTTCGGCACGAGTATTACATTCAACCCTACGTTTGAGGCGGATTTCGCCACAACCCCACGTGACAGCAATGTCTTTGGTCAGAGTGTGACGGCTCAGTATGTCGAGATGACTATCACTGATAACTGGAGGGGCTTCCAAGGGGGGACCCCAGGCGGCGATCGTGTTGGCCTGGGCGAGGTTGCATTTGCGCAAGTGCCAGAACCGTCATCCGCATTACTGGCGTTTTCCGCAGCTTCGCTCATGTTGCTGCGCCGGAAGCGCAATGCGTAGTCAAGTAAAAGGCGATCATCGGACCGCCTGATTCATTTCCAACGTCCGCATCAGTCTAGCTGATGCGGACTTTTTTCTTTTTGAGAAAGGGATGCTTAAACCATGCCCAGCTTCATCCGGCCTTCTTCGGAGATCATGTCCTGGTTCCATGCCGGATCCCAGACAAGATCCACATTGGCTTCATCGATGCCGTCGACTGTCATCACGCGCGCTTGAGCATCCGCAGCGATCACTGGGCCCATGCCGCATCCGGGTGCTGTTAGGGTCATCTTGATGTTGACCGCTGTCTTGCCGTCTTCCTCGGCGATGGTGCAGTCGTAAACGAGACCGAGGTTGACAATGTCCACGGGGATCTCTGGATCGAAAACTTGCTTCAGCTGGTGCCAGACCTTGTCTTCCTGGCTGGCGTCGTCCGGTAGGCTTTCGCCGCTGCTGGTTTCTTTTTCGTTGGGATCAATTCCCAGCGCATCGGCGTCGTCAGAAGAAATACGAGCCAGTCCAGACTGCGTTGCCACGGTGTATGAGCCACCCAGAGTTTGAGTGATGATCACGGCTGTGCCGGCAGGCAGGGTGAATGGGTCGCCGCTTGGAATCTGCACGGCGTTGACTTCGCGATTGGTAATGATCTCGGTCTGCATGACGGAGTGATCCCACGCGACTGCCGATTTGTCAACTCATGCGACGCTAGGAAAGGGGGGAGAGGTGTCAGTATTTTTTGATTTCACGATTCCCATGAGCCCGACGAATGTGTATGCGTGGGGGATAGCTATTCATTTATGAGCGAAAACACACCTCCCGATCCTTCATCCGCCCAGACTGCCGCGCAAGGCTCCCTTTACTGGAAAAAAAACATCACCATCCTGAGTTGCATTCTACTGGTATGGTTTACGGTTAGTTTTGGCTGCGGCATTTTGTTCCGCGATTGGCTCGACGCTCATTTCCCCATGGTCGGCAACGCCCCCTTCGGATTCTGGATGGCTCAGCAGGGATCGATCATCTGTTTTGTGCTGTTACTCATCATCTACAGCTTTCTGATGAACCGACTGGATAAAACCAGCGGTTACGTCACATCGGAACAAAACTAACCACACACTATGTCTCAAGATACCTGGAACTTCATTTTCATCGGCCTTTCGTTTGCCCTCTACATCGGCATCGCTTTCAAATCACGGGCTGCCTCCACAAAAGAGTATTATACAGCGGGTGGGGGAGTCTCGCCTCTGGCTAACGGCATGGCTACTGCCGCGGATTGGATGTCTGCGGCCACTTTTATCTCGATGGCCGGGGTGGTGGCCTCATCAGGCTATGATGGTTCCCGCTTTCTCATGGGGTGGACCGGTGGCTTCGTGCTTCTAACCGTGCTGATGGTTCCGTTTCTTCGTAAGTTTGGAAAATCCACCGTGCCAGACTTCATCGGTGACCGCTTTTATTCGAAGACCGCACGCTTCGTGGCCGTGCTCTGCGCCATCTTTATCTGCATGACCTATATTATGGGGCAGATGCGTGGTGTCGGCGTGGTGTTTTCCCAGCTCTTCGGCATCGGTATTCCTCTCGGAGTGATCATTGGTGCCTCCATCGTGTTCTTCTACGCCGGACTCGGGGGGATGAAAGGCATCACCTACACGCAGGTGGCCCAATATTGTGTGATGGCATTTGCCTACACGATCCCCGCGGTATTCATCGCCATTATTCTCACGAACAACTTCATACCCCAGCTTGGCTTGATCGGTGAATACACCCAAGGAACTGCGCCACCGGTTCCATTCTTGGAAAAGCTGAACAATATCAATACCTCCATAGGCTTCTCGAAATACACTGACGGCTCGCTTTCCAAGATTGATATGTTCTGTATCACCGCCGCCCTCATGTGCGGCACCGCTGGTCTGCCTCACGTAATTGTTAGGTTTTTCACCGTCAAGGATGTCAAGGCCGTCCGTAAGTCAGCCTGTTGGACTCTTGCTTTCATCGCCGTTATTTACCTAACAGCTCCTACGATTGGCGCCTTCTCGCGTGTCAATTTGATCGAGAAACTCAATAACACTGCATACAGCGAAGCTCCATCCTGGCTCGCGGAATACGAGACCACCGGCCAAATGGCATGGGTGGACAAAAACGGCGACGGCATCATTAATATCCACGGTGCGGCGGCATCGACCTCCGAAAAGAAAAACAACAACGTCTTCGTCAGCGATAATGGGAAACCCAAATACCCACCCGCAGATGCAGATGAGTCTTTGAAAACCGGCAAGCATGGCGAGCGTTTGCTAGCCCTGAAACCCGATCTAACAAATCCGAACGAGCTCTATTTCGGAACTGATATCATGGTGATGGCAAACCCATCCATGGCAGGTCTGCCGAAATGGGTGATCGCCCTGCTGATGGCGGGCTGCATCGCCGCCGCTTTATCCACAGCTGCAGGCCTGCTCCTCGTGCTCTCCACATCGATCTCCCATGACCTGATGAAAAACATCATCAAGCCAGATCTCAGTGATAAGGAGGAAGTGAACTATGCTCGGATAGCTTCATTCGTCGCCCTCGGTGTAGCTACCTACTTCGGTATCAATCCTCCATCGGCCTTTATTGCAAAAACCGTTGCGTTTGCCTTCGGCTTGGCGGCTTCCTCATTCTTCCCCACCTTGTTGTTAGGAATCTTCTATAAGAAGATGAACAAAGAAGGCGCCATCGCAGGCATGGTCTGCGGCATTCTTTTCACGATGGGATACATCGTTTACTTCCAGTTCCTCGGCGGAACCCCGGATCAATGGTTCTTGGGAATTTCTCCAGAAGGCATCGGCTTCGTCGGAATGCTCGTGAACTTTGCAACAGCCCTTGTTGTTAGAGTGTTCACGCCTGTGCCGCCGGAGCACATCCAGCACATGGTTGACCGCATCCGCAGGCCCGTTTCCGCACCCGGGGAGGAGGATGAGTCTCCTCCGGCGGTTCACTGAGCCTGTGTCCCGCAAAAACTCCGGATGCGCGAACCTTGAAAATAAGGGGGTTGCGGAGGAGTGGTGAAAAAGATGGAAAATTAGTGTCGAAAGGTGTTGACCTGAAATGAATTTCGAGTAGGTTCCGCCCGCCGCTCCAACGGAGGGCACGCGAGAGACACTCAGTCGATCGGGGACAGCAAGCTGGAAACAGTCGGTCCACGGTCGGTTTTTTTATCTCCGCGACGGGAGCACCGCAAGGTGCCTTCCGACGGATCTTTTACAGTGCGGTCCTGCCTGCAAGGCGGACAAGGTGATGAAGGTATGGCCACCACGGCTGTATTGGAGCGTTGTCCGGACGGTGTGGTCAGGATGGAAGAGGAAAGATTGAATTGTGCGCTGCGCCTGTTGAGAAACGGTGCGCAGATATGTAGGAATCTCAAGGGCTTCGGCTTTTGGTTTTTACTACTGTCAATTTGGTAAACGTAAACTACGCCTGTGTTTTTAGGAATACAGGAAAATGAATACAAAGCCTATAACTGTTTAAAAGACCATCTTCGGATGGCATTTATACGGAGAGTTTGATTCTGGCTCAGAATGAACGCTGGCGGCGTGGATAAGACATGCAAGTCGAACGAAGATACTCAATAGCTTGCTAATGAGTATTTTAGTGGCGGACGGGTTAGTAACACGTGAGCAACATGCCTCAAAGCGGGGGATAGCCTTCCGAAAGGAAGATTAATACCGCATGTGGTCTTCGGATCAAAGATGCCTTCGGGTGTCGCTTTGAGATTGGCTCGCGGCCTATCAGCTTGTTGGTGAGGTAACGGCTCACCAAGGCAACGACGGGTAGCTGGTCTGAGAGGATGATCAGCAACACTGGAACTGAGACACGGTCCAGACACCTACGGGTGGCAGCAGTCGAGAATCATTCACAATGGACGAAAGTCTGATGGTGCAACGCCGCGTGGAGGATGAAGGCCCTAGGGTCGTAAACTCCTGTCATGTGAGAGTAAGGCATGTTAGGTTAAGAGCTAAACATGTTTGATAGTATCACAAGAGGAAGGGACGGCTAACTTCGTGCCAGCAGCCGCGGTAATACGAAGGTCCCGAGCGTTATTCGGAATCACTGGGCGTAAAGAGTACGTAGGCGGTTTGGTAAGTCAGGTGTGAAATCCCGGAGCTCAACTCCGGAACTGCATCCGATACTGCCAGACTGGAGTAATGGAGGGGCAGGTGGAATTCTTGGTGTAGCAGTGAAATGCGTGGATATCAAGAGGAAGACCAATGGCGAAGGCAGCCTGCTGGACATTTACTGACGCTGAGGTACGAAGGCCGGGGTAGCGAAAGGGATTAGATACCCCTGTAGTCCCGGCAGTAAACGGTGCGCGCTTGGTGTGGGAGGACTCGACCCCTTCCGTGCCGGAGCTAACGCGTTAAGCGCGCCGCCTGGGGAGTACGGTCGCAAGACTAAAACTCAAAGAAATTGACGGGGACCCGCACAAGCGGTGGAGTATGTGGCTTAATTCGATGCAACGCGAAGAACCTTACCTAGGCTTGACATGTATTGCTAAGCACGTGAAAGCGTGTGACCCTTCGGGGACCTTACACAGGTGCTGCATGGCCGTCGTCAGCTCGTGTCGTGAGATGTTTGGTTAAGTCCAGCAACGAGCGCAACCCCTGTGAATAGTTGCCAGCACGTAATGGTGGGGACTCTATTCAGACCGCCCGGGTCAACCGGGAGGAAGGTGGGGATGACGTCAGGTCAGTATGGCCCTTACGCCTAGGGCTGCACACGTACTACAATGCCCAGCACAATGAGAACCGATACCGTGAGGTGGAGGAAATCTGCAAAACTGGGCCCAGTTCGGATTGGAGGCTGCAACTCGCCTCCATGAAGTTGGAATCGCTAGTAATGGCACATCAGCTACGGTGCCGTGAATACGTTCCCGGGTCTTGTACACACCGCCCGTCACATCATGGAAGCCGATCGCACCCGAAGTATCTGCGCTAACTTTATTGAAGCAAGGTCCTAAGGTGTAGTTGGTAACTGGGATGAAGTCGTAACAAGGTAGCCGTAGGGGAACCTGCGGCTGGATCATCTCCTTTCTATGGAGTAATTCGCAAACGGTCTCACCGTCCCTGCGAAAGGTCGACGCCTAACCCGAGCTTGCTCGGCAGGGTGTCTAAGTGACAGAATGAAAATTCGTCACGACTTATTAATTATTATGGCGCACCGTGTGTTAAGACATGGTCGCAGCGCGCAATTCAATCTTTCAACCGTCAAACCGCGAGGTGGGACGACTCTTCAAAGACAACCGCCCTCTGTAACAAGGGGGTATAGCTCAGTTGGTAGAGCGCCTGCTTTGCAAGCAGGATGTCATCGGTTCGAATCCGGTTACCTCCACCATCAAAAACTAAAAGGGCCTGTAGCTCAGTTGGTTAGAGCACACGCTTGATAAGCGTGGGGTCGCAAGTTCAAGTCTTGCCTGGCCCACCATTTGATTTTGAATGGCAGAAGGTTGTAACGCAAAAGGCACTGTAAAAAGAAACGCAAGCGGTTCTTTGACATCTGTAGAGAAATTGTTTCGGGCGAGCCTCACCCTGTGGTGATCTATATGATCCTATATGGTGAAAGTCTGAAGCAATTGATATTTCCTGTTCTGTAATGGCTGTCTGAATCGCGCGAGTGATGATGACGGTTCAATATAAAACAATACAATTGTTCCACATGAGCTTTAGTCTTGCAGTCCTTGGAAATACTCGAAACCAACCAAACTTATACCGTTCCAGCAATGGAGCGAGTATGAAACAAACAAAAACTAACGATCTGAACGTCGCGAGACGTGAAGAGAGAAAGAACCAAAAATTTATGGCAATAAATTTCGTTACCACCGATTTAGGTCGGTGATGACAGAAGCTGAATTTCGAATAAGAGATCAAGCTTTAAAGGGCACATAGTGGATGCCTTGGTGCTAGAAGGCGATGAAGGACGTGATAAGCTGCGATAAGCAGCGGTGAGCCGCAAACAGGCTTTGACCCGCTGATTTCCGAATGGGGTAACCTGATGCCATTAATATGGTATCGTTGCTTCCCGAATAAAATAAGGAAGCATACGCGAGACCCGGTGAAGTGAAACATCTCAGTAACCGGAGGAAAAGAAAGAGAAATCGATTCCGTGAGTAGTGGCGAGCGAAAACGGAAGAGCCCAAACCGGGGGATTTATTCCCCGGGGTTGTAGGACCCCGCTGTGGGACCCGAGAGGATAGGTGAAGTCTTTGGAAAGAGACGACATAGAGGGTGACATCCCCGTAACCGAAATCCTCGAAGGCCCTAGGGAGTTCCTGAGTAGCACGGGACACGTGAAACCCCGTGTGAATCTGCGCAGACCACTGCGTAAGGCTAAATACTAACTAGCGACCGATAGTGAACCAGTACCGTGAGGGAAAGGTGAAAAGTACCCCTGTGAGGGGAGTGAAACAGAACCTGAAACCATGTGCCTACAAGGTGTAAGAGCAAGGACTTGTCCTTGTGATTGCGTGCCTTTTGCTTAATGAGTCTACGAGTTAGTGTCTGTGGCAAGCTTAAGTCCTTCTGGGACGCAGGCGTAGCGAAAGCGAGTCCGAACAGGGCGACACAAGTTGCAGGCGCTAGACCCGAAGCGGAGGCGACCTACCCATGGCCAGGTTGAAGCGTCGGTAAAACGACGTGGAGGACCGAACCGATGTGTGTTGAAAAACGCTCGGATGAGCTGTGGGTCGGAGTGAAAGGCTATTCAAGCCCCGTGATAGCTGGTTCTCCTCGAAATGCATTTAGGTGCAGCGTTGCGTGCTGATGAGTGGGGGTAGAGCACTGAAAGGGCTAGGGGGCATACCCGCCTACCAACCCCTATCAAACTCCGAATACCATTCAATGGAGCGCAGCAGTGAGACAGTGGGGGATAAGCTTCATTGTCGAAAGGGAAACAGCCCAGATCAGCAGCTAAGGTGCCAAAATCATGCTAAGTGGAAAGGAGGTGGGGTTTCTTAGACAGTGAGGATGTTGGCTTAGAAGCAGCCACCATTTAAAAAATGCGTAATAGCTTACTCATCGAGAGACCCTGCGCCGAAAATGATTGGCGATAAGCATGATACCGAAGCTCTGGATGTCGTGTTCCTGCGGGAGCACGGCGTGGTAGAGGAGCATTCCCGGCTGGATTGAAGCGGAAGGGTGACCGACCGTGGACTGCCGGGAAGAGAGTATGTAGACATTAGTAACGATAAGCCGGGTGAAATCCCCGGCCGCCGTAAACCCAAGGTTTCCCGGGCAACGTTTTTCGTCCCGGGGTTAGTCGGGACCTAACCCGAGGCCGACAGGCGTAGGGGATGGTAAGCCGGTTAATATTCCGGCACCTGCAAAGTGGATGGGGACGCTTTCTGGATTGCAACCAGGTTATTGAATTCCGAGCGGAGGCCTTGTGCCGAAGCGCATTGCATGAAGGAGGGCCAAGAAAAGCCACCACGACTAAAAGCAGCCCGTACCGTAAACCGACACAGGTGGGTGGGTAGAGTATACCAAGGCGCAAGAGTGAAACCTGGTCAAGGAACTCGGCAAAATAGCTCCGTAACTTCGGGATAAGGAGTGCCCCCTTCGGGGGGCCGCAGTGAAATGGGTCAACCGACTGTTTAGCAAAAACACAGCATTGTGCAAAGACGCAAGTCGAAGTATACGATGTGACACGTGACCAATGCCAAAAGATTACGATGAGATGTTAGGATTTTTTTCCGAAGCTTCGAGTCCAAGTCCTGGTGAATGTCGGCCGTAACTATAACGGTCCTAAGGTAGCGAAATTCCTTGTCGGGTAAGTTCCGACCTGCACGAATCGTGCAACGAGTTGACCACTGTCTCGACCAGGAGCTCAGTGAAATTGTAGTGCCGGTGAAGATGCCGGCTACCCGCAGAAGGACGGAAAGACCCTATAGACCTTAACTGTAAGCTGTTACTGTTTATTCGATTTTAATGCTCAGCATAAGTGGGAGACTTTGAAACGCATCTTTAGGGGTGCGTGGAGTCGCCAGTGAGATACCACCCTTTGACATTGGATAATCTAACCCCGAGCCGTCATCCGGCCGGGGGACCGTGGCAGCCGGTCAGTTTTACTGGGGCGGTATCCTCCCAAAGAGTAACGGAGGAGCGCGAAGGTTGGTTCAGCACGGTCTGCAACCGTGTGTCGAGTGTAATGGCACAAACCAGCCTAACTGTGAGACCCACAAGTCGAGCAGATACGAAAGTAGGCCATAGTGATCCGGCGGTAGAAAGTGGAATTGCCGTCGCTCAACGGATAAAAGGTACCTTAGGGATAACAGGCTGATCGCGCCCAAGAGTTCATATCGACGGCGCGGTTTGGCACCTCGATGTCGGCTCGTCGCATCCTGGGGCTGGAGCAGGTCCCAAGGGTTGGGCTGTTCGCCCATTAAAGCGGCACGCGAGCTGGGTTCAGAACGTCGCGAGACAGTTCGGTCCTCTATCCTCTGTGGGCGCAGGAAAATTGAGAGGTTCAAACCCTAGTACGAGAGGACCGGGTTTGACGTACCTCTGGTGTTCCGGTTGTTCTGTCAAGGGCATTGCCGGGTAGCTAAGTACGGTCCTGATAAGCGCTGAAAGCATCTAAGCGCCAAGCAGTTCTCAAGATTAATTTTCCCTGAAAGACCGTGGAAGACCACCACGTTGATAGGCTGGGGGTGGAAGTGCAGCAATGTATGCAGCTCACCAGTACTAATCGTCTGTCTGGCTTGATTTCTTCGAAATTCTTTTTCATCCAATGGAATCGAATGAGGAAGATTCAAAACATTCGAAACAAACCGAGTTTGGTATGGTAAAAGCCATATGAAAACGAGTAAACCAAGGACAATAAGACAAGGCAAAGTGCGGACAACACATTGTTTTAACCATTCAAATCAAGAAATATCACTCTACGGATGTCAGCGAACAAACGCTGAAAACGCCAATGCGGCGTGCGTTTATCAGATCTGACTGATCGGACCGATCCGTCGGATCAGACCGATCAACCAGCTCTTTCCCAAGACCCGAAAACGAACACTCTAACCTAAAGCGCCAAGCTCAAGTGACCAGACGTCCGGAGGCATGTCAATCATGCCGATGACCCCGCCTCCGGCGGTCTGGTGACCATAGCACGGTGGAACCACCCGGTCCCATCCCGAACCCGGAAGTGAAACGCTGTTGCGCCGATGGTAGTGGGGCGATAGGCCCTGTGAGAGTAGGTCGTTGCCAGGTCTATGCCCGGCTTCATCGTAACCGATGAAGCCGGGCTTTTTTGTGCTCTCATGCCTCAGTCCGGTGATAGCTTGATTGTGAGATTGCTTTAACATGTGATGGAGTTAGACCCATCGGCATGAACGTCAGGTTGATTGATCAAGGACTTGTGGAGCGATGTTTGAGTATGCCTCGGACAATTGAGTTAATGCAGGAAGCATATGCGGATTTGTCCCAGGGAAATGTCGAGAGCCCGCTGCGGACTGCTCTGGTCAATGACGGTGGCACGGTGCTCTACAAACCAGCTTATTCGGATGGAGCGGGGATTTTCTGCGTGAAGGTGGTTTCGGTTTTTGCCGGAAACCTCGACAAAGGATTGCCCGTGACTCCCGGGATTATTGTGATCAACAGTTCGGAAACGGGCATGCCGCTGGCTATTATAGAAGCTGGTTATCTGACCTCGTTGAGAACCGGAGCTGCCTCGGGTATTGCGACGAAGCTACTAGCTCCTGAGGAAAGTAAGACTGGGGCACTGTTCGGAAGTGGGGGACAGGCGAGGCATCAGTTAGAGGCAATGCTCTGCGCGCGGGACTTTTCAACCATGTATGTTTTCTCTCGAACTGCAGTGAATGCGGAACGGTTTTGTGAGGAGAACAGAGACTTGGCCGGAAACTGCCAATTGATCGCCAATCCTGACCGCTCCGTGCTTAAAGAATGTGACGTGATCACCACGGCGACTACCAGCCCTGTGGCAGTTTTTGCCAACGACGAGGTTTCCGACACGGTGCATATCAATGCAATTGGCTCACTTGGGGCAAGTCGCACCGAGGTGTCCGCCGAAACTTTGTTGAGATCCAATGTGATTGTCGATCAGAGGGACGCCTGTTTGAAAGAAGCAGGAGAGATTTGTCTGATGCGCAACGCCGGATTGATTGGTGATGATTATTATCCGGCTGAGATAGGTGAGGTGATATTGGATCGTGCCAGTCTCGGACCGCGGATCAAACCAACGGTTTTCAAGTCTGTGGGAAATGCCGCACAGGACTTGGTTTGTGCGGCCGAAATCTATCGCTACGCAGAAAAAAATAATTTGGGGGCTAGCGCTGAGCTCTAATGACTAAAAAACCCACGGCCTGAGATCAAGCCGTGGGTTATGAAGGAATGGGAAGTCAGTTACGGCGCCTCTGGTGTAGGCTCGGTAACGGGAACGATCTCAATGCGGATCGCATTTTTAGCTCCGAGATACTGTTTGGCGAGTGCGTTCAGCTCAGCAGCGGTGATGGACTTGTAGTCCTCGTCTCGTTCACTAGCCCAATCGAGGCGGTATGGTTGTTCCTGGGACTGTTGCATGACCGTTCCCAGCCAATAGCCGTTCTTGCGTAGACTTGTTTTCAGTTCACTTAGCTTGGGTTCCAATGCGCGTTTTAGTTCGTCCTCGGTGATGTTACCCGTGGCTAGCTTGTCGCCGATTTCTACGATGATCTTACCCACGCGTTCTGCTTGTTCGGCTTTACCTGGGCTAACTGCGAGCATGTATCCGAGGTCGTTGAAGACGTCACTTGGTTGGAAACCGGCGTAAGGGCTGTATGCTTCCCCGAGTTTCTCCCGGATTTCTTCGCGCATGCGGTTAGAGAGGATGGAGCTAATGATCCCTAGGCGACGAACCGTCTTAATGGAGTCGTTGTTGAGTCCCGGGCCTTTCCAAACTACCATGGCTGTGCCTGGTGCTACGCGACTTTCAAAGGTGTAGCGTTTCACTTGTGGAGGAGTGGGGAGGCTGGGGAGAGCTCTTTCCGCTTCATAGCTCGGTTTGCTAACAGAACGTTTCGGCAGGGCTCCGATGGTACGAGCTAGAATAGGAATGACTTTCTCAGGATCGAGATCACCGATCAGAGAAATCTCGAGATAGCCGTTCTTAAAGGCGGGCATGAGCCATTCTTTGACATCATCTGTCGTGAAGGCGGATGCTTGTTCTTGAGTGGGGAAAACAAAGCGAGGATCGTTGCCCCGGAGGTAGGCATTGAGTTTGGTTTGCGGTCCGGAGGTGCTGTGTTGTAGCTTTGAGTAGATAGCCGGAAGCTGAGCTTTGAAAAGGCGGGCAGCTTCGGGGCGGAAGCCTGGATCGGTCAGGTAGGCGCAGATCATCTGCAACTGAAGTTCAAGATCCTCAGGAGTGGTTCCTCCGGAGAGGGTAAATGCATCATCGCCTGCGCTGAAGCGGACACCGGCATTTCTACCGGCGAGTATTCTACGAAGGTCATCGGTGCTGTGTTTGCCGAGTCCACCGGCAGTGAATGTGGAAGAGGCAAACATATCCAAGCCAGGTTTGCTTTTGGGCATGGTCAATGTGCCTGCGCCAACACGTGCTGAGACATCGATGCTGTTTTTTTCAAAGTCGGTCTTCTTGATATTGCAGTGGCAGCCGTTGTGGAATGTGATTTGGGTGAAATCGTGCTCCTTAACGTGAACTTGTTTCTCGATGGTGCCGGCTTGTCCGAAATCGGTATAAGCAAAGCTGGCATCGTCCATTTTTTCAGGGGCCGAGACTTCGGTTTTTTTGCTCTCTTGGTAAAGTTTGGCCAGAGTCGCTTCATCGTCGGCATCGGCCTTGGTGGTGGTGAGCACCAAGGTAATGTCATCGGTGGCCCAGAAATCTTTCAGAGCTTGGTGGCAGCTCTCGACGGTTACTTTGTCCAAGTTTTCACGAAGAATTGCGAGATCGTCCTCCGGTGTGGAGAACACGGCGTCTTGGTGAATGTGTTTGGCGAGCGAGGATGCCAGATCGTTTGTTTTCCGGCTTGGAGCGGATTTGACAGCTAATTGATAAGCATTGATCAGGTTGGCCTTCACTTCATTCAATTCACTTTCGGTGAAGCCGTGAAGGAGTGCACGACGCAGTTCCTGTTCAAGGACAGGGAGGGCGGCTTTCCAGTTATGGTTGTTGGCAACGACTGAGACACCTCCCAAATCGGTAAAATCAAACAGGTCTTGGCGGTATGCTTCACCGTTGGAAATAGGAGCGTTTTCTTTTTTCGCTAGAATAGAAAAGCGTCGACCAATGATAGAGTTGGCCATGGAGATAGGAAGTTTTTCGGCACGAGTAGCTTTGGTGTCAGGCTTTTTCTCGTATGGTTTCATCGCCACCAAGGTCAGGTCAGTGGATGCCACTTCTTTGTCGGCGAGGACAAGGGTTTTGAAGCCTTCACCGGAGGGGATCTTTCCGAGATCGGGATCTTTGCCCAGCACGTCAGGGTTTTTCATGCTGCCGAAGGTTTCGATGATCCGTTTCTCCGCGGCTTTGGCATCGAAGTCACCTGTGTAGACAAACGTCATTCTGTTAGGCACATAATACTGGGAATAGAAATCGGTGAAGGCCTTGCGAGGGGCGGACTTGATGATTTCCTCAGTGCCAATCGGGAAGCGTTTTCCAAGAAGAGCGTCGGGAAGGAGGCTGTTGAACTGCTTCTCCATGAGGCGCATCTGCACAGAGTCCCGTGAGGTTTTCTCCGATAGGATGACGCCGCGTTCTTTGTCGATTTCTTCGTCGCGAAGGAATGCGCCATCGCCAAAATCGCGCATCACATCGAAGCCAAGCTTGAGGGTGTCTTCTTTGTTGTTAGGTAGGTCCAGCATGTAGACCGTTTCGTTGAACGAGGTGTAGGCGTTGGCATGAGCTCCGAAAGCGATACCGAGGCGTTGCATCTTAGGGATCAGCTGGCTGGCGTCAGGAAAGTTCTTTGACCCGTTAAAAACCATGTGTTCAAGAAAGTGGGCGACGCCACGTTGATCTTCTCGCTCCATCAACGAACCTGCGGCAATGTGCAGGCGCATGCTGACTCGTCCGGGTGGCTGTTTATTCGGCATTAGCAAATAGCGCATACCGTTGGGGAGTGTGCCGTAGACGACGCTCGGGTCAGACTTGATGTCGCTGCTGTCCTGCGCCCACTTGCGTGGTGAAACAGCGCTGTCACTTGAGGCTGGGGTCTCCTTCGCTACGATAGCCGAATTGAGTAAGGCTAGCGCTCCGAGTGAGAGTGAGGATGTAATGAGCTTACTGGGAATCTTCATGGTTGGATAATGTGGTCAGTGAGCGTCATGCAACAAGAGGATTGTCTGCTAATTTCTGAATTGAAGATGGCGACACTTTTTAGCGGAAAGAGTGTTTAGTTTTGCCCGAAACAGTGGCCAGTAGGGATGAATTCACCTTTTATTAAGGGATTGTGGGGAATTGGAGTTCTGAATCTGTAATTTGGTGCTTAGACTAAAAAAAGGCCAATCGGTGATTCTAAGCATTGTTTTTGCACGCAAAAAAGCTTAACTGTGACGCTATCGTCACTATTACCCGTCAACCGTAGATCACCGACCATACGCAAAACCCATTATTCGATACCTCTGCATCTATGATATTACCTCGAGTAGACCGAACTGAATTCAAGTTCCTCATTCCTTTGACGATGAGGGATGAGGTGATTGAGGTAGTGTCGAAACATGCAGGTTACGATGAAGAGGCTGGAGGAAGCTCCCAATACCCGATCATTAGTCAATACTACGATAATGACCACCGTGATTGCTATTGGGAAAAACAACGAGGTCAAAAGAGTAGACGGAAATTACGGATTCGAGTCTACGGTTCCAGTGATAGCGACATTCCGCCCACGACATTCATTGAGGTGAAACACAAGTGTGACGGTCGAGGGGTCAAACGTCGCCTGCGATTGCCCATGGAGGATGCTCTGGAACTGGTTGAGGGCGGGACCGCAAAAATGCTCGAAGACGGAGGCGATCTGTCTCGTTACGAGCGCATGGTGGTGGAGGAAATCATCAATCTCGTAGAGCAGAGAGATTTTAAATTTCTCTGCACCATGAGGTATGACCGACAGGCATTTGTCGGAGGGGAAGATGCGCCGGACCTGAGAATAACCTTCGACACCGGAATCGCCTGCCGCTTTGAAAAACAAGAACTCCAGGCGGATGACGATCGGTTTGAGCACTACTTACTAAATAAAGACCAGTGCATCATGGAGGTGAAAACGAATTCGGTGGTGCCCACTTGGTTGCGCCAACTCGTTGGGGAGAAACATTTGGTTCGCCAGAGCTTCAGTAAATTCTGCACTGCACTAGAGCGGCATGATCCAGCGGTTCGAGAAGCGCTTTACGGGCCAAATTCAGTGCCGTTTTCCAAAGATGACTTGCCAGAATATCACGATCTCCCTCAAAAAGAGTTGGTCGACAAATATGGATCCGTGACACGTACCCGCTGACCGATCGGGGAATCTGGGACTTCTAACTCGACAATCCCCGGACGGCAACGTTCTCTTTCCCTGCTAGAAAACGAAATTTTTCAACACACACATCACTCTATGCTATCATTCATTGATTCGCTATTCACCAGCACAGCCAATTCACCCAGCGCTGTGGAGATCATCGTGGCAGTGGCGGTAAGCCTGATTCTAAACCTTCTGGTGGCGGCGCTTTATAAAAACACTTATCGAGGCAAAAATTACTCGCAAGATTATGTTCACACCTTGGTCATCATTGGCACGGTGGTGACTATCATCATCCTGATTGTCCGTGGCGAGGGAGGCGGGCAGATCGCATTTGGTATGTTTGCGGCGTTCTCGATTATTCGTTTCAGGCGGAATTTGACCCAGGCACGAGACCTGGCCTTTATTTTTGTATCGATGGCCACAGGTCTGTCGGTGGGCGCGTTACCGCTCGGTCGTCTCTGGTTGGCCGTGGTGGCTCTGTGTATTGTGGGTATTGCCATCTACGCCATGGCGAAGGGAGACTTCTTTGCACCGCGCCGAGTCAGCCACAGCCTGCGTGTCAGGGTGACCAATGATATTAACTACGATGAAGTATTCGCACCCATCTTCGCCGTGTTCGCGGAGGATGCCGAGTTGAGGAGTGTTGAGTCCGCTCAAGCGGGGATGATGACTGAGTTGCGCTATGATGTAACCCTGAAGGAGTCCGGAAACGTGGCTGATTTCATGGAAAAAATGCAAGTGGGGAGCGGAAATAATCGAGTGCTATTGACCACCATGCGTGGGAATGAGCTCGGAGTTTAGTTTTTCGCTATAGCAGCCAGTGCTGTGCTATTTGACCCGCAAACTGTTTAAATGCGGCCAAATGAGCCGTGACTAGGAGGATTCACCTTGACCCTAGGTGGCCTCGTACCTAGCTTCCCGGCGTCCGCGCCCCATGGCGCTCATTTCCCATGAATATCCACGAGTATCAGGCGAAGGAGTTGTTTGAAAAATATGGTGTCGCCAGTCCCAATGGACAGGTCGCCTCAACAGCTGAAGAAGCTAAAGCCGCGGCCCTGGCCATCGGTGGTAGCAATCTAGTTATCAAAGCACAGGTGCATGCCGGTGGCCGAGGTAAGGGAACCTTTAAAAACGGTTTCCAAGGTGGGGTCCACTTGCTGGAAAGCGCCGACCAGGCAGCTGAGTTCGCCGAGAAAATGATCGGACAAACTTTGGTGACCAAGCAGACCGGTGAAGAGGGTAAGCTCGTGAGCAAAGTGATGATCGGTGAAGCAGTCGACATCGAGCGCGAACTTTACCTCGCCATCCTGATGGACCGCGAAACCTGCCGTCCAGTCATCGTAGCCAGCACCGAAGGTGGTATGGACATTGAGGAAGTTGCCGAGAGCACACCTGAGAAAATCGTCCGTCAGTTCATTCATCCGCTTGCCGGCCTTCAAGGTTACGAAGTCCGCAAGCTCGCCAAGGCTCTCGAGCTTTCCGGCGATCAGGCCAAGCAATTTGGCAAACTTATTTCCAATCTCTATAATCTGTTCCTGAAGAGCGACTGCTCAATGGTGGAAATCAACCCGCTCGTGGTCACTCCAGACGGTCAGGTGCTCGCACTCGATGCCAAGTTCGGCTTCGATGACAACGCACTCTACCGCCACCCTGAGATCGTTGCTTACCGCGACACCGATGAGGAAGACCCTCGCGAAGTGGAAGCATCCAAGTTTGATCTCAACTACATCGGACTCGACGGCGACATCGCCTGTCTTGTCAACGGCGCAGGTCTTGCCATGGCGACCATGGACATCATCCAGCACTGCGGCGGCTCACCAGCCAACTTCCTCGACGTCGGAGGTGGCGCCACCAAAGAACAGGTCTCCGCTGCATTTAAAATCATCCTCGGTGACGCGAATGTCAAAGGCATACTCGTGAACATCTTTGGAGGTATCATGCAGTGTGACATCATCGCTGAGGGCATCCTTGCCGCAGCGAAGGAAACCGACCTCAACATTCCGCTCATCGTTCGTCTCGAAGGCACCAATGTCGACAAAGGACGCGAGCTGATTGCCAACTCCGATCTCGATGTAATCACCGCCGTCAGCCTCAACGATGCCGCCGAAAAAGCAGTGGCAGCTGTCAAAGGCTAATCAACCATTACCAATCACTAATCACGAATTTATTATGTCCATTTTAGTAGATGAAAACACCAAGGTGCTCGTCCAAGGCATCACTGGAGGTTTCGGCGGCAAACATGCCCAACTGAGCCTCGATTACGGAACGCAAATCGTCGCCGGTGTCACTCCCGGAAAAGGAGGTCAAACCTTCGGCGAGAAGACTCCAGTCTTCGACACCGTTTCCGAAGCTGCCGGTGAAACCGGAGCCACCGTTTCCGCCATTTTTGTGCCGCCTCCATTCGCTGCCGATGCCATTCTCGAAGCTGTCGACGCAGAGCTCGATCTCGTCGTTTGCATCACCGAAGGTATTCCTGTAGCCGATATGATGCGCGTGAAGGAAATGATGAAAGGCAGCAAGACCCGTCTGATCGGACCTAACTGCCCAGGCATCGTGACTCCTGGTCGCGGTGAGAAATCGCACGGTGGCTGCCGTATCGGCATCGCACCTGGATACATTCACAAGCGCGGAAACGTCGGTGTGGTTTCCCGTTCCGGAACGCTCACCTACGAAGCCGTCTATCAGCTCACCGAGCTCGGCTACGGTCAGAGCACTTGTGTGGGCATCGGTGGAGATCCTATCAACGGAACATCCCACCTCGATGTGCTGAAAATGTTCAACGACGACGACGAAACTGAAGCCATCATCATGATCGGTGAAATCGGCGGTAATGCCGAAGCTGAGGCCGCACGTTGGGCCAAGGACAACTGCAAGAAGCCAATCGCCGGATTCATCGCCGGTGCCACAGCGCCTCCAGGCCGCCGCATGGGTCACGCCGGTGCGATCGTCGGTGGTGAAGAAGACACTGCCGAGGCTAAGAAAAAGATCCTCGCCGAGTGCGGCATCGCCGTTTCCGAAACTCCATCGGACATGGGCAAGACTCTCGTCGGTATGCTTTAAGCGAGCTAGTAGATACTCAAATCTCAAAGCGTCTTCGCCGTGTGCGGAGGCGCTTTTTTTACGCGATGTTAAGAATCGCGCGAGCAGCTGTGAAGTAGATCAGCATGCCTGAAATGTCCACCAGCGTGGTGATGGCGGGAGCGGCCACCACGGCGGGGTCCAGCTTGATCGCACGTGCGCCAATGGGCAGTAGTGCACCGGACAAAGTCGAGCTGGTGATTTGCAGTGCCAGAGCCAGCGATACTGCGAGAGTAAACATACCGATCGTGACCGACTCTGGCAGTTGAGGATGAAACCACGGCAGGATGAACATCGTGATGAGTGCAATGCAGAGCCCCATCACTGAACCTAACATGCCACCGAGGAACACCTCCTTGAGCAGGACTTTTTTAGTCGTTCCAGCTTCGAGTTCACCCAGTGACATCGCGCGGATGACCATGGCGGCGGCTTGCCCACCAGTATTTCCTCCGGCCGCAACCACCATGGGAAGATACAATGCCAGCAGGTAGATGCTGCTGAGCACATTTTCAAAGCGGAGCATGACGTAACCAGAGGAAATCGCGAGCATTGCCAAAATCAGCAGCCATGGGAAACGGCGCTTAAAGTGAGTGGCCAAAGAGGTGTTGAGGTAGGTTTCCTCAGATTGTTCACCCGCGATACCGGACATTTTTTCGATATCTTCGGTCGATTCCTCTTCTAAAATCTCAAGAACGTCATCGTGGGTAATAACACCTAACAGGTATTCATACTCGTTGACCACCGGAAGTAGGGTCATGTCGTATTTGGAGAACATCTGAGCGGCTTCCTCCTGATCCGCAGTGGCCAGAATGGTGATGTCTACCTCCTGCATGATATCCGCCACCGGCGTGTCCCAAGTGCTGAAGGCCAGATCTCGAAGACGGACTTTTCCCAGCAAATGGCCACGGTCATCAACAACATAAATGCGAGCTAAAGATTCGGCGGAATCTTGGTCTTCGCGCAGCGTGTCGAGTGCTGCCTTGACCGTCATGTTCTGAGTGATGCGGGCGACTTGTGTGGTCATCCGTCCACCAGCCGTATCCTCCTCGTAGCGCATCAGGCTGCGCGTCGCTTCCATGTCCTCCGGACGGAGCAGAGCAAGGTAGCGTTGGCGGGCCTTGGAGCTGACGTCTTGGAGGATGTCAGCGCGATCGTCATCAAGAAGCTGCCCTAAGATCTCACGCTGGGCGGGGATCTTGAATCGTTCCAGAGTTTCCTCGATCAGAGTATCGGGCAGCTCGGCGAGAATCTTGGGAAATCGGTCAACCTCGATGTTCTCGGTGAAGAAAGCACGGCCTTGATCGTCGAGATCCTCAAAGACATTGGCAAGGTCCGCATAGTGCAGATCTTCCGCGGCTTTGATGAACCTCTCGGCATCAAAATCGGCAATGGCGGCTACGAGCGCCTCAATATCCATGATCCTCTCCTCAGGCATGATCTTTTATTAATCGCGCAGCGATAAAAACCAATGATCAAACTGATAAATTAATGTCACATGGAGCTATGAAATTTGCTGGGTCAGCCAGGTTGAAAACTGATCGTGACTGTCCATTGAATACATGTGGCAGCGGAGTCCGGCTTTTTCGCCGGCAGCTATGTTCGCTGCCAAGTCGTCGATGTAGATCGTGTTTGCTGGATCAAGATTCCACTGGTCGATTGCAAGCTGATAGATTTCCGGTTCTGGTTTGATGTGTCCAGTTTCAAAAGAAAAAACGCCGCCCTCAAATTTGGAAAAGATCGGGTATTTTTCCATAAGGAAATCTTTGTGTGGGTTGTTGATGTTAGAAAATAAAATCAACCGATGGCCCTCTTCGTGAAGACGATGGATGGTGTCCCACATTGGCATGTTAGGATCGAAGATGCTCACCCAAGCGCGGAGGAATTCTTCTCGGCTGCCGGTAAAGCCAATGGTCTCGGCACACCAGGAAAAATAACTGTCCTCATCAATGCGCCCAGCTTCAAACTCGTCCTTGCGTTCGATCATTCTATCGAGCCTCTGGTTAGAGTCGGCCTCGCTTAGGCCAATCGGCAGCAGGCTGCGTAATGAAGGGAGAAAATCAACGCCGATGATGACGTTACCAATATCAAAAAGAATATCCATGGGGTGTGTTAAAGTGTTATTGTTAGGTCTGCTCACCGCACTGCTTCAGAATGAAATTAGCCGCAGTATGAGCAGCCCCAGGGCGGGCGTGACGGGCGAGGTTTCGTTTCATCGAACGCCAGCCAGTGGCGTGATCGGAGAGCATTTCACGCAGATGGGCGGAGAGCGCTCCAGGCGTATCGGCCAGGTGACCGCCGTTGAGATGACGTAGGAGATTGAGATTGCCCTCTTCCTGGCCGGGGACCAAGTGGTGGATTAACATCGGGCAAGCGGCCGCAAGAGATTCGTGAACGGTGGCGCCCCCGGCTTTACCCACTACGAGGTGATGCGAGGTCAACAATTCCGGCACCCGCTTAGTCCAGCCGAGGATGCGAACGCGGCCAGGGTAGGAGTCTTTGATTTCTTTGGCCCGACTGTATAACTTGCGAAGGTTCCGACCTAACACAATGGTGAGTTCGATATTCTCAGGGCCAGCATCGAGAATCTCTCGCGATGCTCGCCGGACGAAAGGTTTTTTTGCAGTGGGGAAATAAAGAACCCGGAAAGGTGTCAGGCTGTCGTCAGCGCGGATCGGTTCAAGGTCTGCGAAGTGGGGATTCACAGGGAATCCGGTTTCGATTAATTTTGTTTCCGGAAGTCCTTGGCGAATGAGTGACTCGCGTGTTTGGCGGTCCGTGACCAGCCAGTAGTCAGTGGGAGCCTTTCGCCATGCTGCGTTGATTTCAATGGAATCGGTGACCACCGTGATGACAGGAACTTTTGGAGTATCGGTCTGAAATATTCGCTCCAGGAAATAAGGGTAGAGTGGATAGGTGCTGACGATGGCTTTCGGCTGATGCTCTTTGATGAGTTCGTGCAGTCTGTTTTCCGGCTTACGCATCATCGGCAGTCGTTCCTTGGAAAAGTCCTGACGCTCAGTGGACAGGTAAATCCGCCGCCATAGCCATGGAGCATGGGTGGTGACACCACGGTAAAAACTGCGTAAGCGCTCATTGATAAAAGGGGCACCTTCAGCGCAGGGATCGCAACAAAGAACGGGGCAATGCGGTTCAAGGGCGAGAGAGAGATTTCGGGCAGCGCTATTATGGCCATCGCCGAAGCCCGCCGTAAGAATAAGGATATCCGCCTTGTTTCCGCTCACGGGGCTAACAATATGCAGGGTCAGTGGTTGCGTCGATCCTGCAATTAGGCTATTTACCACTTTAACGTATGGATAAAAGACGTTCGAAAGAAAAAAAGAGTTCAGAGCTCAAGGTTGTTTCAGAGGATGATGCCACTCGGTTGTCTGCGGAGTCGGAGACGACGGATGTCTCAAAGGATGATGCGCAAGGCAAGATGCCTGACTTCAAGCGATCTGCAAGTTTGAGGGGCAAGAAGAGCAACGAGCCAGATTTATCCTCCTTGCTGGACCACTCATCGCCTTCATCGAATACTGGAGTGGGTGCTGTTCAGGAAGAGGAATGGGGACGGAAACCGACTAAGTCTGCTCCTGTGGGCTGGATCATTCTTGGTGGGCTGTTTCTCGTCGGGTTGGCTGTCTGGGCATTGATAGCCTTACGCGATGGCCAGGATGAAATGGCCAGTGCTGTGGTCAAAAAAGAGGAGCTGGCTGAAAGCCGTGCCAAAGAGGATCAGGAAGCTAGAGATAACATGCAACGGATGAAAAATACCGTGAGGCAATACCTCGCCGCTGAGAGCATTGCTGCGAAACTTGCTGTATCACGTCATGCCGACAGAGTGAAACCTCTGATGGAACATTATTACGAAACTCACGATTTAAAACCGGAAGCCTTCGAACAACTCGATAGCATGAGGGCCTTGGCCCTCGATGGACGTTCTTTTGTACTAACCACAATATCACTCAAAAATGGCGAGAAGCGTGCTCTGCTTGTTGAGCATCTTGAGGACGGGAGCTACCAAGTGGAGTGGGAATCTGATGTGTGTTATCAGCCGATCGATTGGGCAAAGTTCTTGGAGCAGCGGGTTACTGAGCCGAAGGATATGCGGGTTTTTGTCAGCAGGGATAGTTTCTACGCATACGAGTTTAGAGACGAAAGCAAATACCAGTGCTATCGACTGACTACGCGGGATTCAGGAGAACACGCATTTGGCTATGTCGGGAGAGACAGTGCGGAGATGTCGAAAATAGAAAACGCGATCGATGCAAGTCGAGCGGGGCAATCACAGGCATCCAAAACCGAACCCATGATCTTGCGTATCCGGTTTCCTGAAGAGGGGCGTTCGAAACGTAGTGTGATTATTGAGAAACAAGTGACGCCACACTGGATTCATGTCAATCCGCCGTCGGAATAAGATGCTTGATGGGAGATGCGGGCATAAAAAAACGGAAGAGCGGGGAGCCCTTCCGTTTGTTTGATTGACCTGTGCGTTAGCAATTAAGCATCAGCGGCGTCCTTTTTCTTTTTGCCGCCGCGTTTGCCACCGTCTTTACCTCTTTCACCGCTGGGGCGCATGTGGATGGCGTTAGGGTAGTTTTCCTTAACCCACTCGCGAACACCTTTGCGCTCTTCTTCGCTGAGTTTGCCGTCTTTGTCGGCATCGAACTTAGCAAGCACAGCAGCGTGGATTTCTTTGCGCTCTTTGCCGATGGTTTCACGAGCGGTTTTCTTCTCTTCGTCGCTGAGTTTACCGTCTTTGTCAGCATCGAAACGCTCGAGCATTTTTTTCTTCATGGCTTCGCGCTGCTCAGGGCTAGGGCCTTTGCCGTCACGAGCTTTCTTTTCTGGCTTCTCAGCATAAGCGGTCACGCTGAGGGCGAGGGCTGCAGATGCTGCAGCGATGATGGTTTTGTTCATTTTCATAAGTGGTTTGTTTTCTGTTTAGTTTGTTGAACTCCTCATCCAGTTGGCTTGTAGTCCGATACTGGGGAGTTGTGCCTACTGAAACCCAGCGATGTAGAGTTGGTTGCAAAAAAAATGAGCACCCTCGAAAAGTTGTCGCAAATCTCATTGCCAGTATTGGACGAACCCGCTTGGATGCCTGTGCCCATGAGTTCTCCACCCGAACCCAAGAAATCCAAAGCCCAGGTATTTGGAGCCAGACTGTTTAGCACCCTCTTATTATGGGCTGTGGTCACCGGGGTGTTCCTCAGCGACAACATCTGGGCCTTCACTGCCATCCTTGCTCTTTTGGGATTGTTCAGTGTGCGCGAATTCTTCCAGATGACATGCAAGGGAGGGATGCCATCTCAGCCAAAGTGGGGAATGCTGACCGGTTTTGCCTACTTGGTCATCGTGGCTGTTAGGATCGGACGCGAAGGCGCCGGAGTACTCGATTCCCTGATGGCCATGGATGTGGCCTTTGTCAGTTTGGTCGTCATGGGCGGTTTCCTCTGCCAGCTTCGCCGACCCATCGATGGAAAAAATACGGTGATTGAAGTCGCAGTGACGACACTAGGATTTGTCTATGTCGCCGTTCTCTTCAGCTTTTTGAGCCGCCTGTTAGTCCTGCCAGCTCCGAATGGAGGCGGGGTGCCGGGTGCTTGGTTATTGCTGTGGTTGATCGCCGTCACCAAGTTCACCGACATGGGGGCATACATCACCGGATCATTGATCGGGAAACACAAGATGATCCCTCACATCAGCCCCGGTAAAACTTGGCAGGGATTTGGAGGAGCATTGTTTTTTTCCCAACTAGCAGGCTGCGGACTTTACGCAATGATGCCGGATCAGTTGGAGATACTCGGTGGCTGGGGCTGGGTGATAGGCCTGAGCTTTGTTCTCTCCCTGTTAGCCGTCGTTGGTGATCTAGCAGAATCGGTATTGAAGCGGAGCATCGGCGTTAAGGACTCGGGGAACACATTACCCGGTATAGGTGGGGCATTGGATTTGATTGATAGCTTATGCTTCACCGCGCCGGTGCTGTATTTCTTCCTCAGGTGGATGCCCGTATAATTTTTTGACCGATGGATCAGCGAATGCAGAAACGAAAAGTAGTCTTGTTAGGATCCACCGGGTCCATCGGCACCAGCACATTAAAAGTAGCCAGTGAAATTCCTGAGCGATTGGAAATCGTGGCATTAGCCGCGAACTCCAGTGTAGAATCTTTGGCGGCGCAGGCTCGGGAGACGGGCGTTAAACACGTCGCGCTCTATGACGATTCAAAAGAGTCTGAACTTCGCGCGGCTCTTCCTGAAGATGTAAAAGTCCATCTCGGAGCCGAGGGATTGTTGGAAATTGCCACCTTGGCGGAGGCAGACATGGTGCTGGTCGCCATTGTTGGCACGGCTGGTCTGCAACCCGCTCTCGCCGCCATTGAAGCAGGCAAAGATCTGGCGGTAGCAAGTAAGGAAATCCTAGTCATGGCCGGTGAACTGGTGATGGATGCTGCTGCCCGAAAAGGAGTGAATGTGCTACCGGTTGACAGCGAGCACAATGCCATCTTCCAATGCCTGAACGGGCACCAAGGAGGTGAGAAGGAAGTGTCACGACTGATTTTAACCGCATCAGGTGGACCATTCCGTCAAACTCCGAAGGAGGATCTAAAAAACGTCACTCTTGCCCAAGCATTGAAACATCCCACATGGGACATGGGTCGCAAGATCACCATCGACTCATCGACTTTATTCAACAAAGGGCTCGAGATGATCGAGGCCCGCTGGTTGTTCGGCATCGAGATGGAACGCATCGATGTCATTGTTCATCCGCAAAGCATCGTGCATTCGATGGTCGAATACATCGATGGTAGTGTGCTCGCCCAGATGAGTAACACCGATATGTGTTTTCCGATTCAGTATGCGGTCACTTGGCCCGACAGGGTGCCGGGTGGATTGAAGCCGCTGAATTTTGCAGAGTTGGCAAAACTTGAATTCGAGGCACCACGCTATGACGATTTTCCAGCCCTCAATCTGGCACGCAAAGCTGGCGAGGTAGGAGGCACACTTCCAGCCGTCTACAATGCCGCAAACGAAGTAGCCGTGGACGCTTTTTGTGAAGGTAAAATCGGATATCTGGACATCGCCAAGATCGTAGGCGAGGTGATGGATGCCCATGCGGTGAAGCACGCGGATGACCTGCAAATTTTGATCGATGCCGATGCGGCCGCCAGGGAGTGCGCCAGTGCACGGATCAATTCTCAGTCACCTTGAGACGCAGAAAGCGTTTACTAGGAGGTATGACGGTATCCGTCACGGTGACTTTCACTGGGGAGACACCAGATTCGTTGACTGCATGAGCTCCGGTGGCAACGGTGGCCGCACCTGCCGTGCTGCTGGCGATGTCGTCCCACACGGATAGATCTGAAGATGCTTGGACGATGATGTCAACGTCTGTCAGCGCAGGTGTCCGATCGAATGTTAGAACACTGCGATCATTGCCATCGATAGTGACTTGTGGTCCTGTGGTGAGGGAGTCAAATGCGGTGGGGATGCCGCCGAGAGCGTATTCCGCGAGGTTGGGAATCCCGTCCATGTCTGGGTCTTGATCGTTGGCTCCGGTGCCCGTGTTACCGGAATCGCCGAAGTGGGTTTTCCTCCATGTTTCTAGCGACCCCAACTGGCTGGCGCTGACGGCGAAGGTGTAGCTCGCTTCATTGGCATCATCGGATGGCACGGTGACGGTGGCTGTGTAAACGCCCTCGGGTTTGCCTGAGGGAAATGTGACTTGGAAGGTGGTGCTGTTTCCGGCAGATAGGACGGTGGTGGCTGGTTGGGTGACGGAGAAGTCGCTTCCGGTCACGGTGATCGTGCCAGTTGTTAGATCCGCAGTGCCAGTGTTGCTGATGGTGATAGTGTTAGATGCAGCAGGAGCACCGAGATCAAGCTCTCCAAGGTCGGTGTGATTGGACAGGTGTGCCTTGGTGTCACCAAAGGGGATGATCAGATTGTTTCCAGTGAGATGGATCTCAGCACGGTTGGTTCCGCCGGTGAGATCCAGGGTGATGTTTTCCATGGGGGTGTCGGGGTCATTGGAATTGACTAGCAACTGAGCGAAATAGGAACCGAATGGCAGTGCGGCAGGTTCAACGGCGAGGGTGACAATGTCACTGCCAGATGGGGCGACGGTGCCGCTGTTAGGCGTCGGGGTGATCCATCCGGACTGGATCGCAGGAGGCAGGATGCGCACCGCCATTTCGTTGCTGAGATAGCTGCTGTTAGCCGCCACGGTGAGGCCGTCGTTGAGTTCGTCGTTCTGTAACCCCACCGTATAATGTGTGCTGGTGGGCACTTCCTTGTATTGCAGGATGAATTCACCGCTGGATTTGAGAATAATCTGACAGCTTAGGCGGTCATCACTCACCAATGGGGATTCGCTAAACTGATAGACACCTTCGTATTGGATGATGAAAGTATCTGGATCGGTCTGCAGGTAGTAAACCCTGCCTTGATCGACGGGATCGAAGCTCGAGCGCAGATCGAGATCATCCCAATAGACAGCGACCATGTTTGCCGGTGCGCCTAGGTTGGGCAGTGAAGGGCTGTTGCTAGGCGCATTGACCCACGGTCCGAAAATGATGAATCCCTCTGTGGAAACCACCAGAGAGCTGTGCGAGCTGTCAAAATATGGAAAACTGAACCCGATAGGGATACTTGCGCTGCCGCCGTTGTCTGTAGGGGCTCCAGACCCGGACCATGAAGTGATTTCGGTGCCCAAGGACGAAATATCCTGCCACTCATATGTCGGGCCTGAAGCGTGATCAGAGTCTCGGTGGACGTATTTTGAAATGATGGAATAATCGAGAGCGCCAAGTCCATTGTTGGAAATTGTTAGATTCTTGCTGCCTGTGGCGCCACTCGCCAGCGTGGTGGAAAAACTGGTGGTGGGAACATCAATATCAGGCGTGTTCTCAAGGCCGGTTCCGGATATGGCGAAGGTGAAGCTGCCCTCATCGGCATCATCGCTGGTGAAACTCACCGTGGCGACTCTGGGGCCCACCACGGTGGGGTCGAATTCGATGGTGAAGGTCTCGGAACCACCAGCGGCAATGACAGTGGACGCGGGCTGGGTGACGGTGAAGTCTCCGGCAGCAGCGCCAGAGATGCTGACAGGTGCGCCAGAGAGGGTGAGGGCGGAGGTACCATTGTTGTGAATGGTGAACGTATGAAGCTGGCTGTAAACGTTGATCTCGCCTTCACCGAAATGACTGCCGTTGCTAGACAGCGTGCCTGTGGATCCTGACTGGATCGGCTGGTCCAAGCCGGTCACGTTAACTTCAGGTCCGGTCACAGCACTGGGGGCGGCGGTGTGGAAAATCCCCTGGCTTGAGTTTAAGTAGGATGCGGACGCGGAAGTCTCCAATTTCACCGCACGCACCATGTAGGTGTATGTGGTGCCAGGGACGCCGGAAAGATCGGTATAGCTGGTGCCGGTGACCAGCTCGGCATTCAGACGGGTAAATTCTCCCGTTAGATCCGCGCCACTCTGGCCACGATACACGGCATACCCTTCGATGTTCGTGTCGGTAGATGCGGTCCAGTTCAGTTCCACGCTACCATCCGTGCTGGTGCTGGTGAGCGTGCTGGCTGGAATCACGGGGAAAAGTCGGAGTGTGGGATCTCCCATCAAGGCGACGTGCACCATGCCCGCTCCGGCACCGGTGATGTAATCGCCTGTATTGTTCTGGGTGACACGCGCGCCGTACCCCAGCGTGCGACCGGTTGCCATGGTATGCAGATGCCAGTGAGGTCGGCCCGCCCACATGTTGGCCAGGCCGAGTCCGTTGACTGTTCCGGCTAGGGGCGCGCGGAGGAAGTTGTTAGTGCTATCCCAGTCGCCGAAGTAGCTGCCGAACAGCATGCAGAAGACCGCCTTGGAATCGGTGCTGCCAAACTGCGCAGAATTACCAATGCCGCCTGCGCTGGTGTAGGAGCCGCCGCCGCACCCGTATGCCCAAAGATAGGTGTCGGTATCCAGCGTCGAGAACCAGTCCGCGCTGGTGATATTGGCATTGCCGAAAAATGTCGTGAAATTCCGCCACGCATTCGACGCAAAGGCTTCACCACCGAAATAGCCGAAGTTGTCATCGACCAGACCCCGGCGTGGAACGCTGGTGTAGTTCCCTTGGAGATGGCGGTAATCGTGGTTTTTTTGCAGGTATCGTTGCAAAAGATCCGTTTCACTGGTTCCCGCATTGGGGAATTGGGTCATGGCATTGAAGTCCACCCGACCTATCTCCAGCTCGGTGTTGCTGGGGAGAAATGACTGGTCGTATTTTCCGTCTCCGGGATTATTCTGAATGCGCGCGGGGCCGATAGATGTGTCCACGGTAGTGTCGGTCCAAGTGCCGTCCAGCTCTGCATAAAACACATCGGCTGGCCAGGCACCTTGGTGATTGCTGGTGTGGCCGTCGGGCACAATGTCGCCGGAGTAGGGGACTGGTATTCTGCCAAACAGAAACACGGATTTCACATCGGGCGTGGCCGGGTTGTTATAGTGGCCGGAAATGACTGCCTTGACGTCCGTAACTGTCGCAGAAGCGGCCACGTCCTCACGGATGACATGCCAGCCATCCCCGGCGAGATCCTTTTGCAGCTGGGTGAGTTCGGTGGGCAGGGCTGCGGCGGCTGTGTCACGAACTAGAAGAATTACTGATCCCCGACGGTCCACCTCCTTGATCTTGATGCCGGACTCGATGTATCCTGCGGAGAATAGTGGGCCGTTGGAAAACAAGCGGATGATGCGGTATTCATATCGTTGCCCCGGAACCACATTGAGGTCCGTGTATGTGAGGTCAGAGGTGGCCAGGGTGTCGTATTCTTCACCCCACGGCTGGCCTGGCTGGCGACGCCAGATTTTCTGGTGCGTGATATTATAGGAAGGGCTCGATGGTGCCAGCCAGTCGAGCTGGATGCCATCAGGTGTATTCAGCAAGGTTGCGCTGATGCGAACGGCCTTATCCTGGCTTTGTTGTGCTGGGGCAGCAGCACATGTCAATCCGAGGATCAGCAGGAAACGGAGCCAGTAGGATTTTCTTCCTGAATTTAACATATCAATGAATGGCGTGGACCGTTCCGGCGGAGTTATTGTCTCGTGGAGAGCGGATACTACCTAGGCCTCGCGACGAGAATACCTGCGTGCTTGTTGAACTTGTAGAGGTAACCGGAGATAGTGCTGTCGATGACCACTTTCTTGTAGGTGGTGGATGCGTGCATGAAGCGGGCGCGACCTTGGGCATCCTTGATGACGATTCCTACATGCGAGCAGTAACCGCCATTGTGTTTGCTCGCGATACCGATGATGTCTCCATTTTGAAGTTGGTTTTCGATGCTGGCGACTTTGTGTTTAGGAACCATGTAGACAGGCATCTTGGTTAGTCTGGCTTCATGTTCCGCCATGCCGCGTCTCAGGTGCGGATTATGCTTCAGGTAACGATAGCTCTTCCATAGAATCGTCATCTCCTGACACTTGTTGTGCATGCGTTGGCTGGGAAAGCGGCGAGTTAGATCGTAGATGTTTCCTCGCTTGTGATTGTCCGTGTACCATTCAGCCAGATAGTGGATTCTGTCCAAATAGTTTCCGTTGCAGCGACCTCCACGGTATCGGGTCCACTCGATCTGCCTCAATAGATCATGAGGTGTGTATTGAGCCTTGGGCGTCTCTAGCATCCGACAGAACGCCAGGCATGTTTCGAAAAAGGTCCAGCAGTCCATGCCTGAGAAGTTGACTGATGGGCTTTCAACGTGGTTGTCGATTTCCAGAGTGTAGCTTTTATAAGGTAGACCCTCGAGTTCCTTGGCCACCTTCACCATTCGACTGCCCATGGGGAGTCGTCCCCATTGTTCCTTAACCGCCTTGCGCGCCATCTGATGGAACTTGTTCTGGCCAATGAATGTCTTGGAGAGAGGTAGGTGCTCACCAGCTAAGGCCGATGCTGATTGAAGGAGCATGAGGAGTAAAAACCACAAAAAACACGTGCGCATAACCCCTATCCTAATCTCATTTTCCAAAGACGAAATAGAAAATCTGCGAATTTTTAGGAGCATTGGCACTTAATTACAATAACCCCAAAAAATTACACAAAATCATAAATAATTATTGTTATTTTATATTTTATGGGTAAATTTGGTAATCCTTCCTTGAAGGTCGCCAAACTAAAAATACCCCGTCACCCCCATGAATGCGTATATAACACCACGGAAATCTCGAAATGGTTTTACCCTGCTGGAAATAACCGTAACGATTACAATTTTATTAACTTTGATAACCTTGGCGTTTACTGCTTCAACGATGTATGTGAAGCAGGCTCACCGTGCGGGCTGTGTGATGACTCAGGATTCCATTCGCAAGGCATTGATTTCAAATTCAAATGTTAGCATGGAGCAGCTTCGAGAGGGGGTGGATTACTGTGCCACACCAGCAGCTGCCAAGCTGTTCGAGCGCGAGATGGTATGTCCTGACGGTGGCGGTTACAGTGCTTACGTCGATGAAAACAGCCATGAGTTGGTGGTGAGATGCAAGGCCCACGGGGATGCTCACAAGTAGTCGTCGATAAGTTATTTCCTGAGGCGCGAATGCTCTTGCCGTGGGCATGGTGTCTACCTAGTTTCGCGTGGCTCCTCGCTGGGGCAGTGAAATTATCATGGAAATCTGGAAAGCTATCATCGTCGGCATTGTTCAGGGGCTGGCAGAGTTTTTACCCATTTCGTCATCAGGGCATATCGTATTAACCCAGTTTTTGTTGGGGATGCGGCCTTTTCCCGATGGTGCTGAGGGCGATGTGGTTTTTGAAGTGGTGCTTCATCTGGGCACCTTGCTGAGTGTGTTGGTCTATTTCTGGCCACGCTTATGGAACATGACCAAATCATTATGGACCAAGGATATGGAGGAAGACCGTCGATGGATTGGTTTGTTAGCATTGGCTACCTTGCCGGCCGTGATTCTAGTGATCACACCGATCAAATTTACTTCTAATCCTGAAACTGGTATCAGCGAAAAAGTGACCCTCGGTGATATCTTCGAGCGAGCCTATGACAACCCCGTGGTCGTATCCTGTCTGTTGATCGTTACTGGGGCCTTGTTGTTAGCACCACGTTTCATCCGGATTAAACACCGTGAGCTAGGCTGGAAGGGATCTCTCGCCATGGGCATCGGTCAGGCGATCGCTATTCTGCCGGGAATTTCCCGCAGCGGATCTTCGATCACCGCTGGTTTGATATCGGGCGTTGATCCCAAAAAAGCCGCTGAGTTTTCTTTCCTGATGTCGATCCCAGCCATCGCCGGTGCCGTTGTTTTTAAATTGGATGAGTTCAAGGAGAAGTTCAACAGCGAGACCATCGCGCCTTATCTGGCTGGAGCTGTGAGCGCCTTTCTCGTGGGTATTTTTGCTGTTGCAGTGGTCATGGCGGCGATCAAGCGCGGTAAGTTCCAGTATTTCGCCTACTACTGTTTTGCGGCCGGTATAGCAGGTATCTTGTATTTCTCGCTGGCGGCCTAGCTGATACCTGTGCCAGTATTGCGCTGTTATGTTTGGCAGGCTCCTCGGTATCCTGGCACTTTGTCTCCTTTTTTCGGGAATCGAAGGCAGAGCCGATGTTCGCATGCAGCTAGCCGATGGCTTTGATTTCCCAGTCGGGAAACCTAACGGTGCAGGGTATTACAAAGCCCGTGGGATGCGACTCCGTCCTCCAGTGCATTTTGGCGAGGACTGGAATGGCACCGGTGGCGGCGATAGTGATCTGGGGGATCCGATTTATTCATGCGGCGACGGCGTCGTTATGTTTGCTTACGATGTTCGCGCAGGGTGGGGACGGTGTGTTTTGATCCGTCATGCCTACCGCGATCCCAAATCCGGCAAGGTGAAATACATTGACTCGCAATACGGTCACCTCAGAAGTATGTCGGTTAAAAAAGGAGATTACGTGAAGCGCGGGCAACAAATAGGCACCATGGGGAGTAACCGCGGCATGTACCCCGCGCACCTGCATTTTGAAATGCGCCACAATCTCACCACAGGAATGCAGCGCGAGAGTGTCGAGCGTTCATTGACAAACTGGGCAGACCCGACCAGTTTCATCCGCGCCCACCGTAGACTGAAAAAGGACTGGCGAAAGCATCCTGTGCCCACCGGCACCTACAAGGCCTACCGAGGTTTCAAAGGACTCTAATATCGATATGGCGAGACAGAAAAAAAAGACCGTCGTCAGCACGCTGGTCACGGTAGTGATTGTAGCCGCGATCATCTGGATGAAATACCAGGAAACACACGACGCCAAAGTCCGCGAGGGGAGCGTCAGGGACGAGTCGGTTGTGATCAAGGCCCCTCAGAAACAGGAGGCTAAAGAAACCAGTAAACTCCTTTCTCCGGTCAACCTGTCATCGAATAGATTTGAGGTGTTAGAAAGCTGCTCATTGATCGACAACCGAGGTAACGATGGGGATAGTTTTCATGTTAAAACGTCCAAGGGAGAAGAGGAGGTAAGACTCTATTTTGTGGATGCGCCAGAGAGTGCCGCCCGTCGTTATGGTAACGGTGACACCAATTACAAACGCATTGCGGAACAAGGAGCGTCCATGGGAGGGCTCAATCAGAAGCAAACCACTCAGGTGGGGGTGGAGGCAAAGGTGTTTACCAAGAAGCTCCTGACTGCCCGTAAATTCACCATCGCCACCACCCGTGAGAAGGTCTATCGTTCACACCGGATCTACGCCTATGTCATCGTCAAATGGGAGGGGCAAGATCGTTATTTACACGAGCTGTTAGTCGCTCGTGGTCTCGGCCGTATTCATACCAAGCCGATGACTCTACCCGATAACACCTCCGGATCTCGTCAGCGCGACCGACTTAAAAAAATCGAGAACTACGCCAAGTCCAAGAATTATGGAGCTTGGGGCATTCAATAGTTCATTTATCAATCATCCAATTACTTAAACATAAAGTGTTAGCCAAACGAATCATCCCATGTCTCGACGTCACCGACGGTCGAGTGGTCAAAGGAACCAACTTCGTCGATCTCCGTGATGCCGGTGACCCCGTCGAGTGCGCCATCGCCTACAACGAACAGGAGGCGGACGAGCTCGTCTTTCTCGACATCACTGCCTCATCGGACGAACGCAACACCATGGTCGATGTGGTCCGCCGAACGGCCGAAAAATGTTTCATCCCACTCACCGTGGGAGGCGGTATTCGCACGGTCGAGGATATGCGCGAGATGTTGTTAGCCGGAGCCGATAAGGTAGGCATCAATACCGCAGCCGTGAACCGACCCGAACTCATCAATGAGGGTGCCACCGCCTTTGGTAACCAGTGCATTGTCGTCGCCATCGATGCCAAGCGCGAAGGCCCTGGGAAATGGGGTGTCTACACCCATGGCGGACGTAATCCGGTCGGGCTCGATGCTGTTGCGTGGGCCAAGGAATGTGCTGAGCGTGGAGCGGGGGAGATCCTGCTAACCAGCATGGACTCGGATGGCACCAAGGCCGGATACGATATCGAACTGACTCGTGCCGTTAGCGAGGCGGTTGGAATTCCGGTCATCGCTTCTGGAGGTGCTGGAAATTTACAGCACATGGTGGACGTATTGAAGGATGGCAAAGCGGACGCCGTTCTGGCCGCCAGCATTTTCCACTTCGGTGAGCATACAGTTGCCGAGGCCAAAGAACTATTTTCCGAACAAGGCATTCCGGTTCGCCGATAACCCAACAGCAATGATGATCAAACAACTTATCACCCTATTCGCAGCGTTTCTAACCTGTCATGTTTCCGCCGCTGAGCACAGCATCATCCCTCAGCCTGTTAGTTATCAGAAAGCGGATGGCTATTTTGTGCTGAAGCCCGGTGCCTTTGTTTATGCGTCACACGATGTGGTCGGTTTTTATCTGAAGCAACTCAACGATGCTTCGGGGCAAGATCTCAGAATGGCACCTGCGGATGCCAGTTGTGCCATTCAGTTTTTGAGTGGTGAAATGAGAAAAGGACAGGATAAGAAGCTCGAAAAACTAGGGGAGGGCGAATACCACCTGAGCATCTTACCTACGGTGGCAAATATTTACGCGGATTCCGCCAGTGGCCATTTCTACGGTTTGCAGACTCTCTGCCAATTACTCCGCACATCTGAGCATAACGATGGCGCCCGCACATTACCTTGTGCTGAGATTTCAGATGCACCGCGCTTCGGTTGGCGTGGTTACATGCTGGATGAGTCTCGTCATTTCTCGGGCACGGAAGCCGTCAAGCGCACGCTCGATGCGATGGCGTATTACAAAATGAACCGCTTCCACTGGCATCTGACAGACTCCCATGGGTGGCGTATTGAGATTAAAAAATACCCGAAGCTCACAACCGTGGGAGGTATCGGTAATCTAACTGATCCCAAAGCCCCAGCCGCATTCTACACCCAGGAGCAGATCAAAGACATCGTCGCCTACGCCAAGGCCCGCCATATCACCGTGATTCCTGAGATCGACATGCCTGGCCATGCCAACGCCGCCGTGCGCGCCTACCCCCAGTATTCCGGTGGAAAAAGCAGCAAGCACGGTGAGTTCACCTTTAATCCGGCCGACGAAGCTACTGATGCATTCCTCAAAGATATCTTGACAGAAGTTGCGGCGCTGTTTCCGGATGCCGGAATCATCCACTACGGTGGTGATGAGGTGCATTTCGGTTGGGACAAATGGCCGGAGCTGCCACAGGTGAAGAAAATCATGGAGAAGGACAATCTGAAGCTCAAAGACGTGGAGCGACTTTTCAACCAGCGCCTCGCCAAGGTCATCAATGAGTTAGGATACAAAACGGGAGGCTGGGACGAGCTTTCCGGCGCGGGCCTTCCCAGGGACAAAACTCTGCTCTTCTGGTGGCGTCACGATAAACCCCAGGCGCTCGATTACGCTCTGAAAGAGGGCTATGAGGTGGTGCTCTGCCCGCGCCGTCCTTGTTATCTTGATTTCGTGCAGCATGAGTCCCACAAGTCAGGGCGTCGCTGGGGTGGGTTCAACCCTCTCGCTGACACCTACGGATTTCCAGACGCTCTGGAAATGCCGGAGAATTACCGTGGCAAGGTGCTGGGCATCCAGGCATGTCTCTGGACCGAAACCACCGTCACTCAGGAACGCCGCGACTTCATGGCCTATCCCCGACTGTTAGCCTTGGCCGAGGCCGCATGGACTCCAACGAAGAGGAAGGAATTCGCCAATTTCGAATCCAGGCTGAAACTGCATCTGCCCCAACTGAAGCAGCGTGGCATCGGATACTACGATCCATTTACAAACAGTCCTGAGATAACGAAATAGACAGTGAGCGGGGCGATTTATGCTCTGTGATCTTATGCAAAAAAATCCTTGCATCCCTCGCCGCGTCAGCCTAGTTTGCGCCCGCCTTGAGGGAAACTTCAGGTAACAAAGTGCGCGATTAGCTCAGTGGTAGAGCAATGCCTTGACATGGCAGAGGTCACAAGTTCAAATCTTGTATTGCGCACCATTTTTAACAGGGAGTCATGGGAAACCACGACTCCCTGATTTTTTTTTGGAAGGGAAGACATTTACATTCAGTCTAGTTTGATCCCCCAGATTCTCTAAAATAACGGATTTGCGAAATTTGTAATCTTTCCCATTTATCAAGATATCCGAATTAGCGATTTTTTCAGATCTTCGAGCCCGTTCGTCAATAATTTGGAGTGATTAATTATCTCGATAGGTATTTAAAATAATAAATTTTACCTATCCTAAGCAGGAGCTTCTTGAGCCTTGATTACACGAAAACCTCGCTGTTTTGCCGATATTTAATACTTTAAATATTACATCAATATTGAATGTAAATCAGCCGATTACCACTGATGTGTAATGATAGTAAGGAGTTTTAAACCAATTACTTAGGTGTGTATTGAGCCTCAGTTTGGTTGTTAGTTTGACGGCACCCAACCCAAACTAACATGAATATTAAACAACACTGTTTTGCAGTAGCCGCCCTAGCTCTGACAGCTACGGTCGGCCATATCCAAGCCCAATCCGTACCCGCCACCTTCCAAGGTGTATCTCCGGGGCTGTCCCTCAGCGGCACCTTTGATGGTAGCACTACGAGAAATGTAAATTCCGGTGTGATGAAATTTGATCAGTTCGATGCTTTTTGCGTCGATCCCTATCAATTCATCTCTTACGGACAAACCGTCGATTACGATAAGGAGCTCACATTCTCCACTCCTGCTGTCTCTGACGCTATTGCCCGTCTTGTCGGTGGCTACTACGCCTCTGGCCAGACTGCACAAGAAGCGGCTTCCACACAGTGGGCGATCTGGGAAATCCTCATCGACGGAGTCGGATCCACTGACCTCACTACAGGTAACAATCAGGTGTTCAATTCTACTACAGCTGATCTCGCCAAAACATACCTCGTCAACATCGATAGTCTGCCCAAGGCTGACGTCGTGTATCTCACGAATGGTGAGTTCCAAGACATGGTGACAACAGTCGTTCCAGAACCATCATCACTAGCGCTGTTAGGTCTGGGAGTCGTAGGGTTTTTGATTCGTCGCAAGCGCGGTTAGGACTCTAAGAAATTCATTTAATAAAATCACCCCGTGGGTAGTCATTCCCACGGGGTGATTTTTTTTGGAGTATGGTGACGATGCTAGACGACGTGCTTGGTCATCGCATTACAGGCGACCTTCTTCGAGATCGTAAACGTCGAACCAGACGTAGACTGGGCGGTGTTTGGGAACGTATTTTTCGATGTATTCTTCCAAGAACTCCTGCAGCTCATCCGGCATGTCGGCAATGGATTTGTAACGCAGGTCATTGTTCCACTTGATGATTTCTATCTGCTCCCGCTTTTTAGCGTGTTCTTGGATGTAGTCCGCTACCTCAGCATCGGTGGCTCCATCGGCTACGAACTCTTTGAATTTGTCCGAGTCGATTTCGGTGAAGTCAAAGAACACGCGGTCGAGTGGACAGTCGAAGTGATACTCATCCGCAGTGTCAGCAATCACAGCGCGACACTTGTCGAGCATGCGGCCAGCAATCACGTAGCCGGCAATGGTCTCCCGCGGACTGCGTGGGAATTCCTTGGAGAGGTCTTTGGCGAGTAGTTTGATGTTTTCGTTAGACATAGGCCATACAGTCATGGTGCTAGCCGAGCTTGTCAAATGATCGATTGATCTTCTGGAATGCAATTCTGCTGTCTTAGACCTCTAACACGTTTTCGCCGCGATTTTCCTTTTGTTGGATGGTGACCGGGTAGCCTGGAAATTGGTTGCTTGCCTTGCCGTCGGTGGCATCGCAGAGGAAGCGGAAACAATCCATGGTGTAAGTTTTTGCCTTGGTGTCCACGGTGACAACGCCAAAGCCGCTGGCTTTGCGATGGGAGAAGTCGTATCGGTTGCCACCGCCCGCCCGGAAGTTGCCCTCCGGATTCGCTGCGGTGTAAACATAGGTTTTGTTCCCAAATCCATCGAGATACTCTCCTGTCTGGGGGAGGTTGTGGGAGGGTCGGTTTTTGTGCGGCATGTCGACCTCGTCAGGCAGCCACCAGCGTTGGTAGCCTACGGTGATGGCGGGAGTGCAGAAACACCAGTTAGAGTCACGCTGTTTGTCGACGCCATACTGACTGAGAGTGGTGAGATGCTGGTCGCCGCAGATGTGCAGGGCCATAGAAGGGCGCATCAGTTCGATCGCACGATTTCGAGCTGTCTGCGGCCATCCACCGGAGTCGAGATCTCCTTTAAGGTAGCCATTCCGTGATCCGTGATGGGTCCCAAGGCCGGAGAAGACTGTCTGGCTGAGCACCACTTTCATAGTGTGCCCACGCCAGTCGGATGCCCACTTTTCGAGGAATTTTTCCTGACGATCACCCAGCATTTGCAAGCCGGGTTTATCGAGTTTGGAGGTGTCAAACTTGGCATCTTTGACGTGATCGAGTCGAGGTCCGGGGGAGCCGGATTTTTCAGGGCCGCTTTTCCACTGACGGTCAGCCAGGATCGCGAAGTTGACGCCTCCATAAACCATATCGCCATAATAGACACTGATGTCCTGCTTGCACGGCGTGGTGTCATAGTAATCCGGATGATGTGAGCAGTTGGTTTTATGAACCACGTTAATCATGCGGGCTGGTTGATGATAACCACCGGCACAAGGGCCAGAGGCGGCTTTATTGTAGGGAGCACCACCTTCGCCCCAGACGTTGCCATGGAAAACATCGTGATCGTCCGGCAGACAGACGGTGGGCGCATTGCGCATGGAGTCACGGAACGACCAACCGAACTGATAGAACTTCCGCAGGTAGTTGTGAATGGCGGGGACAGCGGGATTTCTGATGATGCCAAAGCCACCATGTTGCTCGTAGAGTTGGTCACCAGAGAAAAAGAGCAAGTCGAGGTCGAGATTTACCAGATTGTCGGCGACAGGTTTGTAGGGGAATCCGACGTCGTTCTGGCAGGTGAGACCACCGATACGCAGCGGGCGATCGACAGGGTTCGCGCGGATAATGCCAGACCAGGTGCACGGTGTTTCGGAGCCGTTGCTGTGTTTTTCACGATAGACCAGGCGGTAGGGTGTGGCGGTTTTTTCATCCCAGTTAGGAATGCGGAACGTTGCCAGCCAGGCATCAGTATCGAGCTTTGCCTTTCCGAGAGGTTGCCACTTTCCATCCTTCTGGATTTCGAGTTCAACATACTGGTTGTCTTTTTCACCAAGCGGTCCTGTTAGGGCGCTCAGTTTCATCACGTGCCCTTCTTTCGAGCGGTTGTCGCTGAGGGTATACATCGACCAAAGCAGCGGACCGAACTGTTGGTCGGGTTTGTGGGAAAAGGCGTCACCGGAGATTTGCCAGTTACGGAATTTGTAGCCTGGGTTTTTGTGATTGCCCGGGCGATTGAATTTCTTGTTGCCCTTGACTGGGAATTGGCTCGCGAGAGCGATGTTGCCAGCGATTTTGTCGGCAGGGAGCGAGGTGGTCACCGACCCAAGTTTCTCGCCGGACTTGGGATCAGTCGCTGTGAGTGTCAGTTCGACTTTTTGACCGGACGGTTTGCCAATAAGTGTCAGTTCGGCATGAGCGGGGGCGGCTTTGGTCAGCTTTTGTTCAGCATTTCCAAGAATGAGCTTGTCGCCCTCAATGCCTGCCCGGAAACCGTTATTCGAGAAGCAATTCGCACGGTGGTCTCCGATGTCGCTGGTGATACCGATTCTAAAACCTGCGCTGCCGGCCTTTGCCAAGTTCGCAGGACGCTGGATTTCCGCAGAGATAGTGAATGGTTTGCTGCCATCTGTTAGCTGATAAAGCAGAGAGTGGATGCTCCGGTTGGCTGCGTCGGTCTGGCAGGCCGCCCAGCCGTTTTCGACTCTCCAGTCCTCCATCGGGTTCGACCAAAATCCGCCACCGAGAAAGATCCGGTCGTGGCTAAGGTTCCAGACATCAATACGTGTGGTCTTGGACAGTGACTCGGCAGCTTGCAAGTAACGGGAGCCGAACAGTCCGCTGAGGAGAGTGAGGAAATGGCGTCTTTTCATGTGGTAATTGGTTTTCTGGGAAAATAGATCGCGCGTATCTGACCCAAATTTGTTCACGAATACGATGCAAAAACGTTGTTTTTCGCAGTTAGGGAAAATTGACGATAGTGTGCAATATTCGGGCTGTGGAATGAACTTCTATTTTAGACATTGACCTCATATAGCGGACAGCTAGTTTTCGCCTCGGTAACACACATTATGAAAGATAATATATTCAGCATGAAGAAGATTGTCGTCGTCGCAAGCGTCGCAATGACGTTTAGTTCTCAAGCCGCCACTATTTCATGGGGCTCGGCTTACAACATCGAAAACGATGTTACCAATATTCCGTCCACATTCGATAGCTTTAAGAATGGTGGAGTAAGCACCAGTGGGGTGGTAAGCACGCTCACTGCCGTCAATCAGGGCGGAGGCTTATCGACTCCCACCGTGAACGGAATCACCTTCACTTCGCAAGGCACTAGCGCTGATTATTGGGGGTATCCAGGCATGGATAGCGGTATCGATACCGTTCTTTCGACCCACAGCGCTTTCACTGGTGGAATTGGCACTGCCAATCTGACTCTCAATGGACTCACGATTGGTCGGCTTTACCAAGTCCAACTTCTGGTGGCACACGACACACGCGGTTGCTGCGCGGATCGTCAGTATGAAATTGGTTTCGGCGACAACGATTTTACATCGGGAGGGACTCCGCAAATTCTCACCAGGTCTAACAGTCAGAATGATACTAATCTCACGACCAATAATGGTTTCGGCACGATCGTGGGCACGTTCGTTGCAGACGATTTAACCCAAGTTATTTCATTCCGCTCCAATACGCAGGACGGCAACAATGCGGACGATCAAGATCCAGCTCTTAGTGGATACGTCGTGCTCCAGAGTGTGCCAGAACCGTCATCGACAGCCCTACTTGGTCTAGGCGGCCTGGCCCTTATCTTGCGCCGTCGCAAGTAAGCGCTCAGACTGCAACTTCATGTTTTTACAGCCCGTCATCCTTTCACAGGATGGCGGGTTTTTTAATACTGGATGATCGCATTCACCGGCGTGTCGCCTAACAGGTCGCGACCATTCAAGTCGGTGAGTTCGATGAGGAATGAGGCCGCGACAAGGTTGGCATCAAGTTCTTTGATTAGCTTGATGGCAGCTGCCGCAGTGCCGCCGGTTGCTAACAGATCATCGATTAGCAGAACGCTTTCACCGGGAAGGATGGCGTCCTTGTGGATTTCCACTACATTTTCACCATATTCCAGCGAGTAGGCCATGCTGTGGGTTTCCCATGGAAGTTTACCCTGCTTACGCACCGGGACAAAACCAGCTTCAAGATTGAGCGCAACGGGTGCTGCGAAAATGAACCCGCGAGCATCGATACCTACGACTTTGTCAATTTTTCTCCCGCCCGAAGTTGCGGTGAGTTCGTTAATCGAGTGACGAAGCAGCGCCGGATCGGAGAGGATGGGGGAGATGTCCTTGAAGAGGATGCCTGGTTTTGGAAAATCGGGCACGTCACGGATGCTGTCGCTGAGAAGCTGGGAAATCGTAGGCATGCTTATTTTTAGGGCTAGAAGATTCAACATACAAGGTGGAAGATTTACCGTGGCTGGGACGCAGATGAAATAGCCAGCTCTCTCGTATCTTCCTCCAAAGCCGTGCGCATTTACACAATGTTTACAGACAACCTAGAAGTCAGATGGTAATCTTGCGCAGATTGAATGATGAAAGAGCAACCTGTTATACTAGTGGTCGAGGACGATGCCGCCGTGCGTCAGGGCATTGTCGATTCCCTGACCTTTGCCGGTTACGAAGTTCTGTCGGCGGCAGATGGCCGCGAGGGAATGGAGAAGGCTCTGCGTGCTTCCTATCAGCTCATGCTTTTGGATCTGGTGATGCCTCATCATAGTGGCTTCGAGGTGCTTGAAGCCTTACGGAAGGAAAGACCCGGGCAACCGGTGATCATTCTCTCGGCCCGGGGCGAGGAGGCTGACCGCGTGAAAGGCCTCACCATGGGAGCAGATGATTATGTGGTGAAGCCTTTTAGTGTTAGAGAGCTTCTTGCTCGTGTGGATGCTGTGCTGCGCCGTAGTTCCGAACGAAAAGTTGGCGACGATCAATACAGCTTCGATGGAGGTTCGGTCGATTTTTCACGGCGCGAAGTGAGGCTCGAGAATGGCTCTCGCAATGAACTCTCAGAGCGCGAATCTGATCTGATGCAATATCTGATATCCAATGCTGGGCGTGCGATCGCACGTGAGGAGTTGTTGCGTCAGGTTTGGCGTATTGACCCCAAGAACATCGAAACCCGCACCATCGATATGCATGTGGCCCACCTTCGAGAGAAGCTCGGAGATCATGGCGCTGATGTGGTGGTGACCGTTCGCGGAAAAGGGTATAGAGTAGGATAACATCATGAACAAACCCTGGATCATCTGGAGTCTATCAGCCCTCTGCGCCATATTGGTGTTCGGGGCGATGGGCGTGATCACGCGACACACGCTGGGGCTGGAAAAAGATCGGGCTCAGGCTGAGGCACGCGCAGAACTTGAGGAGCGCATCAGACTATCACTTTGGCGCATGGATACCACTGCCGCAGGGATTTTGGCCGAGGAAAACAACCGGCCGGCGTGGCATTTCCGCGATGTGGATTTACAGAAAACCACCCGTCTAACACCCTTGAATCTGGACGTGCCTGAGAAAGTCAAACTCCACTTCGAGGTGAATTCAGGAGTCGTCAGCACACCACAAGTCAACGGCTGGGGGATGCCTGCCAGTAATTGGGACAGCAGTTTGAGCCAAGTTCAGCAAGGCGCAAAGCTCTCACGTGAAAAGGCAACCGACTGGGAGAACCTGCAAAACCTATTACTCCGCGATCCCACCTTTCAAGGCTGGCAGTCTAACCGAAACGCGCAAAGCAAACTGGAAGACAATAACCTCGGTGTGATCTGCGCCGTGGCACAGCGCGACAATTCGAAGGATGGAAAAATTGCACTAAACGAAAAAGTCGTCGATCAAGCTGTGCAGCAGCGGGGTGGTAACACCAAGGATCTTGTCAGGTCAGCCAAAGGCTATCAGCAGACTTATAATGCTGCGGAGAAAAGTAAACGCCAGGAGATCGTTCAGAAATCCGTCGATAATAAGGCTGTTAGTAAAAAACAATGGGTGCCGCCCAGCAAAGAGAGCAACACAGCAGGAGCTACGAAGGAGGCTCCGAAAGCAGCGAGCCCCAAAGCCAAACAACAAATCGAACCAGCTGCCTCGACCTCTGATGAGAGCAAGATACTGGAAAACAAAGACCTCGTGGAAGGCGCACATCTTTCTCCACTGCGTCCTATTTGGTTAGGCAATGATTTGCTTCTGGTCAGAGACGTTCAAGATACAGTTGGCAGACGTGTGCAAGGCGTGTGGCTGGACAGTGAACAGGTTCGCAACTCATTACTCGAAAATATCGTCGATCTCTTGCCTGACGCTCGTCTGGAACCTGTGAAGCAAAGCCTGCGTGTGATGTTAGGTGAGGAAAGCGACCCGGATGCCAATGACCCCATGGTGATGGCAGCTCTGCCGTGGCGTTTGATTCCTGGTGAGGCTGCCGTTGTGACGCCCTTTGGCTGGACTCCGATGCGTAAAACCTTGGGGGTGGCGTGGGTAGGTGCCCTGTTAGCAGCGGCGGCTGCCGTGGTTTTGCTGCGCGGCGTTGTGAAGCTCAGTGAGCGCAGGGCATCATTTGTCTCGTCGGTCACTCACGAGCTCCGCACCCCTCTAACAACATTCAGTCTATACTCCGACATGTTAGCTGAGGGCATGGTGCAGGATGAGGCGAAACAGAAAGATTACCTCAATACACTGCGCAAAGAGTCATCGCGTCTGACGCATCTGGTGGAAAATGTCCTGGCCTACTCACGCATCGAGCGTGGCAGTGCTCGCGCTCGCGTGGAAAATGTCGCGGTGGGAGCGTTGATCGATCGAATTTGCGAACGCCTTCGTCTCCGAGCCGAGGAAGCGGGCATGGAGCTTCATTGTGAGGTGACCTCCAATGTTGCCACCAAGGAAATCCAAGTGGATACCACTGCCGTCGAACAAATCCTTTTCAACCTCGTGGACAACGCTAGCAAGTATGCCAGCGGCGATGATGATGGGGGAATTATTGAACTTCGAGCACTCGAGACCCGGAAAGGAATCGTCTTCCAAGTCCGTGACGAAGGGCCGGGAGTGAAAAAATCCGAACACCGCAAACTTTTCCGAGCCTTCCATAAGTCGGCTCAGGAAGCAGCCCATACCAAACCGGGTGTCGGCCTTGGCCTGGCACTCTGTCGTCGTCTGGCACGTGCACTCGGAGGTGATCTCCGTATCATCGATCAGGAAAAAGGTGCCTGTTTTGAGTTGAGTCTCCGTGGTTAGATCGTCGGTAAGAACACCTCCTCGGCCGCGTTTGAAAAAAAAACTAGCTCTCGCTGTCTGCTCCATCTTTCCTCTTCAGGCACCGTCCTCTAGGCTCATCGCCCTCATGCAGCACCGTCTCAGAATGCAGGAACTCAGCAGCATCCGCAGAATCCTTCACCTTGATCGCACTGCGCTCTAACATCTCTGTTTCAAACTCACGCAATACACTGGCTCGCAGACCTGCTTCCCTCCACTGCGATTGAGGTCTACACGCTTGAGTAATTCCACGTGCTAGTGACAGAGCATCGAGCACGGCTTGATTTGCGCCCTGTCCCTTAAACGGACTCATCGGGTGCGCCGCGTCTCCGATCAATGTCACCTGCGAACCTGTCTCTAACATTTCAGGTGTCAGCAGTGCTCGATCATACACGGGGTAACCTGACACTTGCGCGGCATTGGTCGCGGCTAAAATCTGGGGGATTGGATCGTGCCACTGACATCTCCTGCACGCCTCATCCTTGAGCGCTTCAGCTCCCTTAGCGCTGAGAGCCTTGGCCTCATTTTCCGGCATCGGAAAGCTAAGCTGCCACATCACCGAGTCGGCGGTAAATGGCATCATGTAGATTCGCTCGTTGCCATTCGCGGTTTGGAACACCGTGGCCGAGTCCAGCAAGGAACTCTCAAGTCCGTCAAGATTCGCCAAAGGACAAATACCCAGAATCACAATGCACCCCAAATAACGTAGAGGGGAGGCGTCATCACCAATCAACAAGCTCCGCACCGAACTCCGAATCCCATCTGCGCCCACCAGAAGATCCGCTTGGGCCGTCTTCATTTTACCATCCACTTGAAAACTCAGTTCCACACCGCCACCATCACATTCTTTGAAATTCACCAGTTGATGTCCCCACTGCACGACATCATGTCCACCGAGCTGTTCTAGCAGAGCCAAGCGCAACGACTGTCGGGCGATATGCACATTGGTGCGCTTCGGGGAGAAATTGGTGTCCGACTCCAACCACTTCCTGATGCCCCATTCACCGATTACTTTTCCATCGGTGGTATGCACCACGTGGCGAGTGGAAATCACTCCCTCATCTAACGAGAAAATCCCCAAACCCTCGATGGCCTTACTCGCTTGCTGCAAGGTGAGTCCATAGCCCTGAGACCTGGCCTCGAAGCCACTATCACGTTCGTAAAGCGTGAAGGGGATACCACGGTGCAAGCATGCCACCGCCAGAGCCACCCCGCCGATGCCTCCACCTATGATGGCGAGGTGTGGATAGTGTTCTGAGTTCACCACAGCAGGTCTATCAGAAGCAACCAGCCCGGAGCCACGACAGCTCAAGCAAGCCTCCACATGCCCCTTGGGACGAACAGGAGCAATTCCTTCCCCCCCCGATTTTTCAAACTGATCCAGCTCGTTCTGATAGAGACGACGCGCTTTGCCGGAGAGCCGTCGGTTTTTTTTGCCACGGCCCTGGCACAATGGACAAATCGTCCAGTGATGATCTTTGTGTTGCATCTGTTCCACCTGCCCGTGATTGAACCAGTTCTTGCCTTCCCTTAACAGAGCAAACCACGGATGAACCAAACAAGAATATTGAATGCGGAGGAAATGAAACCACACCAGCGCGGCACTAACTTACCCTAGGAAACTTTCTTCAGTAAGTTTGTGATCTTCTGCCTGTGTGAAAACAAATTGATGAGGGCAATGCAGATAATCGCTGCCGCAATGTAAACGAGCATCCATTTTACTTCGGTCCGCAGGAAAAACTCAGAGAAAAGCGCGCCGACCATCGCTCCGATACCGTATAGGTTGGCAATGGTGAACAGGCGCACACACTGATTGCGCTCCAAGCACTTTCGTAAAATAAGGATGGCGTTCACAAAGAAAAACAGGGCTGCAAAACCGATTATAAAGCCGGTTCCGATACGGAACATGGTAGGATCGATCCCCAAAGGTTTTGCCATATCCTCAAACGCCGCAACAGAGATCGGCCAAGCTGCAAACTTGGAAATGGTAAATCTGACGAGGACAAGACCGGCGAGCAAGTTGAGTAGACTGAGTATTATTTTCATCGTGTTATGTTCGGTAATGGTGATTTCCCACTTAGAGCGCATACATCTGAAACTTATTCCGCGAATATTCGAAACCTGATACCGATGACAAATATATCTCTCCGAGGTGTCGTCGGATCAGCAGCTTCGCTCATGCTTGCAGAATCAGCGCCCCAGTCATCCTCCGCAATCAGACTGATAGCACTAAATAATAACCCCAGCAGAGGTAAAACTGCAACAGCCTGAGCCCAGGTTACACCGCGCAAGCACATCTGATACTAGGCCAAGGCAGTCCCAGACCCAGCGGAGCGAGAGAAACTAGCGCGGGGTGAAACCCCTGGAAACACTGCACCGTTTGTTAGTATGTTAGTTGGTTTGGTGGGGAGGCGTTTCCGAAGCCATGAAACCCGTATTATGAAGAGCCTTTCTGAAATCTGCGCCTTGCTCGTTCCGGTGTGGTTCCAGCATTGGCGTGGCCAATCTTCAGCTTGCACAAATCTTGGGCGAGATAGTCGACGTGGCTGAATGATCCTGTGCACCAAGGATACTAGCGCTGGGGTATTGATCGTGTTGGCCAAGCCGTAGAACGACGATCCTCTGTACAGCGCTAGCCGCGCAGGTCGCTCTGGAATCTCCAAACGCGGAAAGAAATCGCCGAACACAATCGCGGTGTCAGCAACCCAATTATCCACCATCACCATCGATTCTCCGCCCTCCAAAAGGCTGCGAATGGTTCTTGCGCAGGTATGCGTCCAAATTGGGAACTCAACCTCGAAGTCGAGATTACGGCAGCGCACACCTAGAGCGAGGCCATTGGTGTTTGGGAGCTTCTGTCGTTCCATGTGGATGTGGGGCTGGAAAGAAGCCAACCTCCACTCAAAGACTTCCTTGTTGATTGTAAAGCTTTGGATTCCCCCATATCTCTTAAGAGCCTCCTCGGTATTCGATATGTGAGCGTGTCTCAGCATCTATTCCTAGAACCTAACGTTTGAGGCCAGCCACCCGCTACTGGGAGCGCCCCTCCGGTTCAGGTTTGGTTTTTTGAACACCCTCCGGCTTCGATCCCGGAGCGGTAGCGGGTTGGACAGCGCCGCTTTGTTCGGCAATGATCGATTCCACCTGATGAGGTTTGTAGCTCTTTGTGATTTTACTGATTAGCTCTTTATACTTCACTCGCAGCCCCTCCGGATACTTAAAGAACAGAGAGCGATAAGACATGCCCCAATCTGGATTGGTCACGAGAAATAAAACCTGCGTGTAAGATTTTGTGTGTTGGGTGAAAACCTCGTAGCCATCCTTCCTAACGACTTCAGCACCGATTTGTATCTCGTCGACAAGGAAGATGTCTCGGGGCGATTTGAAGCCACGATTTTCTCCGTCTATCTGGGAAATATATCCGTAAGGGGATCCTGAAACAGAGAATTTATTGTCGGGGTGATTAAAGATCACAACCCACTTGTAGCCTTCACCTTTGAAGCTTTGCGGGTCTTGTTCGAAAGAGGACGGCACTCGAAAGGTAAACCAGTTTTCCCAAGCTTTGACAGTCTTCCATTCAAGCTCCTCAGCGTTGGCACTTGAAACGAAGCAGGCGAGAAAAAGGTAGAGTATTAGCTTCGTCATTTTCTTAGCCGAACAGTGTTATTAGTTAACTCGGGTAGTAGGAGTTTACAGATACTAGATCATTTGGAACGATTTAGCAGGGAGCTGCTACCCGATGTGGATTGGTGTGATGATAGCGGGGTTGTCATGGGGTGGCCAAGTAGAATCAGCTTGGGAAGCGTGTATTGTTTTGTTTATGTTGTTCCTGGAGGAGTTATCACAGATTTGGTGATGATCACATCTCTGTGAGATTGGAGAGTATGTAAGGACGTGGCTAGGACCACCGGAGACTATTGTGGCCTATGCCCACCTACAAACCAAACATGTCTTGCTTCTTACAAAATCCGCCAGCACTCTCTGGCTGTGTCTAGTAACGGATGGATTAGCGATACCGTGGGGGCCTGTGTGGCTGCCGGGATTCAGGAATATGTGGTTTGCGCCGGTGCCAGGAATCTGGAACTGGTGATGGCTTTGTCGCGTTATGCCGAGAGTGGCGAGGCCGGTGAGGTCCGGGTGTTCTCGCACTTCGATGAACGGGCGGCTGGATTTTTTGCCCTCGGTCGCACCATGGAAAGCGGCGCTCCCTGCGCGGTGATCACGACTTCTGGCACGGCGGTGGCGGAGCTCTTGCCGGCGGTGGTCGAGGCGCATTACCAGCAGCGACCTTTGGTGGTCGTTTCCGCCGACCGACCCTCCCGTTTCCGTGGCTCCGGCGCACCTCAAGCGATCGAACACGTTGGCATCTTTTCCAAATACGTCGAAGGTTGCGAAGATCTCGAGTGGGCAGACACGCTGACACTTTTTGACGGCTGGAGCGGCAAGCTGCCCTGGCATCTGAATATTTGCATCGAGGAAAACGAAGCTCAAAGCCGACTCTCCAAGGTGAGGGTGGGGGAGATCGAAGCGGCGCAGGAAAACATCAACATGACTCCGGTGTTCGACTGCATCAAAAACTCGTGGAAGGGACTGGTGGTCCTGTTAGGAGGTCTCGAGCCTGAAGACCGCGAGGAGGTATGGCATTTCCTGCGTGATCTCGGAGCTCCGGTGGTGGCCGATAGCACCAGCGGCCTGCGCGAGACCTTGGGCAAGCTGACTCTGGTCGATGGAGATCGTATCCTACGCGAAAACCCACCGGCCTATGTGCTCCGCATCGGCGAAGTCCCCGTGGGCCGCTACTGGCGCGATCTTGAAGATCTGCCGAAGGTGAACGTGGTCTCGATTTCACGCACTGGCTACTCCGGCCTGTCACGCGAGAGCCAGGTGATCACCGGCGACATCACACGCTGCATGCGCGCGCTCGGTGAGATTTCCTCGGTGGGCGATTCCATGGATCATCTGAAAATGGCGACCAAACGACGTGGTAAGATTAACGAGCTGTTAGAATCCCTTCCGGAAAGCGAACCGGGCATGGTGCGCATGCTCTCGGTGATGGCGACAATGGGCAGTAGTCTGTATTTGGGAAATAGTTTGCCGATTCGTGAGTGGAACGATTTCGCCCAGCGCGAGTTTCCTTACGAATTGGTCCGCGCGAATCGCGGAGCCAATGGCATCGACGGCCAGATCGCCACCTGGCTGGGAGCCACCACCGATGAAGAAAACGCCTGGGGTGTCTTTGGCGATCTCACGGCGCTCTACGACATGGGTGCTCCGGCATTGTTAGACCAAGTGCAATGCCAAGGCCGCATGCTGGTGGTGATCAACAATGGTGGCGGACAAATCTTTGGTCGAATGCCACAGGTGCAAGAGATGGAAGCGGAAGTCACCGAACTGGTGACTAACGAACACCAGCACGGATTCGAATCCTGGGCCAAGATGTGGAACATGGACTATGTTAGAATCGATGGCATGGAAGGTTTTGACTTCGAGCCGGGGGATAAAACCACCGTGGTGGAGATCATTCCTAACAAGCGCCAGACTGAAACGTTCTGGGGCAAGTTTGATGCGATAGGGTAGGACAGCTTTGCAAGCTGTCGGCAGGCTATCTGAACGCAAAGGATGAGGTCTTGGGTTGCCGACAGCTTGCAAAGCTGTCCTACTTTACCCCAGCTCGATATTATCAATTAGCCTCACTTCTCCATAGAATACCGCAGTGGCGATGACGGCGGGGCGGGTGACTTTTTCGAGGGGCTGTAAGGACTCGGCATCCAGCAGTTCCAAGTAATCGATTTTTGCACCTTCCGTGGACGCTTCAATTTCCTCACGTGCACAGGCTAACAGTTTCTCTGGATCATGTTCTCCTTGTGCGTGGAGATCTTGGGCGGCGAGCAATGCTCTACGAATGCGAGGGGCGTCAGCATGTTGCTTTTCGCTAAGTCGGGTATTGCGTGATGACATAGCCAGTCCGCTTGACTCGCGGATGGTATCGACGCCTTCAATGGTAATGGGCACATTCAGATCGCGCACCATGCGGCGGATGATGGCCAATTGTTGGAAATCCTTTTTGCCAAAAACGGCAATGTCGGATCTTGTTAGGTTGAAGAGTTTTAACACCACGGTGCAGACGCCCTCGAAGTGTCCGGGGCGGGTGGCTCCGCAAAGTCTTTTGGAGAGCGAGCTCTCAATGATATTCACCGAGTGATCTGGCTGATACATGCTATCGGCTTCGGGCGCAAAGACGAGATCGACGCCGTGCTCTTTGCACAGCTTGAGATCTCTGTCCATGGTGCGAGGGTAATTTTCCAAATCACTCGGGTTATTAAATTGGGTGGGATTCACAAACAGGGTGAGCATGACCTCTCCATCCGTTCCGGCCAACTCGCGAGCACGCTTCACCAGTGCGAGGTGGCCATCGTGTAGTGCTCCCATGGTGGGCACCAGCACACGGGGGCGGGCGGGGGAAATGGCATTGAGATCAGTGGCGGATGTGACGACTTTCATGGTGGTGACAATGAGGCTGGATGGCTGCCGGGAGGCGCGTGTTCTGTGATCGTTCTTTCACAGGGGATAGAGGTTGACGAGATATATGATTCTGTGCAGCTTGGCGGTGCGCTGCACCTCGCAGCAGGCGTTTATGCGCCCCCTATACCGAAATATCACAAAATCCATCATGAAAAAATACGTTAAATTTTCCGCCATGTTCTGTGCACTGGCCATTGTCACTGCTGTGGGTGCAGGATCGGCACAAGCACAACGCCTTAAAATCGCGACCGTCGACATGCAGCAGCTTTTCAAAGAGTATCACCGCACGACTCAAGAGCAGCAGAAGTTCAGTGAGGAATTTGCTAAGATCCAGAAAGAGAACAACGAGCGCCTTGCCGGTATCCGTGCTCTCGAAGAGCAGCTTCAGGGCCTGAAGAAGAAAATCGAAGACCCAACACTGGCCGACAACGTCAAGCGTGAGAAGTCCCGTGAGTTCCAGCTGAAACTCGACGAAGCCAAGGCCATGGACCGTGAGCGTCGTGAGTTCCTCGGTCGCCGCACCCGCGCACTCGAACTGAGCAAGCAGGCCAGCATGAAAGGCATTCTTGAAGAAATCCGCAAACGTATCGTCGATCACGCCAAGAAGGAAGACTTCGACTTCGTGCTCGATAAATCAGGTCTCAGCGCCAACCAAGTGCCATTCCTGCTTTACACCAAGGACGCCACCGACATCACGGTGTCTCTGCTCGCCGAGCTGAACAAGGATGCTCCTAAGACTCCAGCTACTCCAGCCGCAGCACCTGACGCAGGCGCACCAGCTGCACCTGAAGCTCCCGCTCAACCATAATTGAGCCTGTCCTTCGTAGACAATTTTTACCAACACCCTCTTCTGATCGCAGAAGGGGGTGTTTTTTTGTGATCTTTGACCTTCTGGGATGGAGATGCTATTGACGTTGAGCTGTAAACCATGCAGCTTGTTGGCGGCTTTGAAAGCTAGCGGCGGGGCCAATTGCCGAGGCGATCGAGGCTGTTTTCCACCACGAAATCTTCTGAAGACATACACATTACGATGACAGAATTTAAAAAATGCCTAATCGCCATGATGCTGGTGGTATTCTCGAGTGGGCTGATTCAAGCGGAGCCGCCGAAGATGGCGACGGTAAACATGCAAAAACTTTTCAAAGAGTATCACCGCACGGTCACCGCCCAGAAGCACTTCAATGCGGAATACGCCAAGATTCAGAAGACGATCAACGATAAGAATGAGGCCATCAACAAGCTGCGGAGGAAGCTGCATGACATTCTGGCCGAGCTGAAGAAAGAAGACCTCAGCGCCGAAGAGCGAGCGAACAAGCAGCGTGACGGTCAGCTCATTTCCCAAGAGCTCAAGATGATGCAGCAAGATGTGCAGACATACTCACAAGAGGAAAAAACCAAGGTGGCTCAAAAGAAAGCTGCCAGTATGCAAGGTATCATGACGGACATCAAACAGAAGGTGATCGTGCTCTCTGAGAAGATGGGACACGACTATGTCTTCGATCGCTCCGGCCTGAGCACGAATCAGGTATCATTTTTCCTCTACCTCAAGGATGCCAACGATATCACGGCTACCTTATTGAAAGAACTCAACAAATTTGCACCTGGCGCAGACTCCCAGTAGACGATCATGACTCCGCTGCTGCGCAAAATCCTGGGAATGAACTGGCTGCTGGTGCTGACCATGTTAGGCCTGTGCATTTTCGGAGTGTACGCCATCGAGAGCGCGGCCCGTCACCTGCCCAATGGTGGCGGTTATTATGCTGAACGGCAGAAAATCTGGATCATTGGCGGCTGTGTGGTTTTTTTCATCACGGCCTTGATCGATTACAAATGGATCAGATGGCTGGGAATCCCCATGTATCTGGTCGGCCTCGCGCTGATGGTTGTGGCGATGGCCAAAGGCAGTGAAGTCCACCAGCTGACGTTCGGAGGTCTGTCCTTCCAGCCTACGCAGCTGGGTATCGCAGGGGGCATTGTCTTGTTAAGTGCTCTACTTCAGGATCTTCCACGACTGAATCCCTTCTTCCGACTTCCCTTCATCAAGGTGGGGATCATTGCGGTTCTGGCAGGGATTCCTTTCCTCGTTGTGGTGAAAATGGGCGACATGGGATCCGCGATGGTCTGGCTGCCTGTGACGGCTGTGATCATGTTTGCCGCAGGCATTCCTTACCGCTACTTGCTAACGATGGGTATCATCGGTTTTGGCTGTATCGCTCTGGCATATTTCATTGTTTTACCAAAGGCCTCAGAACGGGGAGCCAACCGGATCGAGCTTTATCTCGCGATGTTGAACAAGCGGGAGGTTGATATCAACGGTGACGCCTACGCGCCTTATTGGGTGTCCACAGCGATCGGAAAAGCCGGTTGGAAAGGCGACGGCTGGAATGCCACCAGTGAGAGTGGATCGCTACACGATAAGAAATACATTCCGTGGAAAACCGCTCACAATGACTTCATCTTCGCGGTCATCGGTGAGGAACAAGGATTCCGAGGGAGTCTGATGCTTCTAACAGGTTATGCGATGCTGCTGATCCAGTGTTTGTTCATCGCGTTTTATAGCAGAGACAGCTCCGGGAGAATTATTTCTGCGGCAGTGGTAGCACTGCTGTTTGCCCACATCTTTGAGAACATAGGCATGTGTGTGTTACTCACCCCGATCACCGGTATTCCTTTGCCACTGGTCAGTTATTCGGGAACCTTTGTGGTGATGTGTATGTTCCTCTTGGGCTTGGTCCAGAGCGTCTGGGTGCATCGCAATGCCGAGGTACTCGTAGAGGATGAAGAGAAACCTGAGCGCAGGTTTATCTAACGAGTGTGGGAAGAGTCGTCCTCCCAAGGTGTATGCTTGGTCTCGCGGGATTCCGGATGCAGCACATCCACCTGAGCGCCTTTACTACGACTAAATGACTTGCGCATACGGCGGTAGTCTTCGTGCAGCTGAGTATTCACGTAATCAAAGGTCACCGCAAGACCTAGAAGCAGAGGCGTTGTCAGTAGGAGGTGTATCAGCGATTCCTCAAGCTCACCTCGCATGATCGATGAGATCCCTTGGAAAATTTCCCAACAAGAAGCCAGCACCGCCACGATGGTGGCAACGGTAAGGATGAACTGGCGCATGGGGCTGTTAATTAGGAATTACGGATCAGGAATTAGAAATTTTCCTTTTGCCCATCATTCCTAATTCTTAATTCGTAATTGGAAAAAACTACCACTCAATGGCGGTGGCGGCCCAGGTCAGGCCGGCGCCGAAGGCAACCATGATGATGTTGTCGCCGCGCTTGAATTTTCCTTCGCGATGGGCTTCGTCCAGGGCGATGGCCACGGCCGCAGCTGAGGTGTTGCCGTATTTGTGCAGGTTGACAAAGACTTTCTCGTTGGGGACTGTTAGGCGATCAGCGATGGCGTCGATGATGCGGAGGTTGGCCTGGTGAGGCACCACCAGGGTGATGTCCTCGGGAGTCAGACCGGCGCGCTCGATGACCTTCTCGGATGCTTGGCGCATCGCATTGACCGCAAGCTTGAAGACTTCGCGGCCCTGCATGGAGAGGGTGGCGAGGTGATCATTGGCGTTGGACATGGTGATCGGGCAGGCAGATCCGCCGCCCTTGATGTCGAGAATGGATGTGTGCCGACCGTCGGTGCCGGTCTCAGAAGCGAGAATGCGACCTTCGCCTTCCGCTGATTTACGCAACACAGCAGCGCCTGCACCGTCTCCGAAAAGCACGCAGGTATTGCGGTCCTCCCAGTTGACAAAGGCGGAGAGTTTTTCAGCGCCGATGATGATGGCGTTTTTGTAAGCTCCGTCTGAGATCAGGCGCTTGGCCAATTTCATCGCGTAGAGGAAACCTGAACAGGCAGCAGAGATGTCAAAGGCAACGGCAGAAAATGCACCGAGGTTTGCCTGAACATAACAGGCGGTGGAAGGTGTGAGAGTGTCCGGGGTGATGGTGGCGACGATGATCAGCTCGATGTCTTCGGCAGCCATGCCGGCTTGTTCTAGCGCGCGCTGGGCAGCCTTGGTCGCCATGTGTGAGGTGAACTCATCTGCGGCGGCGATGCGGCGTTCCTTGATGCCGGTGCGGGAGACGATCCATTCATCGCTGGTATCAACGATTTTTTCGAGGTCGGCATTGGTGAGAACTTTTTCCGGAAGGTAACTACCGGTTCCGGCGATGGTAACAGGGATGACAGATGTAGAATCGCTCATTTAAAAATCAGACGTTGATTGGCTGCAGAAAAACTTAGTCGGGTTTCCGCCGATGAACAGCCTAAAGAGGAAACAGTGGAGATGAAGCTGGCATCAAGCTTCGTCGTGCAGAGGACGGTTAATCTTGACCAGCATGTCTTCGATGTGCGGATTCACCTTCAGGCTGACGGTTTCACGTGCCACACGAATGGCATTCTGAATCGCCAAGGCCGAGGATGAACCGTGGCCGATGATGCAGACGCCATTGACACCAAGCAGGGGAGAGCCACCGACGTATTCGTAGCTGCTTTTCTTTTTCACCGCTTTAAATGCACCGCGTGCGATGGCAGCTCCCATAATCCGGAACGGGCTGCGCTTGAACTCCAGCTTGAGCCATTTTGACATCGCCTTGGCTGTGGCTTCGCAGCTCTTGAGAATAATGTTACCGGTGAAGCCGTCACAGAGCACGACGTCGAGTTTGCTCTCGAAAAGATCGTGACCTTCAACGTTGCCGACAAACTCGAAAGGGGCCCGACCTGTTGACTGCAGATGTTTCAGCAGAGCAAATGTTTCTTTGGTAAAGGTAGTGCCTTTTTCATCCTCTTCGCCGTTGGACATGAGTCCGACGCGGGGTTGGTCGACGCCGAGCACGTATTTGGCGTAAACGGCACCCATCACGGCGTAGGTGATCAGGTGATGGGGTTTGGCTTCAGGGTTGGCTCCTGCATCGAGAATTTGGCAGATGCCGTATTCATTGGGGATGGCGGAAGCGATGCCGGCACGATCAACTCCCTTGAGGGTGCGGAGCTTCACTGTGGCCGCGGCTACGGCGGCTCCGGTATTTCCAGCGCTGACTACGGCATCGGCATCACCGGATTTGACCATATCGGTGGCCACAGAGATCGAGGACTTCTTTTTTTTCCGAAGCGTCTTGGCTCCGGACTCGTCCATGCCGACCACTTCAGGAGCGTGAATAATCACAGCCCGTGGATCGGTGAGTTTGCACTCTTTCATTTCCTGCTCCAGCAAAGGAGCATCGCCTACGAGGAAAAGCTTATCGATATCAGAATAAAGTTTCAGCGCGTTGCGGGCGCCGACGACGGTGACTTTGGGGGCGTGGTCGCCGCCCATGGCATCAAGTGCAATCTTCATAAGGAGGAGATGAGTAGATATGAAACAAGCGGAATGCCAAGGCATTCCGCTTCAAAAAATAGAAACTGGATACTGGAAAACCCTAGAGGGCATCCACTTCAAGCACCTGGCGCTCACGATATGTGCCACAATGTGGGCAAGCAATGTGAGAAGGAACGCGGCTTTCGCACTCCGGACAGGTCTTGAGCTTAGGCGTACGCCAGCGGTTTGCGCCGCGACGCATCTTCTGCTTCATTTTGGATGTTCTGCGCTTTGGAACGGCCATGGTATTAGTAGGTTAAGTGTTTTAGGTTGAGTTGGTTGAAAGGCTTTTTCTGAAGTGTTAGCTGGTTTTGTCAGCGTCGTCTCCAAAGGCGTCGAGTGCGTCCCAAGGGTTTGGTGCTTCGTCGCGGGGGGGGGTCTTTACATCAGCATCGAGGGGTTTGTCTACTGCTAAATAGCGGGAATCTAAAATACATTCCTTTTCCGTATCTCCCTCGTCACAATGCGGGTAGTCTGGGAAGAGCACGACGATTTCCTCACGTATTTGCTCGGCCAGGTCGATCTGAGAGCTGGTGACTTCGCTGGAAATCGCACAGTCCTCGACGGTAATGGTCTTAATATAGCGACTGAGACAGCGCACGCAGGTGAACTCGATAGGCACAGACAGGCTGCCACGAACCAGTAGTTCGTCGTCAAATCTCTGCACGTGCAGGTCATAGAACAGCGGTTCGGCGGCACTGGGGGCCTCGCTTTTCTGCTTGGTCTCCAGATTGAAAAGCGATGGGTCCAGCTCTCCGGAGTAGACTTTGCCTTCGTCCGGGAGGCTGTTGAGGTCGATATTGAGGTGCTTTTTCACGTGAAAAATTAAGTTTGAGGTCAGGCGCTGGTGGTGACGTAGACGGATTTCTCCCGTCGCTCGGTGGTCTTGCCAATGATGACTGCGCATGGAGCACCGGTTTCTTCAAGTGTTTCCATCACTGCGGCGAGATTTTCATCGGGCACACAGAGGAGAAGGCCGCCGGAAGTTTGGGCATCGGCATAGATCAGTTTTTCACTCTCGCTGACTTGTTCTGAGAAATGGGTGTAGGGCTCGGTGTGGGCAAGGTTTTTCTTGCTGCCACCAGGGACACATCCGGCAGCGATAAGATCGAGAACCTCGGGTGACATCAGAGGGAGCAGGGCGGCGTCGATTTCGGCCGAGACACCGCTGCCCTCGCACATTTCGATCAAATGACCGCCGAGTCCGAAACCTGTGACGTCGGTGCAGCACCTGACCAATGCGCGCTCAGCAAGTACGGCGCCTGGTTTGTTGAGGGTCGCCATCAGTTGGCTGGCCGTTTCAGCTAGCTCGGAGCTGCATTCACCGCGTTTGATCCCTGTGGAGACGATGCCGCTGCCCAAGGGTTTTGTCAGAACTAACGTTTCACCCGGGCGGGCGTTGGCATTGGCAAGGTGGCGGTCAGGATGGACGATACCGGTGACGGCGAGTCCGTAAATAGGTTCTGGATTTTTAATCGTGTGGCCACCTAACAGACTGCACTCGGCTTCGACGCACATTTCGGCACCGCCACGGAAAATATTACGGATGGTATCGTTGTCGATGAGATCAGATGGCATTCCGGCGATGGCGAGGGCGGTGATGGGTCGGCCTCCCATGGCGTAAACATCAGAGAGCGCATTCGCAGCGGCGATGCGACCGTAAAGAACCGGATCGTCGACAATCGGAGTAAAGAAGTCTGTGGTCTGCACCAGGGCTCTTTCGTCGTCAATTTTGAACACACCGGCGTCATCGGCGGTGGCGGAACCGACGAGTAGGCGATCATCCTGGAATTGAGGTAACCCATGCAGAACCTGCGTGAGTGACTCGGGATCAAGCTTGGAGGCTCATCCGGCGCAGGAGGCCAGGGAAGTGAGGCGTATGATGTCGTCGCGGGTCATGAATCGGAAAAAGTTAGGTGTGTTATTGCTAGATGCAAGCGGGTGTTGCGAGTTTCAACCCTGAGAGGACGGAAGACCAGATCATATTGCGTTGTTTTTTGCTTCTAGACTTGTGACTTTCTAGCCAACCTCCGCGCAGCAAGCATCCAGATTTCCCTTTTATGAGCAAAAATACCCCTGCCCAAGACGCCGTCGTATGTAAACCAACCAAGTGGTTTTTGTGGCGTGCGCTAGCCATGCTGGCGATGTTCAGCGTGTTTGCTTTCCTGTTTTTCCAAGATGGTATGTGGGGATACCGGGAGAAAAATCTGCATTTCTATGTGCACCAAGCCTTTGTCAAAGCGGGCACTGATTTCCAGGAAATGCAGAATGAGAAAGCCGATAGTAAGGTGCCCGAGTCAGAGTGGAAAGAGTTCGCTGCTAAACAGAAGGTTCAATTGCCGGAAGATGCTGCCGATGTTCTGCCCAAGGATGCCGATACAGATATGGCATGGCCTGACATCTTGGTGAACGGGCACGCGCTGATGTCCGAAAGCGGTGGCCAGAACGGAGCAACCACTCTTTGGGAGCAATACACAGCCTCGATGAAAGATGTCGAGGGCAAGGCCTGGGACATTGATCCGGGCGAGCACCCGATGGATGCGGGTAAGATCCGTGAGCAATTCATCGCGATGGGCGTGGCCATGTTATTGATCGCCATCACACTGTTTTTCCTCATCCGGACACTTAGCCGCAGTATCAGTGCAGATAATGAGGCCCTATATACTCAAACTGGAAAACGTATCCCATACACGGACATGGTGCGTGTTGATAAGAGGAAATGGGATAGCAAGGGGCTGGCTCTCATCTATTACACCGAGGGCGGGGAAGAGAAAAAGGCGAAGATCGATGGTCTGGTCTACGGCCAATTCAAAGCTGAGGACGGCGCTCCTGCAGAAAAACTTTTCAGTAAGATCATGGAAAACTTCAAAGGCGAAGTGATGGAATATGTCCTCGTCGATGAAGCGGATGATGATGAGTCTCAAGAGTCTAGCTCCAAAGTCGGTGACAACAGTGCGGAAGCTTGAATCATTATTAACCATTTCTGTGTTGCCAACCCAACGTCGCGGGGGTAAATCCTTTCCCAGCAACCTTTATCCAATCAACCCAATAAATAATTAGCAGTATGTCTGACAATATCGAAGCCAAAGTAAAAGATATCATCGTCGAGCAACTCGGCGTTAGCGCCGATCAAGTAAAGCCCGAAGCCAAGTTCATCGAAGATCTCGGCGCAGACTCCCTCGACACTGTCGAGCTTGTCATGGCTTTCGAAGAAGAGTTCGGTATCGAAGTTCCTGACGAAGATGCAGAGAAGCTGCAAAGCGTCGGCGATGTAGTGAGCTACGTCACCAAAGCTTCCTAATTGAGTTTCCTCGGAAACTGTTTTATTTTTTCAAAACTGGGCAGACTCGTGATGAGTCTGCCCTTTTTGTTGCAAGACGAGCAAATAGCGTCGAGTCTAAGGGCAGGGAGAGACTCTTTCTAACTGGGCAACTCACCAGAGACAAAATTACTGATAATGAATCATTCACCGGACAGCATCCAATACGCCATGGAAACGGCCCGCTTGCTACGCGAGCCGGATAGACGCATCGACACCTTCGGTTCCACCCGTTTTAAATTTACCATGCTCAGTGAGCCGATGGATGCCGTCGGTCAGGTGCGTGTTAGACGCGGAGAAGTGGAAGCACAAAAACCTCAGATTATCCGCCCCCAAGACATGGGTGGTGTGGAGTTAGAAGGTTTCAACGAAAAAGCAGGTGAGTTTCTGGATTTCCTCAAGGAGAAAAACATGGAGCCTGTTTTCTTCCAATACGGTTTCATGTTCAAACGCGGTAACGTCACCGAAGAGCTGATCCATGATCGAATCGACGCCGTGCGAGAGCGTGTGATGGATGATGTGCGCGCTACGGGTGATCCCATGCTCGCGGTGATGGAGGGTGTCGATGATGCTTGGGAGATCGGGTTGCTGAAATTTGCCATCGATATGATCGGCAAGTCGTCGGATATCAATACATTCGACTTTAAACGAAAAGGTTTGCTTTAGGGTAGCACCATACGGATTTTTCATTATTATCCCCATATGCGCATCATGCTCATCATAAAGGCGATTGCCGGACTCCTTGTGCTTGGCGCAATGGGCGGCACTGCTTTCCTGATGAAGGAATACACCGGCACGGTCAAAGACATGCCAGGCACAATGATGGAGCGCCAAAGATTAGTCGAGCTTGAGCTCAAACAGAAAGCCGAGGAAGGTGTCCGCTCCGATAACGAACCTGGCGAAAAGGCCTTTCAGCGTGCTCGCGAGTTGCTTGCGATGGAGTCCATGGCTGAAGCCGAAGAGAAGCTCAAATACATCGTCAGTTTCTACCCCTCGGCCAAGTCTGCAACCGAGGCACGACATATTCTTGGTGAGATTAACATGGACCGTCTGTTAGATCCTGAGTGGAAAGAGGGGAAGTCTGTGATCACTGTGAAAAGAGGGGATAACTATTCACTGATTGTTAGAAAAAACAAGACGACGATGGATAGTCTGACACATCTGAGCAAACTAACAGATGCGGATCCACGCGGTCTTCAACCAGGACAAAAGCTGACCATCATGCCGCTGGAGCTGCGCATGGAAATCGACCTTCGGCGGAAAAATCTGACCATTTATAACGGTGGCGAATTTGTCAAAGAATACCCACTTCTCAAAGTAAACTACGAGCACAAGGGCAAAGCCCGCCATCTCGAAGTCGGAGGCATTCGTGGTTGGGCGAAGGATAAGTTCGTCTCAGTTCATACAGTGGACTACCGCGATTCCAGCAAGGTTATTCAACTCAGTGATAAATCGCTCGCCATACGGGCACTTCCTCAGGACAATGACGGGGACCTCGGACGGGGATTCTATTTAAGCGAAGCTGATATGGAAGAGCTGCCGCTAGTCCTCCGCCCAGGCAACGATGTGGAAATCAAAAACTGAATACTTCTAATTACCTACTTGATACCGAACTATGAAACCTCTCGATTTCGAAAAACCCATCGCCGAGCTTGAACACGAACTCGAAAAGCTTAAGAATAAGGCACAGAGTCAGGATATAGACATGTCCGATGAAATAGCGGCCATGGAAGGAAAGTTATCTGATACCAGAAACCGTATTTACGACGACCTCTCGCCATGGCAACGTGTGCAGATAGCCCGTCATACCAACCGACCGTTCATGCTCGATTATATTTCCCATGTGTTTGACGATTTCTGTGAGCTTCACGGAGATCGACACATTGGCGACGATAACGCCATGCCCGGTGGCTTTGCGACCCTCGCGGGGCAACGAGTGGTAGTGATTGGCCATCAGAAGGGTCGAGATACCAAGGAAAACCTGAAGCGTAACTTCGGGAGCGCTCATCCAGAAGGGTATCGCAAGGCTCTGCGCCTGATGAAGCTGGCTGAAAAATTCCACCTTCCCGTAGTCACCATGATCGACACCCCCGGCGCGTTCCCGGGTATTGGTGCCGAGGAGCGTAACATCGCGGAAGCCATCGGATATAACCTGCGCGAGATGATGTTGCTGAAAACGCCCACAGTAGCCATCGTGCTCGGCGAAGGTGGTTCCGGCGGTGCACTCGGAATCGGTGTCACCGACCGTGTGCTGATGATGGAAAATGCCTACTATTCAGTGATTAGTCCTGAAGGCTGTGCTGCGATTCTCTGGAAGCACCGCAAACATGCCCCTGAAGCCGCCGAGGCGATGAAAATCGCTGCTCCGGACCTAGGTGCGCTGAATCTCATCGATGAAGTCATTCTCGAACCCAAAGGCGGAGCTCACCACGATCATGTGCAAGCTGCAGAGAATCTGCGCCACGCGGTGATTTCCCAGATTCACAAACTCCAGCAGCTCAGTATGGATGAACTTCTTGATCAACGTTACCAGAAGTTCCGCAAATACGGCGAATGGCAGGGTGAGTGATCGCTCGGAGTCATTATTCTGTAGAGCATGACGCTAGAGGAATCGATTGAGGCTTTTTATGAGGCCTTCAGAGGGGTTCCTAAGCCCCGGAGAATTTCTGGCTGTGAGTGTTGTATCGCTCAGGAGGAACTCGATGCTTTATTGTCTGTTCCTCTCCGGCAGGTCGATGTTGGGAAATTGTGTTCCTACGCATCGTCGACGCTGCTGACCGTTGGCTCAGTAGCTGACTATCTCTATCTGCTGCCACGCATCATGGAGCTAACATGTCTCGATGCGGATTGGTGGGTTGATATGGAGATCACTGGTCGGGCAATAGCCGAGACCAATCCTTTGGAATGGCCCGCGAAACGCCTGGCAGCGTTGCAAAACCTGCTACATGCAGCGATCAACCATCAGATGGTAACCGAGGGGTTGGGCTGGGAGATCGACGATTGGATTTGTGCGATTGCTAAAATGGGGCTGGACCCGAAACCGTATCTTCAACAGCTCGAGTCATCGTCGTCTGCTGTGCTTTCCTTCTACGATCAGAATGCCAGTCATTTGACGCAACGCAAGCTGGGCAATGCGTTTTGGGAGCCCGGTGAAAAAGGGCACGATGCTGTTGTGGCGTGGTTTTTCAGTCCGACCGTTTCGGAAATCATTTTCGAAGCTTACGGTGTCAGGCTCGCGAGTGATAAGTTGGGCTCAGGGTAAAATTGAGTTCCAAAGCGCTCCGTTTTTATCTCCGCAATCGATGCCAGGTTGAGGTGTCAGGATGCACTAACAACTCGACTGATACATTCTCAAGCTCGAAGGTTTTGATCAGGTGTTCTAACAGAACCAGAGAAGCGGTGGCGTCGTATAATGCATCGTGCCAGGTTTTTTCTGAAACTAGCACCGATACTTTTTCAGTGAGTTGAAAGTGTTCGCAGAGATCGCCTAGTGAGTGTGACGGGAGTTCAGGCCAAGCGGCTCTGGCGAGGAGCAGGGTATCCACCCATGGTCCGAAACCATGGGCCGGAAAGGCACGGAGATAGCGTTTTTCCGTGCCGTGTCCATGCGCCACCACGATGCGATCCGCTAAGGTCCTTTTGATTTGAGACCATAACAGCATGAGCTTGGGGGCGTCTGCGAGGTCTTCACTACTGATGCCGTGCACCTTTTGTGCAGCCCAGGTTATTTGGCGTTCAGTGTGGATGAACGAAGTAAAGTGATCGGCATGGCCATTTTCTGCTGACCATGTTGCCATACCAATTTGCACCGGCACATCAGTCATGCCGCGCTCGGCACCAGCCGATTCGAAATCGATGGCTGCAAATGTCTGTTCCGCAATAAGCATCGGAACCGGTGCGTTAGCCGGCAACGCCAGCTGCCTTGAGTTGCTCAGCTGCGTCGAGCACGAGTGACTCGGTGGTGTCCCAGTCGATGCACTGATCGGTGATCGACTGACCGTAAGTGAGCTCTTCCTTGGGGCGGGGGAACTTTTGATTTCCGGCCACCAAATTACTCTCTAACATCGCGCCGATGACTTGCTCGTTTCCGGCTGCACGCTGACGCACGATCTCGCGAAAGACAGCAGGCATTTTTTCCTGTTTCTTGCCACAGTTTGCGTGCGAGGCATCAATCATTACGGAGGGTTGGAGTCCGCTTTTTTCCAACAGGCTGGTGGTCACGGCGACATCATCTGCGCCGTAGTTCGGACCGTTGTCGCCACCTCGAAGAATGATATGGCAGTCCGGGTTTCCTGATGTGGTGACGGCGGATGCAACACCTTGCTCGCTGACACCGAGAAATGTCTGAGGCTGAGTGGCGGCTTTGATCGCGTTCACTGCTGCGACGAGGTCACCAGTGGTGGTGTTTTTAAATCCGAGCGGCATGGAGAGCCCGGACGCCATCTGGCGGTGGGTCTGGCTCTCGGTGGTGCGGGCGCCAATGGCTGACCAGCTGATTAGGTCTGCAATGTATTGAGGCGTGATGGGATCGAGTAACTCGGTGGCAGTGGGCAAGCCAAGATCGATGATCTCACGCAGGAACAGGCGAGCCTGGCGCAGGCCTTCCGGAATGTTATCAGAGCCATCAAGTCTAGGGTCCATAATCAAACCCTTCCAACCGGTGGTTGTGCGTGGTTTTTCAAAGTAGACACGCATGACGATGTAGATCTGGTGTTTGACCTCCTCCGCGAGTTTGGTGAGTTTTTCAGCATATTCGACACCGGCCTTGGTGTCATGGATCGAGCATGGTCCGCAAATGAGTAGCATGCGGTGGTCTTCACCGTTGAGAATGTTGCGGATGTGTTGGCGGGACTCCGCCATGAATTCTGCCTGCTCTTGGGACCTTTGAACTTCTGATAGAAGCAGGGCCGGAGCGGGCAGGGGAATGTTGCTGGAAATGTGAAGGTCCGTGACTTGAGCCATGAACAGAGACTCAGTGGTGGCGTAGCAAGTTTCAAGTTTCAAGTTGCCGATGTCTCTGATAAACGTCGGCCATGCGTGAAAGAGCGATTGGATTATTGAGGGAACTGACAGAAGCCCACGGAGCACCGGGTTTCGAAGACGAAGTGCGGGCTATTTTTGCAGACGAACTTGCAGATACAGGTGACATCAGCACTGATGGTCTGGGCTCTGTTTTTTGCGAACGCGGTGAAGGCCCTAGGGTCATGGTCGCGGGACACATGGATGAGGTGGGATTTAGGGTGCAGAATATTACCCCTGAAGGGTTTATTCAATTTGTAACACTCGGCGGATGGTGGCCACACACATTGCTTGCACAGCGGGTGGAGATACGGACAAGAGATGGCCGCAAGGTTCTTGGGGTTGTTGCTTCCAAGCCGCCGCATTTTCTCCCCGAGGTGGAGCGCACCAAAGTGCTCAGTATCGAGCAAATGTTCATCGACGTGGGAGCCAAGAGCGAGAGCGATCTGGCCAATAACTATGGCGTGCGTGTTGGTGACCCTGTTGTGCCGCTGACATCATTTTCAATCATGGGGAACGAGGATCTTCTGATGGCGAAAGCCTTTGATAATCGAGTGGGTATGGCGTGCGCGATTCAAGCATGCCAAGCTGTGGCTGCCACCGGTCACCCGAATACTTTGATTTCCTGCGGCACTGTTCAAGAGGAGGTCGGTGTTAGAGGCGCCACCACTGCTGCTAATTTTGCCAAGCCAGATGTTGTGATCGTGCTCGAGGGACCGCCTGCCGATGACACTCCGGGTTTCAATCGTCATGCATCACAGGGGGCGATGGGTAAGGGGGTTCAAATCAGAATGCAGGATCCCACCGCCATTATGAATCCTGCCTTGTCAGATTTGGCTGTCAGCGTCGCGGAGGAAGAGGGCATTCCGTTTCAGGTGACGGTCCGCAGCAGTGGCGGCACCGATGCCCGCGCATTTCAGCTGTCGGGGAATGGTATTCCGGTGATCGTTCTGGGTGTGCCAGCTCGCTACATCCACTCTCATAACTCGATCATTGATGTGAATGACTATCTCGCGATGGTGAATCTGACAATGGCCTTGGTGCAGCGACTCGATCAGAAGGAGGTCGATGCGCTGACGACCTTCCTGTGATCCATAGACAAAATCGGTCAGGGGGATCGCTGATCTGACATGAAGTATTTCACTCCACTTTTTGCAGTCGCGCTGGCGGCAACTGGGCTGGTCTGTTCCGTGATCCCTTGTGCACAGGCTGAGACTCGGACCTTTACCAATAAGGAGGGCAAAAGTCTCACCGCCGAGGTGGTTTCCAAGACCGAGACCCATGTGAAACTCAAAACCAACAAGGGAAAGGTGTATACTATCGCTTTGGCGACACTTTCCGGACCGGATCAGGACTACGTCAAAAGCTGGAAAGATAAATCATCTCTTGATGCCCTCGCTGATACCGACCTCTCCAAGGTCATGGAGGCGAAGGGATACACCAAGGTGGAGTTTGACGAGGAAATGAACCACTTGTTCGTTGACGTAAAGATCGAGGGCAAAAAGGGGCGATTCCTGCTCGATACCGGTGCCATGGCCACGATAATGAAGACGGACTCTACCGCCAAGTTCGGTTTAGAGGTGAAACCAGCCAATGTGCAGGGCGGTGGAATCGGCGGTGGTGCGCAAATTAAAGGCAAAGTCGAATCGGATAAATTCGAGCTCGGTGGTGATGAAAGTGGAGCGCAATCTTTCTACATCATGGACCTGAACCACTTGCCGCAGAACTATGCTGAAAAAATGGATGGCATTCTCGGAGGCGATTTTTTCAAGGCCAAAAAAGCGCTCTTTGACTATGCTGGCGGAATCCTGTGGGTGAAGCTCAAGTAGTGCAAAGACAGCTCTTGCCAGCGGGCGGGGAATGGTGTCAGTTGTCCGCGTGTTAGCGACCTACATCCACAACATGGACCCGGTGATCTTTGATGTCGCCGGACCGGTGAAACTGCGCTGGTATGGCCTTGGATATTTGCTGGGCTTCGTGCTAGCTTTTTATCTGCTGCGCTGGCTGGCCCGCAAGCAGCTCTGGGTGCTACCCAGTGTCAAAGTTGCCGATTTTATCGCCTACTCCGCCGTCTTCGGAGTCTTTTTGGGAGGGCGTATCGGCTATATTCTTTTCTACCAAATCCCTAAAAAGGGAGGCTGGGACCAGTTGATGGACGATCCTATGATGGTCTTTCGAGTTTGGGACGGAGGCATGGCCAGCCATGGCGGGATTCTGGGCCTCATGATTTTCACCTTGGTTTATGCGAGGATGCAGAAGGTGTCGTGGACTGGGGTTGGTGACGGACTATGTGTTGTCGCGCCGATCGGTATAGGTCTTGTGAGAGTAGCCAATTTTATCAACGGCGAACTCTATGGCCGAGTGGCGCACGGTGTCAGCTGGGCGATGAAGTTTCCCTCTTCCTTGCACGAAGATTGGAAGGATAAGCCGGAGATGATCGACCAGGCATACGAGGCCTGCCGTGCGGTAGATCCCTCGGTAACTGGGCAGTCATACGAATACCTCGTCGCTCAAGCGCGTGAAAACCCTCAGCTTGCAGAAACATTGGGAACCTATTTGAAAGCGAGGCATCCTTCGCAATTGTATGAGGCCTTGTTAGAAGGTCTGGTGCTGTTTTTGATTCTCATCATCACACGGATCAAATTCCCGAAACTGCCGCATGGTATTCTCACAGGCATGTTTTTCCTATTCTACGCCATCTTCCGCATCATCGTGGAGCACTTCCGTGAGCCAGACGTAGGGCAGTCTTTGGTGCTGGGGCTTACCAAGGGGCAGTTCTATTCCACGTTCATGGTGATCGCCGGAATAGGCTTCATCATCACAGCGTTGAGAAAAGGAAACGGCTCGGTGCGCTCCTAGTTGTTAGGTAGCGCCTCGTAGCTGCGTTGTCTTTGATCAAACAGCAGGGTCTCAGTATATCCGGCTTGTTTCGCCACCTCAATCGCACGATCGAAATCACGTGCCACTTCTGTAGGGTGGTGGGCGTCTGAGGAGATCACCAGTGGGATGCCGGCCGAGAATGCGAGGTCGAGAAAATCCGGCTCCGGATAGGCTTCCTCACATGGTTTGTGCCAGCCGGCGGTGTTGAGTTCGATGGCGCATCCGGCTGAGGCGATCGCATCCACGGCGGGTTCATAAAACCGGCGCAGGTCACCGGCCGGTTTGTAGCCGAATTTCTTGATTAAGTCAGGGTGGCCGAGGATGTCGAAGTATCCGCTTTCCGCCATGTCGGCGTAAGTTTTCCAGTAACGGTCCCAGGCATCGTCGACATCGGTTTTGGCCCACTTTTCCAGCCAGGCAGGATTGTCAAAATCCCAGTCTGATAGATAGTGCACCGAGCCAATCAGATAGTCCCATTTCGCCATGATCGCGAGTTTCTCGATCCACGCCTCCTGGCCTGCTATCCAGTCGCACTCAAGACCGATTCTAACCGGCAGCTTGTCCCCGGCTGCCTCACGGGCGCGGGTGATCCACTGCATGTAGTCGTCCATTTCGCCCAAATCCATACGCCAGTCGTCAAAGCCATCGACGTGCGCCGGTGCGTGATCGGATATGCCATATTCGGTAACGCCGGCGGCAATCGCGGCGGCGATATACTCCTCTGGCTCACCCTCGGCATGTTTGCAGAGTGGCGTGTGCGTATGGTAGTCAGCGGGCATGCAGTTTTTTTAGTCGCGCGATGCAAAAAGCCAATCATCAAAAATGCCGGAAAGTTCATTTCGCCGATTGCATCACGGGGGAGAAAAGTGGAACGTCTGCGCAGTCATGACGATGAAGCGTAGACAATTTCTCAAAATCACGATTCCAGTCGCCCTGAGTGGCACGGCCAGTGCGCAGGCGAAGGAGAAGCCAGCAGTAACTTTCGGAGTTATTGCTGACCCTCAATATGTGGATGCTCCCGTGCGCGGAAGCCGGCATTATCGAGCATCGGTCAAAAAGCTCAATGCAGCGGTGTTAGAGATGAATCGTCATCAGCTGGATTTTGTGGTGACGCTGGGGGATGTCATTGACCGGAACATCGCCAGTTTCGAAACGATGATGCCGATCTATGAAAAGCTGAAAGCGCCCCGTCGTTTTGTGTTGGGAAACCACGATTGTGAAGTGGCGGATGAAGACAAGCAACACATCCTCTCCAGCCTGAAGATGGAAAAATCTTACTCCTCGGAAACGCGAGGCGACTGGCAGTTCATCTATCTCGATGGCACAGATGTCAGCACCTACCGTCACCCCAAAGACAGTGAGGAAACCAAGTATGCCAAAGAGTTGTTAGAAAAACTTCAGGCTGAAAAGCTTCCTCAAGCACAGCCATGGAACGGTGCGATCGGTGACGTGCAGTTGGCGTGGTTCAAGACCGAACTCGAGAAGGCGAAGCAGGGCCAGAGGCGCGTCATCGTCATGAACCACTTTCCGGTTTTTCCCGCTGACGCACACAACCTTTGGAATGACACTGCGGTCGTGGAGTTGATCTCCAAATCCCCCAACGTGCTAGCTTACATGAACGGCCACAATCACTCCGGGCACTACGCGGTTCACCAAGGTTGCCACTTCCTCAATTTCAAAGGCATGGTGGAAACCGCCAATCAAAGCGCCTTCGCCATCGTCCGTTGTTATGCCGACCGAATTGAGGTGGATGGTTTTGAAACGGAACCTGACCGACGTCTGCAGTAGTCAGGTAGCTATATTTGCAGTACGTGGAAAAAGGGACACAGCGCGTGGCTGTGTCCCTCTTCCAAAGTGCATTTCAACACTACAGATCCTAAAAACTAGGACTTGTAACGAAGACGCTTCTTGTGGCGATTAGCCTTCATACGCTTCTTACGCTTATGCTTGCTAATTTTCGTCTTACGACGTTTTTTAAGACATCCCATGGTATTTTAGTATTCTAGGTTGGGTTGATCAGCTTGTTACGGCTGGAGAGTTGGCAGGAAATTGTTGTGTGTCGGGGGATTAGAGGACGATTTTCGAGATTGGATACTCGATGATGCCCTCGGCTCCGTGCTCCTTGAGATCTGGGATCAGATCGCGGGCGACAGAGTCCTTGATAATGGTCTCTACAGCGACCCAGTTTTCTCCATCGTTGATGTCAGCGAGGCGCGAAACGGTGGGTCGGCGGAGGGAAGGTAGTGTATCAAGGACGGCTTGCAAGGAGTTTTCTGGAAGATTCATCTTCAGACCGACCTTGCCGCGTGCTTCGAGTGCGGCCTTGAGCATGAGAACCATACGGTCCATCTTCTGCCTTTTCCAGTCGTCATCGTAGGCTTTTTTAGAGCCGTAGAAGTGGGGGAAGGAGGTCAGCAGAGTATCGACGATGCGAAGATTATTGGCGCGGATGGACGATCCGGTTTCGGTGACGTCCACGATGGCGTCCACCAGATCGGGCACTTTCACCTCTGTGGCACCCCAGGAGTATTCCACATCAGCGGTGACGCCGTGTTTTTTCAAGTAAGCTTCGGTGATTTCCACGCCTTCGGTGGCGATGCGCTTACCTTCCAGATCCTTGACGCTCTGAATGGGGGAGTCCATGGGGACGACCAGCACCCACTTAGTAGGGCGGACTGTGGCGCGGGAGTAGGGGAGCTCGGCAAGATCGACGAGGTTGGAGTCATGAGCCGAGGCCCAGTCGAGACCGGTAATACCGCAGTCGAGGAAGCCTTGGGAAAGGTAACGGCCGATTTCCTGGGCGCGGATCAGATAGATGTCCAGATCTTCGTCGTCGGAGTCGGGACGGAGGCCGCGCGAGGACAAGTGCACGTTAAATCCCGCCTGCTCCAGTAATTTGATCGTGGGATCTTGGAGCGAGCCTTTGGGGAGTGCAATTTTGAGCTTCTGGGACATGTCGCCTAAGAGATTAGGAATGTGAGCCGAGGTCGGCGGGCGGCTTGTTTAACTTCAAACGGCCAGGAATCAACGCGAAATTTTGCATTTATCTAGAAAATGACCGGAAAAATGTCATCAGCAGGCCGATTGACAGGTTTCAGGCTTGCCGCATCGCCCGCTTGCATGGATTCTCCGCGCGACATGAATCAGGAAATTCTCGCACAAGCTGCCAACGAGGCCAGAGGTCTCGCAATCGACGCCGTTCACGCATGCTCATCCGGTCACCTCGGTCTGCCTTTGGGCTGTGCTGAAATCGGTGCCGTTCTTTTTGGCAATAGCCTCACTTATAATCCAGACGCCCCCAAGTGGTTGAACCGTGACCGTTTCGTCCTCTCCGCAGGACACGGCTCCATGTTCCTCTACAGCTGGCTGCATCTTGCTGGCTATGATCTTGCCCTTGAGGAGGTGAAAAACTTCCGTCAGCTCGGTAGCATCACTCCAGGACACCCGGAGAACTTTATGACGAAAGGTGTTGAAGCGACAACTGGCCCACTCGGTCAGGGCGTCGGCAATGCCGTCGGTTACGCCCTCAGCGGTAAACACGCGGCTGCCAAGTTCAACACTGCGGATCACAGTATTTTCAATCACCACGTTATCGCCATCCTTGGCGATGGCTGCTTGCAAGAAGGTGTGGCCAAGGAAGCCATCGCCTTTGCTGGCCATCAGAATCTCGACAATCTGATTCTCATCTACGATAGCAACGATGTCACCCTCGATGCACTCGCTGACAAGACCCAGAGCGAGGATGCTGAGAAATACTTCACCTCCCAGCGCTGGGATGTCGTCACCATCGACGGTCACGATCTCACTGCCGTTGCCGATGCGGTCAAGCAGGCGAAGGAGGACGATAACGGTCGCCCGAAAGTGATCATCGCCAAAACCACCATTGCCAAAGGTATTCCTGAGGTTGCCGGAACCGCCGGTGGTCACGGTGAAGGCGGTGCCAAGTTTGCCGAGGAAGCCCGCAAGGGACTCGGTCTCCCTGAGGAGAACTTCTACATCTCCGATCAGACCAAATCATTTTTCTCTGAGCACAAAGAGCAACTCCTCGCTGACTTCAAAGCCTGGAACGAAACCTACGAAGCTTGGAAGAGCGCCAACCCAGAGCTGGCCGATGAACTCTCCGGCAACGTCGCCAATGCCGTGCCAAGCGATCTGCTCGACCAGATCCCTGAGTTTGATGCCGACTACAAAGGTGCCACCCGCGCCTCCGGAGGCGAGGTCATCCAGGCCGTGGCCAAGGCCATGCCATCTCTGATCACCGGATCAGCCGACCTCTACGGATCGACCAAGAACTACATCAAGGACGGTGGCGACTTTAATCAGAACAACTACGCCGGACGTAACATCTGGTATGGTATTCGCGAGCATGCCATGGGTGCCATCTCTAACGGAATTGCCTACGATGGTCTGTTCCGCGCCAGCTGTGCCACCTTCGCGGTCTTTGCCGATTACCTGCGCCCATCCATCCGTCTCGCCGCTCTTTCCGGTCTTCCTGTTACTTACATCCTCACTCACGACTCCGTGGGCGTAGGCGAAGACGGCCCTACCCACCAGCCGGTGGAAACGGTGAGCGGTCTGCGTGTTATTCCAGGTCTTGATGTTTTCCGTCCTGCTGATGCGGAGGAAACAGCCGGAGCATGGGCAGCCTCGATGCACCGCACCGATGGCCCAAGCGCGCTCTTCCTCACTCGTCAGAACGTGCCGAACTACAGTGACACCCCCGTGGCAACACGCCGTGAAGGTGCCTACTACGGTGGCTACATTCTGAAAAAAGAAACCGGTGAACTGAACACCATCCTCATGGCCAGTGGTTCTGAGGTGGAACATGTGGTGAACGCAGCCAAAGAACTTGGCGACGGTGTCCGCGTCGTATCCATGCCGTGCATGGAGCGCTTTAACCGCCAAAGTTGCGAGTATAAGCAAAGCGTCCTCCCCGGTTCTTGCAAGCGTCGTGTAGCTATCGAAGCCGGTGTTTCCGATCTTTGGTATTACTACGTCGGCGACTCCGGCACCGTGTTAGGTATCGATCGCTTCGGAATTTCCGCCCCTGGCGATACCGTCATGAAAGAGCTCGGCATGACCGCCGATCACGTCGTGGCCGCCGTCAAGGAACTTGCCTAATTTCAAGTCTTCTAACAAACCGCTCACTTCAAACTAACATCATGAACATCGCCATTGGAGCTGATCACGGAGGTGTGGATCTCAAACACACCATCGTCACTCACTTGCAATCCGCTGGTCACAGCGTGAAGGACTTCGGAACGAACAACGAGGAGTCTGTGGACTACTCGGACTATTCAGATCAGGTCGCACGCGGCGTGGCTGGTGGTCGTTTTGAGCGAGGTATCCTCATTTGCAAATCAGGTGTCGGTATGTGCATGGCGGCGAATCGCTTCAAAGGCGTTCGCGGAGCCAATGTTCGCACGGTAGAGGAAACCGAGATCACACGTGAGCATAACGATGCCAACGTGCTCTGTCTTGGTTCCGGTCACCTCGAACAAGAGGTGGCCCTCTCCATGGTCGATGCATTTCTTGAAACTGAGTTTGCCGGCGGTCGTCATGAGAGACGTATCATCAAGGCATCTGGCAGCCGCCTTGCCGTGACTGATCCAGAACTCTACAAGGCAATCCAGCAGGAAGAGACACGTCAGAATCAAAACATCGAGCTGATCGCTTCCGAGAACTTCACCAGCGGTGCGGTCATGGAAGCTCAGGGCAGTCTCCTGACTAACAAATACGCCGAGGGATACCCTGGCCGCCGTTGGTATGGTGGCTGTGAGTTTGTCGATATCGCCGAGCAATTGGCCATTGATCGCGTGAAGGAAATCTTCGGTGCAGAGCACGCCAACGTGCAGCCACACTCCGGCTCACAGGCGAACACCGCCGTCTATTTCTCCGTGCTCAAGCCGGGCGATAAAATCCTCACCATGGATCTCGCCCACGGCGGTCACCTGACCCACGGTCACAAAGCGAACTTCTCCGGAAAATTCTACGAGGTCACCCACTACGGTGTCAGCGAAGAGGACGAGCGCATTGATTACGATGCCTTGGAAAAAGTCGCCGAGGAGGTGAAACCCAAACTCATCACCACCGGTGCCAGCGCCTATCCTCGCGAGATCGACTTCAAGCGCATGAGTGAGATTGCCAAGAAAGTAGGAGCCTACCTCTTTGTCGACATGGCGCACATCGCCGGACTCGTCGCCGCAGGGGTGCACCCGAACCCCGTGCCACACGCGGACTTCGTCACCTCCACGACCCACAAGTCCCTGCGTGGACCACGTGGCGGTATCATCCTTTGCAAAGAGGAATACGCGAAGAAAATCGACGGCACTGTTTTCCCTGGTATCCAAGGTGGCCCGCTGATGCACGTCATCGCTGCCAAGGCCGCTTGCTTCGGTGAGATCCTCAACACCAACTTCAAGGCTTACTCCGAGCAGGTGGTGAAAAATGCCAAAGCCATGGCAGCACGTCTAACAGAGCACGGCTACCGCATCGTTTCCGGAGGCACCGATAACCACCTGATGTTAGTCGATCTCCGTCCAGCCGGTCTAGATGGTTCCATCGCCCAGCACGCGCTGGACGAGAGCGGCATCACCGTGAACAAGAACTCGATTCCCTTCGACACCGCAGGCCCGTTCAAACCCAGCGGCATCCGCATCGGAACACCCGCCGTCACTACCCGTGGCATGAAAGAAGCAGATGTGGAGCAAGTCGCTGACTTCATTCACGAAGCTCTTCAGAACCATGATAAGGACGATAAGCTGCACGAATTACGCGAGAGGGTCTTCACTTTCAACCGCAACTTCCCGTTACCGAAGTAGTACAAAAAGCTAATTATCCAAAAGGCCGCCCCTCCAGAAGGTGCGGCCTTTTTTGTGGAGAAGAGATGGCTCTCTTGATAGGAAAATGCACTCGTTTATGTATTAGTCGGATATGATCTCAAAACTGATTCTCGGCATCGTGCCTTTGTTAGTGGCCACTCATCTTTATGGAGAAGAGGTGGCTAATCGGCCCAACGTTCTGTTTATTGCCGTTGATGATCTGAGGCCTGAGCTGGGGTGTTTTGGAGCCGAGGTGAAAACGCCGAACTTCGACAAGCTTGCCGCATCGGGTGCTATTTTCAGCAAGGCCTATTGTCAGCAAGCGGTCTGCGGAGCTTCACGGGTTTCTCTGATGACCGGACTATACCCAACAAAAACAGGAGAGCACACGTTTCATGTTAAAGACTGGCGGAAGCGTCATCCTAAGGTGGTCACCCTGCAGCAGAATTTTCAAGCACAGGGCTATCACTGTGTCGGAATGGGGAAAATCTACCATGGCAACTCAGGTCCGGACATTGACCCGGCGCATTGGGACGACTGGGAAAAGGTGGCTGGGAAGAGCTACGCGCTACCTGAGAGCCTCACAGCTCAAGCTAACAATACGGCGAGAAAGGGGAAACAGCCCAAGGGACCATCCACCGAATCCGCCGAGGTAGATGATAATTTTTATCGAGAAGGTCAGTTAGCGGATGTAGCGGCGCGGAAATTGGCAGAACTCTCCAAAGCGAAGAAGCCGTTCTTTCTAGCGGTCGGATTTCAAAAACCCCATTTGCCCTTTGTCGCTCCGAAAAAATATTGGGACCTCTACCAAAGAGAAGACTTTGTGATGCCGTCTAACAGGGGTGTTCCTCCCGGCTATCCACCCTATGCGACCAACCGTGGTGCTGGCGAACTCGTGGCCTACGCCGATATCGGTCAAGTTTCGCCGAAGGACTTTCCCAAGGCTCTCAATCAGCGGTTGTTACACGGCTACGCGGCGTGCGTCAGCTATACGGATCGCAACCTCGGCGTGGTGCTCAAGGCACTGGAAAAAAATGGGCTCGCGGAGAACACGATTGTCGTGCTCTGGGGGGATCATGGTTGGAAACTCGGTGACCACTCGTCGTGGTGCAAACACACCAATTTTGAATGCGACACCCGAGTGCCATTGTTTGTCCGTGCTCCCGGGAAAAAGGGTAGTCTCGAAGTCAAGCAACCGGTCGAATTGATCGATCTCTATCCAACACTTTGCGAACTCAGCGGCTTGCAGGCTCCTGCTCATCTTCAGGGGAAAAGTTTCGCCAAACTTCTCGCCCAACCAGAAACGCACCATCGTGACACAGCATACAGCGTTTATCCGCATGGAAAATTCATGGGGCACAGCATTCGCTCAGGAAATTACCGCTACACCGAGTGGCATGATCGAAAGTCAGGAGAGGTAACTGCGCGAGTTCTTACCGATCTAGTCGAAGATCCTGGCGAGACCACGAACGTCGTCAACGATCCTGCTCATGCCCGTTCCCTGCAGCTTGTCCAAAAACAACTCACCGACCGTATCGCATCGGCCTTGAAGTGAGACCTTTCCACATACGTTCTAACAAATACGGGAAGCAGGAGTGATACCACGTGCCCTGGAGAGTCACGATAACGAACTATACGAGAAGATCTACGCCTACAACCGCAGCTTTCCATAGCCGAAGTCATTGGAGAAATCAATCATCCACCTTGTGTGCTCCTTGGAGCTGAGTAGGATACAAAAACGATGAGAAGTTGCATAAAGATTATATTCGTGGTGTTGACGCTTGGGGGCTTGCCTGCAGGTGCGCAGGAGGCTTTGAAAGTCATCGAGAAGTTGGCGGCTGCTGACCCGAAGCCGTTTGTGATCATCGAAGGCAGTGGTGAGAAAACTAAAAACAGAGCTCAGGGCGTCGTGATTTCCTCAAAGGGTCACGTGCTGTCGGTTGGGCATGTCGCGTGGATTTCTGACGACAATGCCTTTACCGAAAAATTTCGAATCAGTTTTCGAGGAAAGGGCGAAAACTTGCCGAAGGGAATGGCACACAAACATAAGACATTGTTTGCCGATCGTGAGAACGCGGCGTTTTTTGAGCAATATTACTCTGCCAAAATTCATAAATCCGGTGGCTCGCGATTTGTTGTTGGCGGTGACCTCGCCGTATTCAAAATGGAAGGAAAGGGGGATTTCCCCAAGATGGAGTTCTATTCAAAAAGCAAACCTGAACTCGCCTTGGGTGAAACCCTGCACCTCTGCCACTTCACCTTTCCTCACAAGGCGGCCGATCCTTATTTTTTAATTAACCCCGTGGAAATTGTGGGAGTGGCGCAAACAGCCCATGGCCTACAGTATCTGGCAAAAGGGTATTATCGCATCGGTTCGAGTGGTGGTGCGATTCTGAAGAACGGTAAGCTTATTGGCATCCAAGCCTCGGCTTACACCGTTAATGCCAAGGGGGTGGGTGAGGTTCCGTTAGGTTTGATTTCTTTCGAACTGGTGTGGAGTGATCAATTCAAGGAAGCTCTGGACTCTGCCGCAAAAAAAGAGAAGTAATGCTCGGCATGAGGATGGCTAGCATCACGCATGGTAAGCCAGTATTATCGAATGTGGAGACTGCCGCTGCGTTTAGGTTTGGCCATTTGGGCACGCCATTTGTTGTGGAGTTCCAGCAGCATCGCGACGACTTCTGGGTGCTTGTCTGCGAGGTTGGTGGTGCATCCTGGGTCATCGACAACGTTGTATAGCAGTAGGCCCTTCGGATAGGTGACATTTTCCTTGGCGGGGCTGGCCATGTTTTTGTCATCGAGCGTATAGGTGCTGTGGTTCCAGCCGGACGAGCGATGAAGCTTCCACTTGCCCTTGCGCACTGCCCAGTCATTGCCGTTTTTCTCCCAGTGCAGCTCTGCGGAGCGCGGTGTGCCGTCGATGAGGGATTCTCCGTCGAAGAGATCCGATTTTTTCAGTCCACTGAGATCGGCAATGGTGGGAAAGATGTCGAGAGTGGATGCCAGGTCATCGCTCATTGATCCCTCTGGTAGTGTTCCTGGCATGGAGAGGATCATAGGAATGCGGATGCCGCCCTCGCCGTTCATGTATTTGTATCCCGCCAGCGGTGTGTTGTTGGCGTAGGTGTTGATGGTTCCGCCGTTGTCGGAAATGAAGACAACGAGGGTGTTCTTGCGCAGGCCTTTTTCTTCGAGGGCATCGAGCACGCGACCCACAGCGAGGTCCAGCCCGTGCACACAGGCGAGGTAGCGTTTGCGGCCATAGGGATCGACCGACTTGAGGTGGCCCCATTGTTGGTGCCACTTCTGCCAGCCGATTTTTTTCGGATCCCAGAAGGGGAATTCCCATGAGTCGGCATCGCGGTCCCACTTGGGTTGAGGAGCACCGAATTTTTCCAGATACTCTGGTTTGCCGATGTAGGTGGGGTGGTGCACGGCGTTGAAGGAAAGCTGCAGGTAGAAAGGGGACTTGTGATCGCGCTTGATGAACTTGACGGCCTCCTCCGCGAAGATGTCGGTGGTGTACCGGTTTTCGTAAGAGACTCGGGTGTCGCGGCCGCGGATGAGGGCTCCGATGGTAGCAGTAGCAGCCGATCCTTTACGTCGTGCGTTGTAGGCTGTGGTGTCTTCTTCGCTCAGACGAATGTAGTCCCAGGTGTGGTGAAAGAAGCCGAGGAAGTCATCGAAGCCATGGTCCAGAGGATGGGCGCCTGTGCCTCCGTTGGTGTGATTCTTGCCGATTTTGAAGGTGGCGTATCCAAGGGGCTTGAGAGCCTTTGGGATGGTTGGTTCTTCTTTGGGCAGGCCGCCTTGGCTATACCAGTAGTTGCCCCAGCGCTGCTGGTAACGGCCCGTGATGAACCCGACTCGAGCTGGGCTACAGATGGCGGCGGTGCCGTAAGCGTGTCGGTAGTAGGTGCCGGTCTGGGCCAGACGGTCGATATTGGGAGTGTTCACATCCTTGGGCGACTGGGGCAGGAAACTCATATCCGCATAGCCCATGTCATCGGCGAGCAGGATGACGATGTTAGGTTTTTCCGCAGGCTGACTTACCTTGGTCTCCGCGTGTAACACGCTTGAGCACGTGGATATGATGCTCGCTAAGAGAACAGGAAATTGGGGTATTAGGGCGGCTTTCATGGTCGGTGATGTAATTTTGGTGATGCGCCTATCGTTTTGACGGACTACGTGCGATTACCGGTGCTACTTACTCGGCATGGCTCTTATTGGTCGAAAGTAATGCCAGTCTCAGAGCTGTTGTCCATTGAATGAATTCGAAACTCCTCCACTGGCACACCGCCGATCAAATGCTCATCGATGATCCGCTCTAGCGTATACGGCGTGCAGGAGTGATACCAAACTCCTTCCGGGTAGACGACAGCGATGGGGCCCTGGGTGCAGACGCGCAGGCAGTTCGCCTTGCTGCGGAAGACTTTACCTGCCGGTTGGATGTTGAGCTCGTTAAGACGATTCTTGAGGTAATTCCACGCGATGATGCTGTCTCCTTTACGACAGCATTTGTCCTTGGTCTGATCGGCACAGAGAAAAATGTGGCGTTCTATCTGGTCTGGGACTCCCAGACTTTGTGCTGCTTTTTCGGTCGCTGAATTGATCATATCGAATGGTAATTAATCCCAATCAAGCACTACCTTGCCGGACTGACCGGAGGGCATGGAGTCGAAACCTTTGGCGAAATCGGTGTAGTGATACTTGTGAGTGATCACGGGGGAAATATCAAGCCCTGCACGGAGCATTGATGTCATCTGATACCAAGTCTCAAACATCTAACGACTGCAGAGGTCGTTTAAAATCAGACCTTTGAAAATCTCCTTGCCCCCGTCGATAGCAAAATTTTCAGGGAAGGTGTCTAACAGAACAGATCCGAAATCTACAAACCGAAGGCCTAATGAGGTGAATCGAGTTACCTATTAATGCAATATGGTTGCAGTTACAGCTTGCTCTGCAAACTCCAGCCTCTTAATCGTTCTAACGAAATATAGCTCGAACGATATCTAAGTGCAAGTGCTGCTACACCGCAGGCTTTCAGACTAAAAAAGAACACCTCAACATGAAATACCACATCTGTGCCGCTGCCGTGACTACCGCACTCGTCCTCACTATCCATGCCGATGAGGAGGAAGCTCCCTCATCGATGCTTGATCATACCGTCATTCAGGGCAAGGCAACTGATTTGTTAGGAGTTGCCACATCGGCATCCTATGGAATTGCCAATAATGAGGAACTGAGCCAGCGCCCGACGCTGCGCCGTGGTGAACTCCTCGAAGTGGTGCCCGGCATGGTTGTCACCCAGCATGCGGGTGGGGGAAAAGCCAACCAGTATTTCATCCGTGGTTATAACCTCGACCACGGGACTGACTTTCATATCGGCATTGATGGTATGCCGGCCAACTACCGCACCCATGCTCACGGCCAGGGCTATGCCGATATCAATTTCATTGTGCCCGAGCTCGTCGAAAGCCTGCGCTACTTCAAAGGACCGGTCTCGATTAGCCACGGCGATCTTTCAACGGCAGGTGGCGCCGACTATCAGCTCTATCATGTATTGCCGCACAATATGGCATCCGTGACCTACGGATCGGATGATTACTATCGGCTTCTGCTTGCCGGATCTCAGAAAATCGGAGAAGGCCACCTTTCGATTGGCACGGAATACTCGCACGAGGACGGACCATGGGAAATAGGTAACGACTACGATCGCTTCAACCTCTTTGCCCGCTACCACTGCGGCACCCAGGACAACTACTGGAACATCACCGCTCTGCTGCATTACAGCGACTGGAATTCCTCAGATCAGATTCCAGCCCGTGCCGTCTCCAGTGGTCAGATTGATCGCTACGGTGCTGTTGACCCTACTACAGGCGGTGAGACCCAGCGCCACACGCTCTCCTTCCAGTGGCACCAAGATAGCGGAGACTCTGTCACCCATCTCGACGTCTGGGCTGGATACTACAGCCTCCAGCTCTATTCCAATTTCACCTACTTCCTCAATGATCCTGTGCGCGGTGATCAGTTCGAGCAGGATGAATCCCGTTACTTCGCAGGCATGCATCTCTGGAAGCGTTGGAATAATGAAACCGCCGGTCTTGAAAGCCACACCACCGTGGGCGTGCAGACACGCAATGATTGGATCAACGACATCGGACTCTACCTGACCGAGAACCGGAATCGCTACCAGACCATCCGCCGCGATGATGTCTATGTCGGTAGCTACAGCGCCTATGTCGACCACGAAATCCATCTGACGCCTAAACTCAAGGTTGGAGTCGGACTACGCGGCGATCTGTTTCATTTCGATGTTGATAGTGATCTGAACGCTAACTCCGGACAAGAAACCGCCGGCATTGTCACCCCGAAGTTCCGTCTGGTTTACTCGCCGGTAGAAGATCACGAATTCTACTTCAATATCGGTAACGGATTTCACAGCAACGATGCCCGTGGCACCACCTTGCGTATCGACCCCACCGATGGAGTCAGCCCTCTGTCATCGGTTGATCCTCTTGTTAGAACCAAGGGGGCTGACATTGGCTGGCGCTCGACCGCCATCGAAAACCTGCACACCACACTCAATATCTGGTATTTGGAAAGCGACAGTGAGCTTGTTTACGTCGGTGATGCCGGCACTTCTGAAGTAGGAGATTCCTCCCGCCGCTGGGGTGTGGAGCTGGCTGCTTACTGGCGCCCGACGGACTGGGTGAGCCTCGACGTCGAGTATGCCTGGAGCGATGCCCGATTCACTGGGGTTGCATCCGGTATGGATTACATTCCTAACTCAGTGGATCACACTGCCTCCATTGGTATCTCGCTTGGCCAGCAGACCGGTTGGTTCGGCTCACTGCGTGGTCGTTACCTCTCTCCGCGTCCGCTTGAGGAAAGCGGAGAGGTGATGTCCAAGGACAGCTTCATCGTCAATGCCCGCGTTGGCTATCGCAAGGACAACTGGGAGGCCTCGCTTGACGTGCTCAATGTGTTCGACCGGTCCGATCGCGACATCGAATACTTCTACGAGAGCCGACTGGACACAGAACTGGTCGGCACCGAAGACGTCCATTACCACCCCACCGAGCCACGTCAGGTTCGTCTCAATTTCATCTATAAATTCTAGGTGAAACCCTAGTCGAAAAGGTCCAGGCCTCTAACCGCCGCATCCTTCGCTGGATGCGGCTTTTTTAATGATCGTCAGGTGAACGATGTCCATTAGGCCGTGTTAGGTTCGGCAGTTGGTTGGGTGGGGTGATTTTTTGAGCTGAATTTTTGCATGATGTTGAGCACGAGCACCAGCATGGAGGGGAGGAAGGTGAGGGTGATGACGGCGGTGTAGGCTAACCCGAAGAGGACGATGGCGCCGAGGCCGCGGTAGAGTTCGGTGCCGGCGCCGGGGATGAAGACGAGGGGGGAGAGGCCCATGAGGGTGGTGCAGGTGGTCATGAGGACGGGGCGGAGGCGGGAGGAGACGGCGTCTTTGACGGCTTCGAGCGGAGGCATGGCGTGGTCGCGGAAGTTCTGCATGGTGCGCTCGACGATGAGGATGGGGTTGTTGACGGCGGTGCCTAACAGGATGAGGAAGCCGAGCATGGTGATCATGTCGAAAGGCTGCTGGATGGGGGCGAGGCCGATGGTGGGGAGGAGGGAGCCTAGGAAGTTGAGCAGCCAGAGTCCGACGATGCCGCCGCTGATGCCGACCGGGACGGTGAGCAGGATGAGGAAGGGGTGGCCCCAATGACGGTAGATGACGACGAGCTGGAGGTAGCAGAGGATGACGGCGATCCACATGTTGTTGCCGAGGGAGGTGCGGGTGGCGTCAAGCTGGTCGGAGGCGCCTGTGAGGTCAATGCTGACGCCATCGGGCAGAGTGCCGCCATCGCGCAGGGGCTGGACGATTTTTTCGCGCACGGTCTGGACGGCGGTTTCGAGAGGGATGGTGCGTGGGGGGATGACGTAGAGGGTGACGGTGCGGCGGCCGTCAACGCGACGGATTTCGGCGGTGTCGACGGTTTCCTGGATGTCGGCGAGGGAGCCGAGCGGGAGGACTCCTCCCTGTGGGGTGTAGACGGGCAGGGCGGGGATCTGGTCGAGCTGCTGGCGGTGGCCGTCTTCGCTGAACATAAAGATGTCGACTTTGTCGTCGTTGAGGTAAAATTCATCGACGAAGGCACCGTCGCTGAGGGCAGCGGCTGCGAAGCCGAAGTCGCGGGCGGAGAAGCCGAGCTCGGCGAGGCGTTCCCACTTGGGTTTGATTTCTAACAACGGCTGTCCGAGGGTGAGTGAGGAGGGGACGGAGTTGATCTGGGCGTCGTCGATGTGTTCGCGGCTGAGGCGGTAAACTTCGAGGGCGGTTTTGTAAATTTCCGGGAGGTCGCGGCCGCTGATGTCGAGGGCGACGGCGCGGGTGCCGCCATCGTTAGAGGAGATGATGGAACCGCGTGCTGAGAAGGCACGCATGCCGGGGTAGGAGCGGAAGCGATCGTTGACGATTTCCATGTAGGCATCGATGTGCTTGGGGTTTTTGGTGACAGCGATGACACGCATGGACTCGGGCTGGACGATGAAGACGCAGCGGTCGAGGGCGGGGATTTTGGATTTTCCGGAGTCGTAGTTGTCGGGGTCGTCTTTGAGTGCAGGGAGTAACTCGTCCTGCAACTCACGAGAGATTTTATCCATTTCGCTGAGGCTGTAGCCGGGCGGTGCGATCATGGTGGAGAAAGCTTTGGCCTCCTCGCCCTCGGGCAGGTATTCGGCGGGGGGTGTTAGGAAGTAGAAGGCGGAGACGGTGGCGATGATGGTGATGAGGAGGCAGATGGCGCGGCGCCAGGCGCTGCCGATGAGCCAGGAGATGGGCTTGAGCAGGCGGGGCGGACGAGGGGTGGAGTGGCTGAGTTTTTCACGGTCCTTTTTCTTCATTTTCAGCCCCGGCATGTTGGCGAATGCGACGGGGACAACGGCGATGGCCACGAGCATGGAGATGATGATGGAGGCTGAGATGGCGATGCCGATGTCTGAGAAGAGCTGGCCGGCTTCTTCCTGGACGAAGAGGATGGGGAGGAAGACGAGGACGGTGGTCATGGTGCCGGAGAGAACGGCGGTCCAGACGGATTTGACGCCGTCGCGGGCGGCTTCGAGGCGGGTTTTCCCTTTGCGGCGTTCGACTTCGATGCTTTCGAGCACGACGATGGTGTTATCGATGGTCATGCCGATGGCGAAGGCGATGCCGGCGAGAGAGATGACGTTGATGGTGCGGTCCATGACGAGCAGGCCGATGAAGCCGGCGACGATGCAGACGGGCATGCCGCAGATGCCGATGAGGGTGGCGGAGCCGGAGCGCAGGAAGAGGAAGAGGACGATGGTGGCGAGGATGGCGCCGATGGCGATGTTCTGGACGACGTTGTCGATGGAGTTTTGCACGTATTGGACGTCGTCGTTAGAGAGGGTCATGACAAGGCCTTCGGGGGCGAGGATTTCGCGGTTGATGCGCTCGAGCTCGGGCAGGGCGCGTTCTTTGATGGCGATGACGTTAGAGCCCGTCTGGCGGATGAGGCTGACGCGGATGTTAGCTTCGCCGTCGCTGTAGGAAAGATTTCGCAGCTCGGCGTGGGTGAGCTGGATGGTTGCGATGTCCGAGAGGCGGATGACTGCGTCTCCGCGGCGGGTGATGATGAGCTCGCGGAGTTCGTCGAGGGTGTGGAAACGGCCGACGGTGCGCATAAGGTAGCGGCGCTTGCCGCTGTCGATATCACCGGCGGAAGTGTCGATATTGCGGGCGCGGATGGCATCGCGAACCTGGGCCAGAGAGAGGTCGCGCTCAGCGAGCTTGGCGGGGTGGACCTGGATGCGGATCTGGCGTTCGGCTCCGCCACGGAGCTGGACTTGGGAGACGCCTTCGATGCGCTCGAGGGCTGGGCGGACCTGGTCATCGACAAAGTCTAACAGCATGTTGATGTCGTGCCCCTTCGGATTGCCTTCGGCCGGGATGATGGTGAAGGCCATGAAGGGGTTGTAGGAAAAGGAGTCGGAGCGGAGGACTGGTTCGTCGACATTTTCCGGGTAGGAGGGGACCTGGCTGAGGGCGTTGTTGACCTCTAACAATGCCTCGTTGGCGCTGGTGCCGAAGGGGAACTCGAGTTCGATTTCGGCTCTGCCGGTGGAGGCGAGCGAGGTCATGCGCTTGAGGTTGGGCAGGCCACGCAGGTATTCTTCCTGCTCGATGAGGATTTCTTTTTCGACGTCCTGGGGTGTGGCTCCGGGCCAGCGGGTTTCGATGGCGATGATGCGGGTTTCGAGGTCCGGGATCATCTGGACGGGCACGCGGGTGGCGGCGACGATGCCGAGCACCATGAGCATAATGATGATGACGGCGACCAGAGTGCCGTGTTTGAGCAGGAAGTTGATCATGCTATTGGGAGTTGGTCACTCGGACGGGTTGGTTCTCGCTCAGGCCTTCGTTGCCTTTGACGATGATGGTTTCGCCGCCTTTGAGGCCTTCGGTGATGGTGACGGTCTGGCCGAGGGAGCCGGCGGTCTGGATGGTGCGGGAGATGGCTTTGGTTGTGTCGCCTTCGGTGAGGACGAGCCAGACTTTGGCGGTGCCGTCTGGGAAGCGGACGAGTGCATCGCGCGGGACTTTGACGGAGGAGTCTGCGGGGGTAGAGGACTCAATGGTGGCGGTGCCTGACATGCCTGGGCTGGCGAGTTTGTCCGGGTCGGTTAGAGTGAGGCGTGTGAGGAAGGCTCGGGAGGTTTGGTCTTTGACGGGGAGGGTGGCGGCGAGTTCGGCTTCGAGGGGTTTGCCGGGGTGGGCGTCGAGATTGATGGTGAAGCGTTTGGCGTTCTGGATGCGGGTGAGAAATTCCTGGGGGATCTGGAGGTCAAAGCGGAGGTTTTCGAGTTCGATGAGTTCGAGGACGGGCGTGCCGGTGGCGACCCATTCGCCTTGCTCGGAAAATTTTCTAACAATGACACCGGCGAAGGGTGCGAGCAGCTGGTGGCGGTCGATTCTTTCCTGAAGTTGCTCTTTGCGGGCGTTGAGTTGTTTGAGGTTGGCTCCGCTGACATTGAGGGTGGTGAGACGGCTGGCGGCTTCTGATTTGGGGAAGGCACCGGATTTGGCGAGGCGGTTGGCTTCATTGACGAGGCGCTCGGCTTCGGCTTGTTCGATTTTTGCCTGAGCGATCTGGGTTTCTAGCAACTGGAGGTCAAGTTCGGCGAGTTTGGTGTCAAGCTGGAGGAGCGGCTGGCCAAGGGTGACGGCGCTGCCGGCGTCTACGTGGACTTTGGTGACGAGTCCTTCGAGGCGGGAGGAGAGGTTGGCTCTGCGGGGGGAGGTGACGGTGCCGGTAAGGGTGGTCGTGGTGCTGGATGAGGAGGCCTTTTCAGCCTTGGCGACGACGACGGGGCGGGGAGCGTCTTGGGCGTGGAGACCAGCAATGAGAACGGCGGTAGGCAGCAGAAGACGGGTCAGTTTGAATATTGCTGTCATATGTAAATTAGATGTTAGAAGCGGTTGCAGAAAAAGTCACGGATAACATGGGTGTTATGGGGTCTTCATCTAGCCATACCCTTGATTAGGGAAGGATGCTTGAGAAAAATACTGAAACACTGATGCAGATCTTAGCCCAAACGGGGGGATTCTCAAATATCGTTGGGAAAATCACTGTCATTGGCAAGCGGGGCGCATACCCATGCCTCTGACACTGGACACAGCACTCCAGGTCAAAATTCCGTGGCCCATCGTGCCAGAGCTATCCACCGCAGCCCTCTTGTTCCTTGCTGATCTGCCGCCTATGGAGGATGATGACAACTTTTACCACTACTCCATCGGTAATATCCGGAACTCTTCAACTGGTAATCCGCCGATGAGGTGTTCATCGATGATGCGTTCTAACACGTAGGGCGTACAGGAGTGATACCAGATACCTTCCGGGTAGACGACAGCGATAGGGCCCTGAGTGCAGACGCGCAGGCAGTTCGCCTTGCTGCGGAAGACTTTTCCGGCAGGCTGGATATTCAGCTCGTTGAGACGGTTTTTGAGGTAGTTCCACGCGATGATGCTGTCACCTTTGCGGCAGCATTTGTCTTTGGTCTGATCAGCACAGAGGAAAATGTGGCGTTCAATTTGGTCTGGAACTCCCAGACTTTTGGCGGCAGTTGCGGTCGCGTTGTTCAACATAAAATATCGTGGTTAGTCCCAATCTAACACAACCTTGCCAGATTGACCGGAGAGCATAGTCTCGAAGCCTTTGGCAAAATCGGTGTAGTGATACTTATGTGTAATCACCGGTGAGATATCAAGTCCGGCGCGGATCATTGATGTCATCTTATACCAGGTCTCAAACATCTCACGACCGTAGATGCCCTTGAGAATCAGGCCTTTGAAAATGACCTTGTCCCAGTCGATGGCGACGTTGTCCGGGAAGATGCCTAACAGGGAAACTTTAGCCCCGTTCGATGAGTGCGTTAGGATGTCGTTGAGTCCACTGGGGTGACCGGACATTTCCAAACAGACATCAAAGCCTTCGTTCATGCCGAGTTCCTTTTTGACATCGTCGAGAGATTCCTTGGAAACATCCACCACGCGAGTTGCGCCGAGTTGGGTGGCGAGATCGAGACGGTAAGGATTCACATCGGTCACTACTACATGGCGTGCTCCTGCAAATTTGGCCACGGCTGCGGCCATGCACCCGATCGGTCCGGCACCGGTGATCAGCACGTCCTCAGCCACCATGTCCCATGAGAGGGCGGTGTGCACGGCATTGCCGAGAGGATCAAAGGTGGAGATGATGTCTTCTGGGATGGAGGCATCCACTTTGTAGGCGTTGCGTGCCGGAATAGAAAGATACTCAGCAAAGGCACCGGTGCGGTTGACTCCCACGCCCTGAGTGTTAGGGCAGAGGTGGCGGCGACCGGCCAGGCAGTTTCGGCAGTGCCCACAGACAATGTGACCTTCGCCGGAAACACGCTCGCCTACTTCGAAGTCATGAACACCATCACCAATAGCAGCAATTGTTCCGCTGTATTCGTGACCTACTGTCATGCCGACAGGGATCGTTTTTTGTGCCCACTTGTCCCATTTCCAAATATGCACATCGGTGCCACAGATGGAGGTCTTGTTGATTTTGATGAGAACATCCATCGGGCCGACTACTGGCTCGGGAACGTCCTCCAGCCACAGGCCCTCTTCAGCTTTGGATTTAACAAGTGCTTTCACGCCATCCTTTCAAGCGATGAACGCAGTAAAATGCACGCGATTTCTTTCGAGCGAGGGGATTAAATTTGGTAGTGGCTAAGGCGATGTCATGGTTGTTGATCTGGCGTCTGGCAGGTGCCACCTATTTCTTTTGCCAGAGATCGCCCTTTGCCAAATAGGTGGTAGGGCTTTTGCCGTTCAGCCAGTCGCTGGCTTTGGCGTTGTTCTTAAGCGCACTGTCCCAAAAGGCGGTGCTGATGGCCTTGATGGCGCGGTGGTGGTTTGGGTTGCGAGTGTCTTCACCAGGCAATTTATGATCAGAAAATGCTCCGTGTTCGGCGTCTTTGAACACCAATTGGTAGTGCAGGGTCTTGGCCTTTTTATCCGATGCCGGCAATGCCGCGAATACTCCTCTGCGCGACTCGGGAGGAGCTTTGGTAATGAAATTTCCATCCTTCGTTCCTGTCATTAATAACATCGGAATGGCGATCTTTCCGAAGGCTTTTTTGGCGTCGCCACCTTTACGGGGAATGCTAGGGCTCATGGCAAATCCGGCATCGATACGTTTGTCCAAATAGGCTGGCCCCATCGGACCGAACTGTTGCCCGGCAAGAGCCTGTGTAGTAACAGCTCCATACGAGTGTCCTCCGATGCCGATATGATCCATATCCATCCTCTTCTCGAGTAGGTGATTTTTTTCAACATTCCATTTTTCCAATTGATCGAGAGTTGCGGGCACATCCTTCATGCGGGCGAGGAAAGTTTGGACGCTGGCAGCTTTGGTCAGAGCGCGCTTGCGCTGTAACGGTGGCACATCTTTCCATACGGATTCATCACTACCGACGTGTTGCATGGCGACTACAACATAGCCAGCTCTGGCCCATTGTTCGCCAAGGTAAGCACCCACCTTACGCGATCCGCCCAAGCCGTGACTCAGTAAAATAAGAGGCACGGGTTTCTTGCTAGCAGGTAAATAAATTTTCAACGGAACCTCCCGGCCGTCATAAGAAAATGAGGTGAGCTTGGTGACTACTTTGGTGTCTGCCGAGCTGGGAGTATAAACTGATTCCTTGGCAGCAATAAAGGACGAGAGGAAGAAAAGGACAATGAGCGCTTTCATAACGGATCAAACCGCTCTTCTTCAGAAAAGTTTCTCGTGATCGCTTAGCAGACTTCGGTTAGAGGCTGACCAGGATCACCAGAAGGTGTCCGGCAGGCGTCGATGATCTCGTGTACCGTTGCCGTTGCAAGTCCAATACAGGTGTCTGCAGCTCCGTAGTAGATGTTCAGTGTCGCATGATCCGGCACCGTGCCGTCGGCTCCGATTTCGGATGGAATGCAGCCTGACGGGAATACCACATTAGGCACCTGCCCGGTGAGTTCGTAGAGTTCCCGTGGTTCAAGAATATTGAGCCGAGTGCGTGCCAAGACTTTGCTGGGGTCATCTGGGTCGAGGAGCACGGCACCAGCTTGATAAATGTTAGAAGAGGCGAAGTGAGTGGCCACACCATGATAGATCACCAGCCAGCCGTGCTTGGTTTTGATCGGAGGAGGTCCGGCGCCGATGCGTTCGTCCCAGTATCTCCAGCGGCCAGAAATGACATTGGCCGAATGTGTCCAGTCGAGTAAATCGTCTGATTCAGAGAGCGTGATGATATCGCCAGAGGTTGGGTTTCCTTCATCCTGTGGAATGTTAGGGCGTTCGAGCCGAAGGTAGCGCCCGTTAATCTTCTCAGGGAAAAGCACACCATTCCGAGTGTCAGCATAAGTGCCGGTGGTGAAACCTAGGAATTCGAATTTTTCAAAATCATCGGTGACCGCGAGTCCGAGCGTGCAGCAGTCTGCGAGGTCTGCGGCAAACATGATGTAGCAGCGACCGTCAATGATCGTGAGGCGTGGATCGTAAGCATGGGAAACGACGGGTGTCTCCGGCATATTGGCGAAAACGATCGGCTTACCATTCACTGAGAATTTCACTCCATCTTCACTCTCTGCTGGGAGCATGAAGCTCTCTCTGGAGCGAGACTGGGTGCGTAACACCATGCGGTGCTTTCCTGCAAAGTGAATGGCACCCGGATTAAAAACCGAGCTGGCATCTACTAACAGAGGGTGAGCGCCGGGGATATCGGAGGGTCTGAGAATCGGGCTGTTGGAATGTCGCTTGAGCACACCGAATCAAAGCACAAGCCAGCAGGGGAGCACGATCCTTTTTTGCGTAGCGAAGGGATGGCTACGGCACACGCACAGGCTCGATCCGCTGATTCACAAATCGGATCGCAAGATAACACTTCCCCTTGTTGATTCCCGGCCCCATCAGGATCGATTGGTTTTCGCCTTTATGCCAGATGTGGGAAATGAGGATGTCGTGTTGCTTGAAATCGGATTTATTCGGGTAACCCGCATTTTGAGCCGGGGTGTTATACACTTGTGTGAAAAGTGCATTCGCCTCAGCCCAGGCATTTTTAATAGAGGTATTGTACTCTGCCATGGGAACTTCACCGGAGCGGAGTGTGATTTCATTCAGCCCACCATTATCATCCCAGCCGAAGTAGAGATGATAGGTCAGTCCCGCGAGCTTGGCGTTGCATTTGAAAACTCCATTGAGTCCGGTCCGACCAAAAAAGGTGGAGTCCATCGTAGCCTTCACCATCTTACTCGCCTGGAGCTTTTTAGTCACAGTCTCCCGGCTGTCACCGAACTGGAGGGTGTCGTAAACACCGGCGCTACAGATCGATGCCGTGGCGAGTATGAGAATGAGAAATAACCGGATCATGGTGTTAGAGAATTTTGCCTTTGATAGAATCGGTCACCATCTTTGGATTGGCTTTGCCTTTGGACGCTTTCATGACCTGACCCGTTAGGAAATTGAGCAGCTTCTCGTTGCCTCCTTGAATCTCGGCGACTTTGTCTGGGTTGGCGGCGATGACTTCATCGATGATTCCTTCGATGGCTCCGGTGTCAGCAGGTTCGAAGCCCATGGCTTTGGCTGTTTCCACAGGTTTGGAGTCAGGTTTTTCCCACAGGGCGGCAAAAACTTCACGTGCCTGATTATTGGAAATGGTTCCGGCTTCGACCAGTTGCACGAGTTCGAGAATGTGGCCAGGGGGTAGGGGGCAGTCGGTGATGCTGGAGTTATCCTCGTTGAGTTTGGCGAGCACGCTGTTGGTGATCCAGTTCGCCACCTTCTTGCCGAGTTTTTTGTCGCTGGCGGCTTCTTCGAAGTAGTTGGCGAGGTTTTGATCGCTGGTGAGCACACCGGCGTCGTAGGCATTGATTCCGTAGTCGTATTCGAAGCGGTCGCGTTTCTCGTGCGGGAGCTCGGGCACGAACGGCCGCATCTTCTCGACGAGATCAGCGGTGCGGATCGGGAGCAGGTCTGGCTCAGGAAAGTAACGGTAGTCATGGGCGTCTTCCTTGGTACGCATCATCTGGGTCTCGCCAAGATCGGCGTCCCAGCGACGGGTCGATTGGATCTGTGCGATGCCGGCGTCTAGTTCTTCCGCCTGACGGATGATTTCGTGGTGCAGCGATGCTCTAACAGCCGATATCGAATTGAGGTTTTTCAGCTCCACTTTTTCACCAAGTTCTTCCTGACCGTGTGGACGAAGGGAAACGTTGACGTCACAGCGCATCTGGCCTTTTTCCATGTCGGCATCTGAAATTCCGCCGTAGATGAGGATTTGCTGGAGTGATTTGAGATAGGCGTAGGCTTCCTCCGGTGTGTCGATGTCCGGATCAGTCACGATCTCCATCAGCGGAGTGCCGGCGCGGTTGAAATCGATGGTGGAGTTCTTCGCGTGGTGGGTGGATTTGGCCACGTCTTCTTCGAGGTGAATACGCGTCAGCTTGACCACCTTCCCTGGGTTGGGGATGTTTTTCTGCACCTCCTTGGGGTAGGCGATATCGTAGAGCGGCACGCCCCCGCCGATGCACAGTGGCAGGTCGAACTGGGTGAGCTGAAAGTTCTTCGGCATGTCCGGGTAGAAATAATTCTTCCGGTCCCACTTGGAAATCTCAGGCGTGGTGCAGTTGATCATCATACCGGCGAGGATCGTTTGCTCGATAGCGTGTTTGTTCAGCACGGGCAGGGCACCAGGCAGGCCGAGACAGACCGGGCAGACGTTGCTGTTTGGTTCCTCGCCAAAGCTGGTGGCGCAGGCGCAGAACATTTTACTGTTCGATTTGATCTGACAGTGGACTTCGAGGCCGATGGTGACGATGTAATCTGAGACGGGCATGGGATGTGGCTAGGAACTAAGCGGAATTCCGACTAATCATCAACGCTGGAATTTATCCATGCGAGCGCAGTATGACACGAGGGCGAAATTTCCCGAAATCTGCTGGCATTCTCGCCGTATTGTGGCAGGGTTGTTTCAGTTAGAAATCTGAGGCATTCAGCGCTTCATTCCGTTCAATCCACCATTATTCTACACTCTACTTACTACACATCATGAAAAACATCATTCTCACATCCATGATCGCCGCCCTTGGGGTCGCATCCGCTGCTGCCGAAGAAAATGCCGCTGGTAAAGCTGCCTACGTCACTTGTTCCGCCTGCCACAACGCTGATGGCAAAGGCCTGCCCATTGGTGATAAAAAAATGGCACCCTCACTCGCCGGATCCAAAGTCGTCAACGGTGATCCAGCCGTGCTGGCTCTTGTAATCATGAAAGGCATCAAAAAAGAAGGTGCCGAATACATGGGTGTCATGGCTCCTCTCGAAGCTCTCTATGCCGACAACCAAAAATTCGCCGACGTTCTGACCTACGTGCGCCAATCATTCGGTAACACCGCCTCCGCCGTCACCGCCGAAGACGTGGCCAAGTTCCGCGAGCAGTGGAAAGACGAGAAAGACCCAGTCACCCGCGCCAAGCTCGCTGAGCTGGAGAAAAAGAAATAGGCAGCTATTTCCCACGCATATAATTCACTAGGCTTTCCGAGCGTTATCACCGCGCTCGTGGAAGCCTTTTTTTTAACCGCGAATGGACGCGAATGGACGCGAATAAACGCGAATAAACGCGAATGCATGTGAGTTGCGAAGCGTTTTGATTTCCAAGTTTTACAAACTGGGCATCTTTGCACCTGAAATAACAACCCTAGAAAAATTCGCGTAAATTCGCGTCCATTCGCGGTTCAGAAATTGATCACCCCGCTTTTTTACTCAACCCCTCAGACTCCTCGCGGAACTGACTAGGTGAGCCGCCGTGGAACTTGGCAAAGCTGCGGTTGAACTGAGACAGCGATTGGAAACCGACCATGAACGCAATCTCTGAGATCCGCGCTCCAGGTTTCAACAGTTCACGTTTCGCCCATAGAATCCGTGAGTAGTTGACGTATTCTGTTAGCGTCATCGCGGTGGCTGATTTGAACTGACGGCAGAAATGGGATTCGCTCATACCCGCCGCCCGTGAGGCCTGCGCCAGCGTGATGGTTTCGTCCAGTTGGCTGTGAATGAACTCTCTTGCCTGACTGATGCCCGCCGGTTCGTGATCCGCCGATGCGATCACCAGCTTCTCGGCCTTTTCAGAAAGCTGTCTGCCAAAGTGCTCCAGCAGGGTGACCATGCTCTGATAACGCTGAGGCTCTACTTGCTTGGTTTCAAAATACGCTTTGCGGAGCTGTTCGAGCTGCGACTCGGTGAACAGCTCCCGATTGACAGCATCCAGTGCCTTTTGAAAATCCTTCTCCGTAGGTGTCTGCTGAAAAACTTGGCCCGTTTTCAAATACCCCACGACCAATGTCCCGGCGTAAACAGGAATCGCCGTCGTGCTCAGTCCGGAGAAACAATGGCAGGATAGAGGCCCTTCCACCGCCGCGCGTCTCATTAGATCTTGATTCACCTTCACACAGGCATGGCACGCGGAATCGCACAGGTTGAGTAGCTCACAGAACTTGCTGCGGTTTTCTGGTTCATCCGTGATGCACCAGACGTTGGGATCCGCCTCGACCATTCTCAGCGGTAGGCCGGTTGCAGACACAAAGGCGCGTTGGTATTCATCGTAAGCTGGGCTGTCCAGAATGCGCTGATAGATGACATCTGATAGATGATGGGCGCGGCTTTGTGTCATTACGTGATATCGTATGTTGGTGAAGGAGTGATTGCAATACTTGTCGCTCCGGCTTTCGTTAAACACTTGTTTTTGGAAAGTATGCTAGCTGCCAGAGTCAGCGAAACCAGTGAACTCAGTGGCATTAAAATGGCGGCTAACAGCGGGTTCATCAGTCCCCAAAGACACACGGCCACGGCGGCGAAGTTATAAATGAGGCTGAAAATAAATACCGAGCGAACAGCCAGTGCGTGGCGGTCGGCCAGCGTGAACATCTGAGGCAGAAATCGCAAACCGGAGGAGAGGAAATAGAAATCTGACTTCGATTCTAACAATCCTCTGCCCGCCACCGCGCCGGACATGTTAGCCGCATCAAAGGCGAGTGAATCGTTTGCACCATCGCCGAGAAAGAGAGCGTGGTCAGGATCGATCTCACCGACCAGTCGAGCTTTGTCGCCAGGGCTGAGTCCGGCGTGCACGTGTTCCGTAGCGACTCCCAGACTATTGGAAATCGCCTGCACGCGTTCATTTTGATCGCCACTGAGGATGAAGACATTTTTCCCTGCGAGGCTGGCAATGGTCTCGGCGGTATCGGGTCTGAGACACTCTTGGAAGGTGAAAGTGGCAACGGGTTCTCCGTTACGTCGAAGCTCGCAGCCAGCGCTAGTCGCAGTCACCTGAGTCTCATCCATGCCACCCCAGCCACATTTCCCCAGCGACCACCGAACGCCCGAGCCACCGCTTAACCACGATCCAAGACCTGGGACCTCGTGAATTTCCAAGTTCGGATCGATCAGCCTCTGCCCCTTGAGCCCAAGGTGTTTAAGCAACGATCGAGAAAGGGGATGCCGCGACTTTGCACACAGCGTCGCCAGCACCCGCGCCGACTCTTCATTTAGGTTCTCTAACGAAGCCGTCTCAGTCAGCTCCGGCAGGTCCAGAGTGAGCGTGCCTGTCTTGTCAAAGAAGATGGATTTGATCTGACGAATCCTGCTCCAGAACGCAGGTTTGCGGATAAACACACCTAGCGAACGCATCGCCGAGGACGCCATGTCATCGGCCAGCGGCAGCGCCACACCGAGAGCGCAGGGGCAGGAGATCACAAACACGGAAATCGTCACCTGCATCGCCGTGGGGAAATCCGCACCGGACAAGAGCCAGGCCAATCCACCGCCGAAGCCGAGTATCAAGACCACGGTAAGATAGATCTTCAGAATTTTCTCCAGCACCGGCGAGCGAGTGCTGGATTCCCCCTCGCGCAGAAGCTGGGCGAGCATTGAATTGCTCCAGTTTTCTTCCGCTGTTAGGGTAATGGACGCTTGGCTAAGCTTGATGGCTCCGGCCGGCACGTGGGTGCCGGTCTGATGATGGCATGGGTCAGGTTCGCCATTGATCCATTCAAGGCTGAAGTCTGCCTCACCCTCGGCCATCATCGAGGAAACAGGTGTTGTCTGTCCGGCTGGCAAGGCATAGCGATCACCGGATTTTAAATCCACCAGCGCGATGGCATCTCCCTCCGGCACCCGGACCAGCGATCGTGGCACCGGAGTCTGTTCTAACAATCGATTCCGATTCCGCTCCACCGCCGCCGTTTGTAACCATCGGCCACCTAACATCAGAAAGATAAAGATCGCCACGAAGTCGAAATACAGCAGTCCTTCATGCTTCCAAAGCCACCCGGCAATCGATCCCAGATAAGCCAGGCTGACACCCAGCGCGATGGGTGTGTCCATGTGTAAAATTCCAGCCCGCAGACTCTGCACCGCCCGCTGAATGAACCATGATCCACCCACCAGCATCGCCAAGGTCGCGGAAAGCATCGTGATCAGTTCAAAAATCCCGGCAAACATGAAGTCAGCCGGCATGCCAAGGTAGCGCGGCAGGGAGAATCCCATGGCGTTGAGCGCAAAGGCACCGCAGATCCCCAGTTTGTGCCCCAGCTTTTTCAGCTCTTCGTTTTTATGTGAAGCATCACGCGGTCTGCCGATGATATAGCCAAACTTCTGCAGCTCATGGGCAAAGTCTAACATCTGAAACTGCCCAGCTTTCCAAGCCAGCCGCATCGCACCGGTAGCAGGGGAGATGTCACAGCTCAGGCTACCGGAATGCCGGGTGAACAGTCGCTCCACCAGCCAGATGCAACCGACACATGACACGCCTTGCAGCGAGAGATCCATCTCGCACCGGCCACCATCACCCACGTCCTTATCCAAGAGCTCCACCTCCTCACCCAGCCAGGAAAAATCATATTCCTGAAACGGCTGGTCGTTCAGTGGAGAGAGTCGTTCCTCCTGTTTGAGATCATAGAAATTCTGCAAGCCCTCCTCATGGATCAGCCCGTGCACAAACTCACAGCCGGTGCAGCAGAATCCAGACTCCACCTGGCTTTTTTCCAGCGGAGTGCTGCAATGAATACATTCGGTCACGGCCTGATGATGTTAGAGATTTCTCAACTCAGAAGTTTACGAATGGAATCCGAGTTTTTGTCCAGCAAGTTTCCGACCTTGTGTTGGTTCAAGGAGTCAAAAAAAGCATTCTGAGCCTGACCTAACAGACTCCGCAAATGGCACGCCGGACTGATCGTGCAGGGCGCGTCATGCTGGCCGCCATTGCACTGGGCGATCTCGCCATCAGGCTCCAGTTCCTTGACCAGATCGCCAAGTTTCCAATCGACCGCAGCCTCCGTCAGAGTGATGCCGCCACCACGGCCTCGCCGCGCGGTGAGCAGTTCCATCTGCACCAGCCTCTGGCAGACCTTGTTCAGATGGTTCACCGAGATGCCGTAAGACTCCGCTACCGCCCGGGTGCTGACCGTTTCATCACGGTGGATGAGCATGTAAATCAACAGCCTGAATGCATAGTCCGTGTAGTAAGTGATCCTCATCTCCTTAAACGGGTATGTAACATGTTTATTTAGTTTTGACAAACAGCGATGTGAAAACGAGGCCGCCATCTTCATCTCTCTGCATCATCTGAGACATCGTAATCTTGCCATCAGTCAGAAAACGCCCCTTTACCGCGAATCTCACGAGTCACGCGAATTTTTTCTTGGGTTGATACTTCAAATTGAAGAGGGGAACGGAACGTTTCATGGCTCCAGGCTGAAGGCCTGATTCATACCAGACCGGGGAGCATGACCGGGGATCCTAAATATCCTGAATCACCACCCCGGCCTTAGCCGCAGCTTCTGCAAATTCCGGATCGGCATTCAGAGACTCATGCAAGCCACAGGCGATGTTCATGCCATAGCCGATGGCACGCAGCAGCTGACGCCTTTCAATGTCAGCTAGCACCCCGCTCTCAGGATCGATGCCGTAAATAAAATGTGCCGGAACGCGACCGGCCTGTGCCAAGGCGGTTCCGAGGTTGCGGAACACGGGGATCTTGTTCGGCTCGCCATTCAAGACCTTGCCGGAATCTTTACCCGCATTCTCGTCATCAATGACGGAGATGATTTCGTATTGATCAGAGTGCCGGAGTAGATCGTGAGTGGGCTGACCGCCAACTTCACCAAAATGCCCTTCACAATACACGATCGCCCGCTCAGGAACGATGACTTCCGGCTCCACCAGCTGCTCCTCGGTTTGAGTAATGGCGGTGGACACAGAGACTTTGTTAAAAAAGATCGATGACGGATTCGGTTGGCGTTTCTTGGCATGCATGGGCACTTCTCGTGTGATTGTTCAATGGATCGACGAGATTCATTCCGCCCAAAAAGGCAGGAAATCAACGGGAAGCAAAAATCGCATGAACCACATCAGATCGGGCACATAACACAGTTTTTTGGGAGGGATAGCTTTATCTTGGTTGTTTTGAGGGGCAAATCTAGGTCATGTAACACCGCAATATGTGCAGTGGGTAAATTACTGGTTTGTTGAATACACTTATTAGGAATAATCCTCATCGATGGGAGTAGGGGGGGCTGGGTTTTGGTGTACTGACATGCTGTTGTGGAAAAGGGAGCTGTGCTGGAACTAGGGTGACAAATTGCAAATCTTTCAAGCTGACAAGTGTTTGTGTTTGGATAGCCTCAATTAATATTATGCGAGAAAACGATAAAAATGATGATTGGCATGAGGAAACGCAGCTTAGGCTATCTGAAAGCTCAATATATCTGAGGCTCAAAGAAAAGTGCGCTAATGCACCTGGGGGGAGCCACGTCATGGCTCTTGTCGATGATGCGACCTATTATGCTTATCAAAGAACAAAATCAATTCTGCGCCACATGGGAGAATACACACTGCATGATGGAGAGCACCTTTTTCGTGTACTGAAGCTCATGAGTAGGCTGATTTCAGATGAAGATGTTCAGAAACTCACGATTCCGGAGTTGATGTTGCTTATTTTGGGGGCGTTTTTCCACGATATTGGCATGGCACCTGATGAGAAGTTGGTGATCAGCTGGAAAAAAATATGGGATAAACAGCCAATATTTGAAGATGATCTTGAGGAGAAGGAGTGCGCAGCTTTTGAGCGCTTCTTTAACTCATCACCAGATTTAGTCGAACGTCTGACAACATCATTCGAAGAAGGAGATCAAACTGCTGTTGATTCAATTAAGGCACATGTAATCAGTGAATACATAAGGTCGACCCATGCAGACAGAGCTCGGCAGATAGTTGAACGAGATTGGTCGGGGAAAATTGTTTTTCAGGATTTGGATCTAACATCTGAACTAGCCTCAATATGTTTCAGCCATAATGAAGATCCATTGTCGATACTTGATCTTGAAATGGATTTCCCTTGCGACTCAGAAACTTTTTCATGTTTGCCTCTAGTTGCCTTATTGCTCAGATTGGCTGACATACTGGATTTTGATGCTAAAAGGACACCGGAAGTACTTTTTGCCCATCTTTATGTTCGTAATCCCGTGTCGGTAATGGAATGGCAAAAACACAGAGCCATTAAGTCATGGTCCATTAGTCAGTCAAAAATCAGCTTTTTAGCAAGGTGTAAGCATCCGGCGATTGAATCAGCTATACACTCGTTCTGTGATTTGATTGATGTTGAGCTAGGGGCCTGTAACAATGTAGTTTCAAAAATTAATGATTACGACTTTTCGAGTGGGCGTAGATTTAATATACAGTTACCTTTTCGAGTTGATCGATCAAACATCACGACAGCAAAAAATATTCAAGGAAACCCTCTTTATAGCTACAAAGAAACAAGATTCAGTCTAAGTAAATCGCAAGTAGTAGGGTTACTGATGGGAACTAAATTGTATGGGAACCCAGAAGTAGCTCTTAGGGAGCTGATTCAAAATTCAATAGATGCTTGTTTGCTACGGCAGGCTCTAGAAGAGAGTTGGGGTAATCCATATGTGCCAGAGATACGAGTTGAGTATAGGAAAGAAGGTAACGACGTGGTATTGGAAGTCGAAGATAATGGGACAGGGATGGATCAAGACATAGTTGATCAATATTATTCTAATTTGGGTAAATCATTTTACAAATCTCGCGACTTTTTTGAGCTGAAGTCCAAATATGGTGCAACATTTAAGCCTACTTCAAGATTTGGGATAGGTGTGCTTTCATGCTTCATGGTCTCGGACAGTGTTGAAGTTGATACTCGCAGAGTATATGGCCCTCATGAGTCCAGTTTACCCTTAAATCTAGTCATTGAGGGACAGGAGAGCATCTTTTGGATAAAGGAGGGGATGAGAGATAAACCAGGAACATCAACACGCCTTACTTTGAGAAAAAAACAGAACCCTTGGGCAGACATGTCCAGTAAAGAGTTCATTGATGCTGTTGCAAATACCATTCCGAACCCTAGAGTTAAGATTGCTGTGAAAAGCGATAAAAAATCAAGAACTCTCGATCAAAGCAGCTTCAAAAAAATTACAGCTAAATCGCTTAAAAAATGGGGCTGGGATGATCAACCCAATGTTGATTTTTTTGAATTGGATTTTCCTAATTCTAAAAATGGTTTTGTGGGATCAGCCATTGTGGCTATTCTACAAAAACATAATATGCCTGTTAGGGATATACATATCCAAACACAGACAGTTGAAATTGACCGTGTCGATTACGAACTAGAAAAATCGATGAGCATGTCAGGCGAACAAATTTCCACACATTCGACTTCTATTTCTATCGATGAAGATGGTTGTGTAGAATCTTCTGAGGGCTCCTCCGTGGTTTGTAGCTCAGTTTCGAGGCTGTCATTGCATGGTATAGAAGTCCCAATGAGTCTATTTCCAGATTACTGGCGTAAGCAAAAAAATCAGGTTTCTTTGAATTGGCCTTTTCCGATGTTAGTAGTCTTAGACGTGGGTGGCGAATTTGATTTAGACCTGAATGCTTCTAGGACTGCGATTATTGCGAGTAGCAGATGGAATGATTTTGAGCTTACATTTTCAAATGAGGTATTGTCAGAGCTACGTAAACAAATGAGTGATGTGTATTGGGGGGGCTTTATGACATACTTATAGAAGCTAGGTGTAGTCCTGTTTTTATCGAAAGCTTAAAAGAGATCGGCAAGTAATTTACATGTATATGAATATGGCGTTCAGTCTCGTTGAAAGGGCAGGGGGGATGGGTTTATATATAAACAAAATATAGCACCCAAAAAAAGGACTGGTGGTGAAATGATGGTGAAATGAAATCGATGTGGAGTATCTGGACATTTATCTTTCCACAGTAATTTGCGCCAATCTAGACGAGGTGATTTATCCCATAGATTGCCAGCCTTCGATAATAGCCGAAAAACTTAATTGCCTTGATGATAGTTTTGCCAGGCAGATAGAATTCTACTATCGGCGGATATTGCAATCTTACTCTTCGAGAGTATCGACCTCCACATTGAGTGGGTTGACGACCTGTGACATGGTAGAGTCGAATAACAGTTGATCAAATGTCATTGGGCTGAAGTGATCCACAGAGCAATTATCCCTAGTGATGACCTTTACTGTGATGGGGCATTCAACATTCGAACCTAACATGCTATCACGCAATTCCCAAATCTGTCCTTGGATGGTTGTTCGAGCGGCAGCTCGATAATCAAGAAGACCTTGGGGTAGAAATATAGAGGAACGCTTGGCAGGTGTTAATTTGATAACATGGCCGAAACCGATACCCTCTCTAGAACCGTCCTTGCGAACCATTGAAAAAGAAGGATTCCCCTCACCTATAAGAGGGGCTAATCGCGGGTTTGATTCCCGTCTCCGGTTTTTAGAGAGGCATGGAAAATTTTATCATGGTAGTATCATTTGATACTATCATGGGTGATACTATGCTTCGCAGTTGCTTTCAAAATGCTCTGAGGTTTGGGTGACTGTACCGTGGCTGTCTTTTCAAAGCACCATGAATTCAGTGACAACAACTAGGTAGCTCACTCTTCGCCTCAGCTGGGGTTTCCTGCTGCTCTGTGCTTGGCCCGTTGTTAGGTGCGGCGGTGGCGCTGGGGATGAGGGGGATGGTGTCGTGGAGGCGCCAGGCCATCATCAGGGCGGCGGCTAGGGCGAGGCCTTTGCGGCAGCGGGTCATCCAGCGGGTGCCTAGTTTTCTTTGTAGCTTATGAAAACCTAACTGGGTGGCCCAGAGCAGGGGCACGGTGCCGAGGCCGAATGCGAGGGCGAACTCGGCGCCTTTGATGCCTGAGCCGGTGGCGAAGCAGGCGGCGAAGAAGAGGTAGAGCGGGGTGCAGGGAAGCAGCGGCGTGGCGAGGCCCATGACCAAGGCTCCGCGAGTGGCGGAAATGCGCATGGCTTTGAAACGCAGCCTTGCCGTCCAGCGATTGAAAAAGGCGGGGCGGGGGATTTTTTTCTCCAGACCAAAGGCGATGGCGATGAAGATGACGACGAGAAACCATGGCAGGATCACGGCCGGGGAGTTGAAGAAATCGATCAGGATCTTATCGCCGACCACTCCGAAGATCGCGCCGAGGGTGGAGTAGGAGAGGAGTCGGCCGCCGTGGTAGGCGATGGCGGCACCGGTGCGGCTGCTCTCGTCTTTCTTCAAGGCTGTTAGGGAACAAGCGATCGGACCACACATCCCTGCGCAGTGGATGCTGGTGATCAGTCCGGCGGCGAATGCGATGGCCGGGGTATTGATGTTCTCGATCATGGTGCGTTGGACGATGTCCGCGCGTGGGTGGGGGGATTACTGCGGATGTGCTGCTCAGCCTCCTCTGGGGACATGTGGCTGCCTTGCTTGTGACCTAACACGATGAAGGTGGTCCACACGGTGATGATCACGACGTAGATGAATACGAGGATGAGCCAGGGGCGTTTTTTCGGTAAGTGGAGCATGGTTTTGTTAGGGATTGCGGAGGCTGTTTCTGTAGAGGCGTGGGTTCGGGCCTTGGAAGCTTTCCTTGAGCTTGATGGTGGATTGATCGGTTTCTGACTGCACCTGGATGGTGAAATCGAACGGTCCATTGTAGTCCTTGGCGGGGGCGATGACTACCAGGTTGTAGGTTTTTTCCTCAAGCGGCTGGAGGAGAATGTTCTCAGTGGTGCCACTGGTTTTCACCCAATCAGGAGCGTCTAACAGGGTGATCGAAAAGGTGTCTGGCTTCGAGCGTTTGTTAAACAAGTGGATCTCGTAAATATTGCGCACGCCGGTGGCATCTTTCTGGAAGGGGATGCCGCGCACTTTGTTGACCTGGGCATTGAAGGGCCTGGCTTTCTGGTAAACGGTGATGGCAAAGGCGCTGGCACCGATCATCATCAGGGCGAAGTAGGCGAAGAGGCGCGGGCGCAGGATCTGGCGTTTCTTTTTTTTCAGCCCGTTATCCGAGTCATAGCGGATCAGTCCGGCCTTGCGGTTGAGCTTGGCCATGATGTCGTCACAGGCATCAATGCAGGCGGCGCAACCGATGCATTCCATCTGCAGGCCCTCGCGGATATCGATGCCGGTGGGGCAGACGTTGACGCAGCGGCGGCAATCGATGCAATCGCCTGCTGACGGATCGCTGGCTTTGCCCCGTGGCTCGCCGCGCAGAACATCGTAGCCAATGACCATGGTATTATCGTCAGAGAGGGCGGACTGGATCCGGCCGTAGGGGCAGACGACGATGCAGAACTGCTCGCGGAACCAGGCGAAGCAGAAGTAGAGCGTGAATGTTAGAAAAGCGACGACGCCAAAGGAAAGCATGTGCTCGCTGGGTCCGGTGCGGATGCTCTCATAGAGCGCGGGGATGGAGACGAAGTAGGAGATGAAAATGTGAGCGATGAGTGAGGAACACAGGAGGAACAGGCTGTGCTTGATGATGCGCTTGGTGATTTTCCCTCCGGTCAACGGGGCGGCATCGAGTCGTTTCCTCGCAGGAGCATCGCCATCGATCAGGCGTTCGATTCTCCGGAACACATGATCGAGAAAAACGGTGTAGGGGCAAGTCCAGCCACACCAGATCCGGCCTAACAGCGAGGTGACAAAAAACAGGGTGAAACCCAGACCGGAGATCAGGAAAAACAGCACCCAGAGATCCTGCACCCCGATGGTGATGCCCATCATGTGGAACCTGCGGTGGGCGGTATCAAGAAAGACGGCAGGGTTGCCATTGATCTTAATCCACGGCAGCGCGGCGTAAGTGATGATCAGCAAAGCGCCTACCACCCGACGCCAAAAGGTGAATCGCCCGGAGACATCGGCCGGGTGAAGCGTGTAGTGCGATCCGTCGCGATTGATGGTCGTGACGGAGTCGAGGTTGGGTTTCTTATTAACCACTTGCTGATGCTGCCGGTGTGCAGCGCGTTATTCTTGAGTGACGTGTGGGCTCTTGCCGATGATGAAGGCAGTGACCTTGGCGGATTTCTCCGGGCCGAGGGCGTCTTTCCAAGGTGCCATTTTCTGGCCGTTGTATCCCTCGGAGTCGGCGGGGCTGCCGTTGAGCACGATGTTGAGAATATCCATCGGCTTGCCACCGTGCGCCCATTCACTATCCACGAGTGAACGGCCGATGCCGCCCTTCAGAGTGGCGCCGTGGCAGGCGGTGCAGAACTGCTTGTAAATTTCCTCACCCTCCTTGGTGATGCTGTCTTCCTGACTCCATGTTAGAAGCACGGAGTCGTCCAGCTGATCCATCATCGCCTCAAGTTCCTTTTTCTTGGCGGACTCGATCACAGCCATGCGGGAATTGATGCTCTCGGCCTCGGTGGGGAGGAGATCGGTGCTGTAGTAAATGAACCAGTAGCCGATGTAGAAAATGATCGCGCCGTAGAAGCTGAACAGCCACCAGTTAGGGAGCTTCTGATCAAACTCCTGGATGCCATCGAACTCATGTTCGCGGAGGACGACTTCGTTTTTACCGAGTTTTTTAGGGATGTGATCAGTGCTCATTGTCTGGGGCGGTTGGGTTCTCTTCAAGGGGCAGGGCGGACAAGTATTCGGACTCATCCTTTTTCATTCTCCATGCGCGGATCATGATGCCGCCGAAGATGGAAGCTGTCAGGGCGAAGGAGGCGATCGGGGCCCAGCCTTCCCATGTGTCTACGATGATGGTTTTAAACATGATGTGGTGGCGTGGTTCGAGTTACTTGGAGCTGGTGCTGGTGGGCTTGTGTTTGTGATCGGGATCGACCAGTTTGGGCGCGTCCTCGTTGCTCTCCACGACATCGTAAGAGCCGAGTTTCTGGAGGTAGGCGATCATGGCGATGATCTCGCGCTCTGAGAGGCGGCGGGCGACTTCGTCACCAATGGCACTGAGCAGCTTCTGATCCGTGGCTTTTCCGGAATCCTCCAGCTTCTTGAGTTCATCGTTGAGATAGGCCTCGATGTCAGCGGGGTATTTCACCTCGTCGTTGAGCTTGCCATCCTTGAAGACCAGGCCGCGTGCGATTTCCAGACTCTGGCTGTAGGCCTTGTCGCGGATGGTGTGCTGGTCCATGGGTTCGAATGGCACACCGAGCTGTCTCTGCACGGCGATCTTCTTCGGCAGGGCATTGATGTCGGTTTTTTTATCCAACATAAAGTGGTAGGATGGCATGACGGAGCCGGTGGAGGTGGAGCGGGGATCGACCAAGTGATCGTAGTGCCACTTGTCCGGGCGCAGGCCTTTCTCACGTGCCAGATCGGGGCCGGTGCGCTTGGAGCCCCACTGGTGCGGGTAGTTGTAGATGGATTCACCGAGGCGTGAGTAATCGCCGTAGCGCATGATATCGCCTTCTAACATCCGGATCATCTGCGAGTGGCAGGTGTTACAGCCTTCCGAAACATAGAGATCGCGTCCGGCAAGTTCCAGCGGTGTGTAGAGCTGCTGCACACGCTCCTCGACGTATTTATCCTTCTGCGCGATGACGGTGGGGATGATCTGGATAGCTCCCCCCACGGCGGCGGCGCCGATGACTAACAGGGTGAAGGGCACCCAGTTTTTTTCCAATCGTTCATAGAAATCGGCCCACTTCGGAGTGTGCCTATGGAACAGCCAGGCCGACTGGGCACTGAGGCAGATGGCGATGATCAGCGCACCCACATCCATGCCCTTAGGGAGGAAGATCCAGAGGATGATGAAGAGAGTGGTGAGGACCACGTAGATGACCGGATCTGCCAGGAGGACTTTGCGCCAGTCCTTGCTGTTGTCTGCGGTGGGATCATTGAGTTTAGCGACCTCGACTGTTTCAGTCACAACTTTACCCATGCGGGCGGTTTTATAAATGTTGATCACACACATGATGAAGCCGATCAGATAGAGGGTGCCGCCGATGGAGCGGAACAGCATGAGCGGCTTGATTGCCTGCAAGGTTTCCAAGAACTCGGCGTGCTTGAGCTGGGTGCCAGCCTCATTGGTGGCGCTGAGCATGAGGCCCTGCATGATGCCGGATGCCCACATGGAGGCGACGTAGAGGAGGATGCCGATGATACCGATCCAGAAGTGCATGTTCGCCCAGGACTCGCGCCAGAGCACGCTCTCGCCATTGGCACCCTTGTTATTTTTCCAAAGGCGGGGTGCCATCCAGTAGAACATACCCGCAGCCATGAAACCGTTCCACCCGAGCGTTCCGGCATGCACGTGGCCGATGGTCCAGTCCGTGTAGTGGGAGAGTTCATTGACCGTTCTGATAGAGAGCAGCGGTCCCTCGAAGGTGGCCATGCCGTAGAAGGTCAGTCCGGCGACAAAGAACTTGATCACCGGATCGGTGCGCAATTTATCCCAAGCCCCGCGCAGTGTGAGAAGACCATTGATCATGCCGCCCCAGGACGGAGCCCAAAGCATCAGGGAGAAAAGCATGCCGAGCATCTGCAGCCATGATGGCAGCGAGGTGTTCAGCAGGTGGTGAGGACCGGCCCAGATGTAAATGAAGACCAGCGCCCAGAAGTGGATGATGGAGAGCCGGTAGGAGTAAACCGGACGATTTGCCGCCTTCGGCAAATAGTAATACATGATGCCGAGGATGGGCGTTGTTAGGAAAAATGCCACCGCATTGTGACCATACCACCACTGCACCAGAGCGTCCTGCACACCCGCAAAAATAGGGTAGGAGTGGGTGATACTGGTGGGGATGGACAGGTGGTTGACGATATAGAGCATCGCCACGGTGATGATGGTGGCGATGTAGAACCAGATGGCGACATAGAGGCTGGACTCGTTCCGCTTCGCCAAGGTCCAGAAGAAGTTGATGGCGAAGATCACCCAGATGACGGCCACGGCGATATTGATCGGCCAGATCAACTCGGCGTATTCCTTTCCGCGCGTGAAGCCTGCTGGCAGGGTGATGGCGGCAGCCACGATGATCGCCTGCCAGCCCCAGAAGTGTATGCCGGAGAGCAAATCCGATGCCGTGCGCGTCTTACAGAGCCGCTGGGTGGAGTGATAGATACCGGCAAACATCATGTTTCCTACAAAGGCAAAGATCACCGCATTGGTGTGCAGTGGGCGGAGTCGGCCGAAGGTGAGAAAATCGACACCCTCTGTCTTGAATGCGCCAAAGGTCAGCACTTCGAGGAAGTGACCGTTCATTTTCCAGAAGTTCAGCTGGAAGGCGCAGAGCACGCCGACGCCCATGCCGACGATGGCGAAGACGAGGGAGGCGATGAGGAAATGGCGGACTGTCTTGTCATCGTAAGTTACTTGGATGGTCGCTGTGTTAGCAGATTGGCTCATGGTTGGTCAGGTGGCTTGGGTAAAGATGGATCGTCCAGAGGCATCAATGAATCCTGCTCGATTCCGCGCGTACGCGGTTTTTTCAGCTCTGCGATAAAGCAAACGACGAAAATCGCAGCCAGACAGACGCTGATTAAAATAGTGAGCGCGAGAACGTTCATGGAAGTCAGCCCTCCGGAAGGGCTGATGAAACGATATCAGAAGCGCCGAAATCTGCGCGGCGTATCCTGCCCAAGACTGCGCAGATTATGGCGTGCCGGTTTGACGATGAGCGGTCAGCAGGGACTCGTCCAAAGAGCCCAAGGCTTCACTAAAGGCTGGATCGCTCAGCGCCTCCACCACGGCCTCGTCATGAAACAGCTCACGCGGCCGGACCGACTGCGCGTGGTCTTTGACCGCATCAGCATAAGCGGCTTTGATAAAAACCGGATCATTCAGAACCGGGTTGATCTCGGGATCCAGGAGGATGATCTTGCGAGTTTTGAGATCGTGATACATCACTAACAACTTGCACAGCGTGAGTTTTCCCGGCTGGTAAAATGGATCTGTTTCCCTTTGCCACTGACCCACCGAACTGGCATCCAAGGCATGTTTAGCCTTCAGCAATAAGGGCTCAGCTGTGGTCGTCTGGATCGTGACATCATCACCGAGAAGTTGGTGCCGAGTATGTCTGATTTCCGCGAGGCTGCCTGCATAGCGAATACCGGTGAACGCGAGCCAGAGAACGACCAGTCCAGTGCAGAGGCTGAGGAAGGCGGCAGGCATGCCAAAACCGACACGCTTACCGGTTTTCGAGGCATTAAATGGATCCACTAGAAAATGCAGCAGAAAGCGGCAGATGAAAAAGACCGCCAGCCCGGTCACGACTGCAATGATTTTAGGTAGCCAGGGACCGGGATTCTGAATCCATGGTCCTGTCAGATCGCTGGCGTGCTCATTACCCCAAAGCGCGGTGTAGCCAGCGATGCCCAGACATACCATGGCGAACACGGTGCGGATCAGTCCCTTGAGAAAACCGATCGCTGCGAACGCAACGATAATAATCGCGATGATTCCCGTGGCACCAAGGTCTTGGAAATTCATCGGCGAGGTTACGGCTTATGGATGATTGACGCTGCCACACTGGGCTGCATGCAGCAGAGCATGGTCGCAAAGGGTGAGGGCGGTCATCGCTTCGACGATGGGCACGGCGCGTGGAAGCACACAGGGATCATGTCGCCCACGGCCCTTGAGTTCCGTGTCTTTGTGATCAGACCCAACCGTCTGTTGCTCAGTCATGATGGTGGCAGTCGGTTTGAATGCCACACGGAAGGAAATATTTTCCCCATTGGAAATGCCACCCTGCACGCCGCCGGAGCGGTTGGTGGTGGTGCGCACGACGTCACCTTCCATGTAAAACGGATCATTGTGCTCCGCACCGGTCAGCTGTGTGCCGCCGAAGCCGGAGCCGATTTCGAAGCCCTTGGTGGCAGGCAGACTCATCATTGCCTGCGCGAGAGTGGCTTCCAGTTTTCCAAAGACAGGATTTCCCAAACCGGCGGGCGCATTGCGGACCACACACTCAACGACGCCACCGACGGAATTACCCTCGGAGCGCATTTGTTTGATCAGATCGACCATCGGGCCGACCGCTTCAGGGTCGCCGGTGCGGACGATGTTCGACTCGATCATCGCGGAGGTGACGGTCTGGCCGTCGACTTGAGCTTCGATGTCTTTGACCGATTGCACCCAAGAGAGAATTTCAATGCCAGGGTAAAGCTGAGCGAGCACCTTCTTAGCGACCACGGCGGCGGCGACGCGACCGATGGTTTCCCGTGCTGAGGCCCTGCCGCCACCATGCCACGCGCGAGTGCCGTATTTGGCATCGTAGGTGTAGTCCGCATGGGATGGGCGGTATTTGTCCTTCATCTCATTGTAGGATGACGGGCGCTGGTCTTTGTTTCTGACTAAAATGGCGATCGGAGTGCCGAGCGTTTTGCCCTCGAAGACACCCGAGAGGATCTCACAGGAGTCGTTTTCCTTACGAGGTGTGACGATCTCACTCTGGCCGGGCCGGCGTCGATCGAGATCGATTTGGATTTCTTCCTCGGAGAGGGGGATTTGTGGCGGGCATCCATCGATGACGACACCGACACCGCCACCGTGGGATTCTCCCCATGTGGAAATACGAAAAATTTGACCGAAGCTGTTGGACATATCTGGGGTGGAACTTGGCAGATCAGGGGAATCTTTCAATGCGAGATTGTGTCGGTGTCTAGAAAAGTCGTCCGATGCGATCTTCTCGCGTAATTCCAACGTTTTTCCACTGGCGGGGTCTATGTTTATCATGGATAGTCCCGCCATGTTCCGCAGAAATCCGATGAAGCCACTTCTTATGACCCTTGTCTCCTTAGGCCTTGGCGGAGGGGGCATAAGTCATGCCGAAGTAGAAGTGACACCCGGGAAGGTGGACGAAAACAAGCCGAAGCTGATTAAGACCTTCAAGGTGGAATCCGTCATTGCCCCCGTGGTGATGAAGCTCGGAGAGCCAAAGATGCGGCGCGGCAGTGTAGGTATCAAAATGGAGGTGTCTTCACCTTCGGAAAAAGCACGCGCCCATGTGAAGCAAGGATTCGCCTTAGTCCACGCACAGTGGGATTTTGAGGCCTACCGTCATTTTTGCGCAGCGATCAAAGAAGACCCGGATTGTCTGTTAGCCTATTGCGGTGTCACCCTTGCTCTGGCTCAGCCGTATAATGAGTATGTCGATTATCGCCGGGTGGCTGTCGAGCGGATGCTTGACCTGATGGAGGCAGATACCATCTCCGTGCGTCAGGGGAATCAAGCAAGGTTCCCTAAAATTGAAGTGCAGTTCTGTGCCGCCACGGCGACCTTGGTTTCCGACAGTCCGGTGGCTGCAGGTGCTCTGTTCATGGCGCTGGGTGATAAATTCCCGAACCTGCTGCAAGCTCGCCTGCTGGGAGTATTCCTCACACGCGGCAGCTACGATGTCGCAGGCAATGCAACCCCCGGCCAGATGAGGGCGATCAAGAATACCCGCGAACTGTTGAAAGAAAACTCTGAGAATCCCTTGGTGCTGGGCTTCTGGCTGGCATTGTGTGCCGAGGCTCCTAACAGCGCGATTGATCTTAAAAAAGAACTCCTTCCAGAAGCCCGTAGACTGGTTGAAAAATCGGAGAATATGCCGTCTTGGTGGCACGCTCTTGGGCACTTTGAGTGGAGAGCGGGTAATTACCTTCTCGCCGAACGAGCCTTCACCAAATCCGCTGATCTCTACGCCGAATGGATGGAGCAAGAAGGCATCAGCATCAACGATTGCGCCGGTTACATCAAAGCGAAGTGTTACCTCGCCAACACCCTCTATCAAAGAGGAGATTTCACCGGAGCTATGAAAGTGGCCAAGGAAATCCGGGCCCTCAAAACAGATATCAAGCGCCCTCGCTCGGAGGGAAATCACATGCTGCTATGGCGCGGGTATACTCTGCCTACACGCCTCTACATCGCACATGGGGCCGACGGCGATATGAACCGGGCTCTCAAAGACTTGCCAACAGTTGAGGAACTCAAACCCTTTGCCGAGCATCCTAAGTTTCCTACTCTTGTCGGAACCTACATCAATGCGCTCAGAGTGTATCTGGGTTGCCGCAAGGCCATCGATGATAAGGCGATCACAGCTGCAAAGTCGCTTCATCAGAATAACTTTCGTGGTCACATCGTCGCCTTGGTGAAAGTTTTAAAAGGAGCTCAGCGAGCCAGCGATGCATCGCACTTTTTCCATGCCGGCCGTTGCCTGGCTATTTATGATAAGGAACTGTCCGGCCTGATCCGGATGAACGATTCAGTCGACACCCGAGTCGCTGCGGCGGGTTCATTTTACTCAGCGAGGGATTTACAGTATGTGCCGACGCTGATGCAGCCACCAATGGTTATCACCTCGATGGAGAATCGTCTCGGAGAATTCTATCTGCGCATGGGCAAAAATGCAGACGCCTATGAAGCCTTTACCGAGGGACATATCCGTTACCCTAACAACATGGAATCCCTGCTCGGTATGAAACGGAGCCTTTCTTTGTTAGGAAAGAAGGATGACGCGGACAAGATTCAGAAGCACATCGACTTGGTCAAACCGCAGAAATAGGAAGCTCGGATCAATCGATCGCTTCCAGCTCTTCGCGCGAGATCCCACGGAGTTCCAGCGCGCGGATGATCGTAGACTCGATCAAATTGTTCGGGCATGATGCGCCTGCTGTTACGCCGATGATGGCAGGTTTGTCTTTCAGGGCGATCCCTGTGTATTCACTCTCGATCTCTTGTTTGTGCTCAAGGTCGTAGTGCAGAATGCGTTCCATGGATTCCATGCACTTGGCATTGCGGATGAAAAATGTGGGCAGGTTCTCTTGGCCAATTTCAGCCAAGTGAGTGGTGTTCGAGCTATTGTATCCACCGACAACTAAAAGAATATCCATCGGCTTCTTATCGCTGGTGTCGAGCATATTGAACAATGCTCCTTGGCGCTCCTGCGTCGCTCCGCAGATGGTATCGAATACGTGATAAAGCGAGTCGTCACCGTCACGGTCTACAATGGCTTGCCTGACTCGGTTTTGCAGCTCCTCGGTCTCGCTCTGCAGCATGGTGGTTTGGTTGGCGACACCGACACTCACCAAGTGAACATCAGGGTCAAAGCCCTCGGAGCAAGCTGAGCCGAATTTTTCCATGAATGCCTCACGGTTACCATTACCCCGGATATATTCGCAAACTTCATCGGCGTCCTTGAGAGTCAGAATCACGAGGTAGTGTCCGTTTTTAGAGGTTCCCAAGGCTCGCGAAGCTGTAGCACGTGTCTCTTCATGATCAGCTTTGCCGTGGATGATCGAAGTGACGTCGTTTTTGGCGTAGTCGCGCACGCGACGCCAGACCTTCATCACATCGCCACATGTTGTATCGATGACATGACAGCCGATCTCTGCGAGCTTGTCCATGAAGCTGGTGGGCGCTCCGAAGGCCGGCACGATCACCACATCGTCTTCGTTGAGATCGTCATAATCCTTACCCATTTCACGCCATGGCAGGGAAACGATACCCATTTCACGAAGTTGGGCGTTCACCTCGGGGTTGTGAATGATTTCTCCGATTAAAAAGATCCGTTGATCTTGAAACACCTTGCGTGTGGCGTAGGCCAGATCGATGGCTCTCTCGACACCGTAACAAAATCCGAATTTCTGAGCCAAGCGGATGGTTGTATTACCGATGGTCAGTTCACCGCCATGACTGCGCAGTTTTTCCACGATGGATGAGCGGTAGTGCTGTTCGACCTCCGATTGAACAAGGGCCATCACATCCGGACGTCGGACGTTGACGCGTTTGCGCTTCTTATTGACGGGCTTGGATGGTTGGGGTGAGGAATCGCTCATGATTGAAAAATTTGGCTGTGAGACTGGCTCGTTGCGCTGCCCGAACTAAGTCCAAAAACGCAAGAATGGCACGCGCTAATTTTCTTTCGGCTTGCTCACGGCTGATTGCAAGCTGCGTTTGAACGGCAATGAAAGCAGATAGAAAAACAAGCCCGCCAGCGAGATCAAACATAGCACGTACCACGGCCAAGGTCCCATGATATCAAGTAAACTGCCACGATCAGGTTTATGCATCAGGAATCCAAAATTGGTTTCGAGCAGGTAATTCGCGATGAACGCGACGCCCGCATAGATCAAAACCCAGACAAAAGCCCGCAGCGCAGCTCCCTCTCGCGGACGCCAGCCGAGCCCCAGCGGCAAGAGCAAAGCTGTGATCACGATTACGCCGTGGTGCAGGAAGAAAATAAAGAAGACCGGGCTGGGGAAGTCATGCGCCAAGTTGGGGGTCAGTAGTCCTTGCATCGTGCCGGCCAGTCCCCAGAAATAGGAGAGTTCGCAGAGAATTGGCCGTCTGGTGATTAAGGCGAAACCGCAAATGAATGCCGCAATGTCGCAGAGGTGAAAGGGCATCAGGGAATCGAGAGGAAAACTTCCACCGTAAGCCGACAAGATAGCCTGATTGATGGGATAGGCAGCGAAACATAGGAAGGCGAGAAGAGCGATGGCTGCTTTCGCACGAGGGCTTTCAGGATCTTTACGACAGCGACGTATCATTAACGTCGTAACCACCACCAACACAGCTAACACACCGATGTGAGTCATTCCGTAGTGTTGAAACGTGGCAAGCATGATCTTTTTTTAGGTGAAATCAGCAGCGGCGCAAACTGAAAACTTGAAACACTAGGTGGCAGCCGCTTCAATGCTAACAAACGATGTCCGCAATGATCCAAAGCACCATGATCCGCGCCTCAGCAGGTAGCGGTAAAACCTGGCAACTCGCCAACCGCTATCTCAGCTTAATGGTGCTAGGCGCTGCTCCTGAAAAAATTATCGCACTGACATTCACCAAGAAAGCGGCAGGGGAGTTCACCAGCCGGATCATGACCCGACTGGCCGATGGTGCTGCGGACGAAAAAGCAGCCGCTAAGCTGTCCGCCGAGCTCAAGGAGATCATTCTAGGCACCGATAGCATTCCTGCTCTGGTCACATCGCGCTCCGATGGCAGTCCGGTGGACCTGCCCACCATGGACGCAGAATATTTCCAGATGAAATTGGAACAGCTCGTAGCTGTGCTGGACCGGCTGGCTCTGTCGACTCTGGACAGTTACTTCGTCAGGATTGTTAGAAATTTTGCCTTGGAGCTTGGCCTCAGCGGTTTTGAGCTGATGGAAGATGCTGCAATATCTTCGGAGAGATTGGGAGTGATGGCCAATATCTTTTCCAACCGCCAAACCAGCGCACAAGACCGCGAGACGTTTCTCCAGTCATTCAAACAAGCTACTTGGGGCGAGGAGGAAAATCGTCTGTGTCAGACACTCGAGGAGTTTGTCAAAAACCATCAGAACCGTTGGCTCAGCGCACCGGAGGCTGAGAAGTGGGGAGGGGAGGCACTCCTGTGGCCTGCGGAAAAGGGCGGATGTCCATTTGGCGATGGCAAACTTCGGGAACTCGCTGTCATTGTCAGATCTCTGTTAGGCGAACCGGTCAGTCCGCATAAAATTTACCTTAAAGGCTGGCATGGAGTCTGTGACATCCTCGAAAATCATGTGCCTGGCGCGCCGTACACAGTGAATGCTCAGATGAAGCGAGCTCTACCGCAGTGGCTTGAATATGCCAAAGGAGGTTTCATCGATAACCAGAAGTTTGAGATCAGCCCGGAGTTGGGGGCTGCGATGTCAGCGATGATCGGGGCATTTTTGAAAGGTGAAATTGAAACCCGCATCAAGCGAACCCAAGGTTTGCACGCGGTGATCCAAGCCTATGAAAACAGCTACCACCAGCACGTGCGGAGTCGTGGACGACTTTGTTTTTCCGATCTCACCCTGCTGTTAGCCGGTCAGGGGGCGATGGCGATCTGGGATCCGAACTCTCGCGATCTGATCGATTACCGACTCGATGCCCGCTACGATCATTGGCTGTTAGATGAGTTTCAGGATACCAGTCAGCCGCAGTGGAAAGCCGTGGGATCTTTGGTGGATGAAATCCTGCAAGACGCCGATGGTGAACGCTCTGTCTTTGTGGTGGGGGATAGCAAACAAAGCATCTATGGCTGGCGTGGGGGCGAACCTCGTCTCTTCGATGATCTCAGAGACCATTACGGTGAACGTCTCGCTGAATGGGACATGGACCGCTCCTTTCGTTCCTCACAACACGTCTTGGACTTAGTCAATTGTGTCTGCGACCTCTCAAATCCAAAATGGGCAGAGATTTTCCCTGCAGCCGCAGTCGATCGCTGGGTATTTCACGAGCACCTGCCTTCCTCGGATAAGCCTGGGCATACGCTGGTGATTGAATCACCGGCCGATATCAAAGACGATGGCGAGACCAAGCAAGAGGCTCGCTACGCCGCGGTGAAGGCAATACTCGAAAAAACACAACCTTTGGAAAACAATCTCACCTGCGCGGTGCTGGTGACAAAAAACGCTCAAGCCACGGGGTTGGTGGAGTACTTACGCCGCGAGATGCCAGATTTGCCTGTGGCTCCGGAATCAGAAACCTTGGCTACCGATGGCCCGGAAGGAGTCGTGTTGCTCGATCTGTTTCGTTGGCTGCGAAACCCCTCAGATGATTTTGCCCGCCTCCACGTCAGTTACTCTCCATTGGCCAAAGTTATCGAGCAGCTAACAGAGTGTGATACCCACGCCAAGCAATGGAATTGGCTTACCACGGAGTTGGCGAGAAAAGGGGTGGAGCCACTTGTCCAGTCGCTGGCGACAGGACTTCGAGATATCGTTGATGTCTCAGACTATGGCAACAGTCGCTTGGAAGAAATCCTCACAGCAGCATCAGACTTTAGCAAAGGCGGCGGGAGTCTGGACGACTGGGTAACGCTTTTGGAAGCTCGTAAAATTCGGGAGAACACCCGCGAGGGTATGATACAAGTCATGACCGTTCATAAATCAAAGGGTCTGGGTTTTGATATAGTCATCCTTCCTGAACTCGGAGGCCAGGACTTTGCATCGACCAATCGGTTGGAAATGTTAGAACGTAAAGGGCAGCTCGGAGCCATCGAGTTTATGATCCGTAAGCCGAGTAAGGAAATCTGCGAAGCCGATGAGTCGCTGAGATCAATGCTGGAAGTTTGGGAAGCCGATCAGTGTTACGAGCGGTTTTGTAATCTCTACGTTGCTTTAACCAGAGCTAAAAGCGCAACCTACTGTATCCTCGATCCCGTCAAAGACTCATGGAAACCCGGTAGAAAATACGACGACTGGATTCGCGAAGCGACCTCCCAATTCGGGGAAACTGAAACTGAGATCGGTGAAAAAACTTACCCCGTGTTATTTGAATCGGGAGATTGGTTAGGAGTTTCTGGTGACAAAAAGCAGGCTTCAGAAGTCAAGGACAAGCCCATTGCGCTTCAGCCCGCGAGACCACGGATGGGTAGAAAGATCGCCAGTGGCGCTAAGGAATCCAAAATTGGGTCGTTGTTAGAGTCTGGAAAAGGCATGGCTTTCGGTAATCTCGTGCACGCTCATTTTGAGAAAATTACCTGGTTGGATGAAATGCCGGAGCTGGATGATCAAGTTGCAGCGCAGTCGGTTCGGGAGTGTTTGCAGGACTCTACCGTTCAAACTTTCTTCGAACGCCCCAAAGGTGAATTCCAATTACTGAGGGAACAACCTATCGAAACCCAGCACGAAGGTTCATGGGTCAGCGGTATCATTGACCGTGCTGTCATCCATCTGGAAAACGGTCAGCCAGTCAGCATCGACATCGTCGATTTTAAAACCGACAGCAAAGATGTCACCGAACTGAAGGAAGCCTATTCCAAACAGCTAGACATCTATCGCCAAGCCATGTCTCGCATTTTCCAGCTCCCGCCAGAAAATATCAGCTGCCATCTGCTGTCAACGCACTTGAAGCAGATGGTTGAGGTATAGAGTTGCAACTACCGCTTACTGTCGTGAAAGCGCGGGGATGCCGCGCTTGAGCAGTTCGGCATCGATGGCATCAGAAATACGGGCATCAAGGTAGATGGTCTTGGGTGTTCCATCGGCGAACTCGATGGTGTGCAGGCCATCTGTGCCGGGCGTTTGGAATGCTTTGATCAGCGATGGGATATCGGCAATATCCTGACCGTTGACTTTAGCGATGATGAAATTCCTAATGCTCTCGTAGCCGGTGGTCGCCGGTGTCGGAATGGTGGCGCTGAGGAAGACGATTTTATTTCGGCCCTTCTCGTAATCTTCCGGTGATGCCAGTGCGTCCAGAAGGTTGAGTGGAGCGGTGCTTTCCCAGTCTTTGCCAAAGGCACGGAGATAAGACGCGGAGAGCTCTTGGAAAATGAGGCCACCTTTGACGAGGTAGTTGGGTGCTTGGTCCAGTGTATGAGCTGGAATCAGGCGTTTGTCTGGGCGTGTGAGCACGGTGGTGAACTCTTTTTTCTCACCATCGCGCAGAACCGAGACTTTGAGAGAATCACCGACTTTGTGCCTGCCTCTGACCAAGTGGCTCCAGAACAGACGGCCGTAATTTTCATCGTCATAATAGCCACGACGCCCGATCTCGTTGCCTTCGACGCTTAACAGAACGTCACCTTTGAGAATGCCGGCTTTTTCAGCAGAACTACCCTTACGAACACGGGTGACATACAGTCCACCAACGTCTTCCGGTAGTTTGAGCCACAGACGGAAACTCGGATCCACAGTGCTGTTGATACCAATTCCTAATGAAGGAAAACCGTCGTAAGTACCGTCGGCGGCATCGGCGAGGAAGGCGGCGATGATTTCCGGCGTGATAATATCGATGATCTGGTCCTTGGAATCATAGCTGGAAAGCAGGCCTAACAACTTGTCATCCTTGATCACAGGTAGGGTGAAAGAACTGGTGGCACTCTGCATGGAGCCCTTGGCCTCGTAGGTGAGGAAGTAGTGTCCTCGCACAAAGCTGGAGACGATATCGACGCTCTGGATCGTCGCTTGGGTGACCAGCGGCATGCCGTTGTCTTCCAGTTGCCAGACGTCAACCTTATCACCGATTTGCGCGGCACCTCCTAACGGCAGGGGTTTGAGGCCTGCGAAAAAACCCTCGGGGTCACCGTTGTTAGGGGCAAGTAGCGCGAGGTTGCACTCGTAATCAATGGCCACGACCTTGGCGGGCAGTGTGCGGGTGCTGTCAGCACTTTCTAACTCGATGTAGGTGGTGTTCGCCGCCATCTCTGCGGTCGTCAGGACATGATTGTTTTCAAGCAGGATGCCAAGCGCACCACGCGAGGAAGGCGCTGATTTATCCCATGGCTGGGATGCGCTCCATGTTTGAATCGTTGAGTTCACCCGGACGAGTGAATTCTGAACCGCAGTAGAGGCTGCACTGAGCGAACTCCATGACAGTACGAGAGCGGTCAGTGATGAGAGGATAGAAATTGTTTTCATGAGAAAGTTAAATTGAGAGGGTTATTGTTCCAGACGATAGGCGGTGCCGATGCCGTAATTTCTCATCGTGCGCTCGCTGGCTTCCAGAGCCTTGCTTCCGGGGACAATGATCGGACGAGGGACGCCTTCACATTTGATGATAAAAAACTCGGGCATCTTCTCCGGATGCAGTAGCTGGTGAACTTGGTCAAGGGTGGTGATTTTCTCTCCGTTGATCGACTCAATGGCGGTGCCCACGTGGTTGCTGACATGGGTGTTGACCGGGTCACTTAGCACGCGTGTTAGAATCACAATATCTTTTCGCTCCTTGAAGATGGCTTCATCAATGTAATGCGCAAACAGACGGCGTACTCGTGTGTTGGTAAAGCTGTGAGCGGCGTAAAGGTTTCGGTCGAGAGGCTGAAATACCAAGCCGGCGAAGGTCGTGAAACGCGGGTTCACTCCGTATTGCACTGAATACATGCGTGCCGGTGGGAAAGGTTTCAGTGTCGCAGTTTTTTCCATGACCTGACCATTGCGGGTAATCTGCAGTTGGATGGTGTCGCCTGCGAACTTGCGCTCAACGATCTCGTTCATGTTGACCTTTTCACCATCGATGAGGATGTTACCGGCTCCATCGACAGTATTACCATTGATCGCTGTTAGGATGTCGTTGTTCTCAAGCACGCCATCGCAGGGGCCGTCGGGAGTCACTGCCGCCACAAGGACACCTGGCGAGTTCCCAGTTAAGCCGAACTTCTTGCGCATCGCTGGGTTGAACATAGGAAATTCTGAGATGCCGATGTCGACATAATGATCGTAATGCCCGTCTTTGATGTCGGTGAGGAATCGTTTCACGACAGGGGTGGGAATCATATATCCGGTGTTATCTGCTGAGCGCAGACCTTGGAAGGCAACACCTACGACGCGGCCGTTCTGAAGAACAGGGCCACCGGAGTTACCGGGATTGATCGCGGCATCGATCTGCACCACGAGGTGTTGATCGGAACGGCTGTGGCTGTAGGAACTGAAATCGATCCGTGAGACTACGCCGCGAGTCACCGAAATCCGATTGCCGCCCACAGGATAACCGATCACTCGGACCTGAGTTTCGAGTTTGGGCACGAGGCCGATTTCTAAATACTCGAGGCCTTTGAAAGGAGTGAAATCTTCCACCTCTAACAGTGCGAGATCGCAGTCGTGAGCAATGTGAAGAATCCGCGCTGGATGCTTCTGCGGCGACCCATGCACGGTGATCAGAAGTCGGCGAGCATTCGAAACCACGTGGGCATTGGTCAGGAACTTGTTAGGCCCAATGAGGAACCCTGTTCCGATGCCACCACTGAATCGACCGGCTTTCCAAGGTTCGCGGTAATCAGGCACTTGGGTAGCGGCTTCAATCCGCACGATGGAGCTATAGATGCCATTGGTGGGAGGTGTCGCTTTTGCCGGCTCTGGCAGGGGGGCGAGTGGGGTAGTCTGCTGTGCAAATAAATTACCTACGCTAAGTAGGGAGGCCAGCGAAAGGCCTATGACCAATGACGTTTTTCTCATGACTGGAAACTAGAATGATTTCACCGCATGGAAAGCGGGAAAACGCCGAAAACTCGGAATTTTCAACGAAAGGCCGACCGATGAAGCAAACAATGGGTTGGCATTTTGCATGCGCTATCGTTAGTCTGCCGCATGTCTTCGAAGCTGCCGGATGCCGCGCCCATTCCAGATCGACCACCTTTGCATTTGAAAGGAGGATACCTTTGCGTTGCTTCGCCAGTTTCTTTTGCGGAAGCATGTTTCGCAGTTCCCGCTGTGCGCGCTCTACGTCACTTTCGACCACAGTCTACGATGGCAGTGCTGTGTCCGGAGAGCCAAGCAGCGCTGTGGAAGTCGATGCCGGAACTGAATGATGTGATCGTTTATCCAGACAAAGCGTCGTCTCGGCAGATCGCCAAATTGCTGGCGGATCACGAATACCAATTTGAATCATCCATTTGCTGGGAAGCCAGCGAGGCAGCCACTGCATTTCACCGGATCAAGGTCCTGCAACGACTCGGGTATCCGGCTAAGAAGTTAGAAAAATGTCTCACCGACCCGGTGAATGTGGTGATTGAGCCAGGGCCGGTCGAACACCGTGTAAGGCACTATCTTCTCCTCGTTGAAAAACTTGGCGGTAATCCCTTTGTCAAAGAGTCCTTTCTAACGCCACCTCTCGAACCTCCGCCAACCAAGCCGTTGATCGCCTTGGCTCCGGCATCTCAATTTGGTGTGACCCACCAATGGCCGATCGAGAGATACAAGGATCTCGTCGACGCCATGGAAAATCAATATGGAGGCTCAGGCAGTATCGACTGGGTCATCCTCGACAGCGGAACCTCCAAAAATGTAGCTCCAGAAAATGCGGAGTTAGAAAATTTATTAGAAGGTCGTGCCAAAAATTATTCAGAGGAATGGGACACTGAAAAGGTGCTGTCCAGCCTGCCTTATTGCAGCGCTCTGGTATCGTGCGATAACGAGACTGCCCATCTGGCTGCCCACGTGGGGCTGCCAGCGGTAGTTATTTTCGGACCCAATGAACCTGAATGGAAGCGCCCACTTGGGAAGCAAAGCCGAGCCGTGCGTGAGCACGTTGCCTGTAGTCCATGCTACCTGCCCAAATGTCCTCTCGACATGCGCTGCCAGAATGAAGTCACGGTGGAAATGGTGTTAGATCAGCTTCAAGCAGCGCTAGCCGAGCGGCTGGCACAGTAGGAGCAGTTGGCAAATGCCGACATCTCACCAAGTCGTCCTGCCTTATTCGCTCTCTATCTGAATCCGTGGGAACACAGGTTTCGGTTTGCCGATTTCATGACCAGCAGGGATCAGACCCCAGTTGAGATCGCTGATTTTTTTGTCGGCTAGCTCAGGAAGTCGGAGCTGGTTCTGAATCTTGGCGCAAGCTTGGGGAGTGACGGGGGAGAGCAGCACAGCTATATGCGCGCAACTTTCCACCATGTGATAAAGCACGGCGGAGAGTCTTGGGCGTTGGCTTTCGTCCTTGGCAAGTTCCCAAGGTTTGTTGCGTTCTGCGAATCCGTTACAAAAACTGACGTGGCTATTCAACGCCTGCAACGCAGCTGCAGTGTCATAGTTTTCCATCGCAGCCTGATAAGCGATCTTCGCATCGTTCAGTGATTTGCGAAGTGCCTGACAGTCTTCATCATCGAAGTCACTGACTTCCATCAGCCCTCCGAGTGAGCGTTTGCTCATGTTGAGCGCACGGTTGCAGAGGTTCCCTAGATCGTTGGCTAGCTCGGTGTTGTAGAGCATGACCAGCCGGTCGGCATCAAAGTCTGAGTCTTTACCGGTGACGATATCGCGCACCAGATAGTAACGAAGCGTTTCAGGACCAAATTGATCGGCGAGAGCGTCAGGATCGACGACGTTTCCAATCGACTTGGACATTTTCTCACCGCGAATGTTCCACCAGCCGTGGCAGAGTAGGGCGGGCATCTGGTCGTCAGCGAAGCCCATGGCGTGAAGCATAGCAGGCCAATAAATCGCATGCGATGGCACCAGAATATCTTTACCGATAACATGCACATTGGCAGGCCATAGGTCTTCGAAGTTTGGCAGCTCACTACCTTCTTCTGCGAGGTATCCTGCGAAGGAGATGTAGTTGATCAGGGCGTCAAACCAAACATAGGTGACGTAATCGGTATCAAAAGGAAGCTCGATGCCCCAACGCAGACGAGATTTGGGACGAGAAATACAGAGGTCGTTATCTGCAGCACGTTCAATGGCATTCAGCACTTCACTGTGGCGGAAGTTAGGGATAACGAAATCCTTGTTAGATTCAACAAACGCACGCATCCACTCAACTTGATCGCTGAGTTTGAAATACCAGTTCTCCTCTTCGATTTCAGTTACCTCACCCCACTCGGCCCCAAACTTGCCGTCCTCGCCGCGTTCTTTGTCGGTGAGGAATTGTTCTTGGCGCACGGAGTAGAAGCCTTTGTAAGCCTTCTTGTAGAGCAGGCCTTCGTCGTGAAGTTTCTGCAGGATTTTTTGGACACATGCCTTATGGCGATCGTCCATGGTTTCCGCCCAACCATCGTAATTCACTTCGAGCTTTTCCCAGAGCTTGAGAAACTTCCGGGTGTTGCGCTGGGCGAAGGTGGCTGGATTGACACCTTCCTTTTCCGCTGTCTGCTGGACTTTCTGACCGTGTTGGTCGACACCTGTTAGGTAATAGGCATCCTCACCGTTCAGACGGCGGTATCTAGCGATGACATCAGCGAGGACTTTTTCATAGGCGTGGCCGATGTGCGGCGCGCCATTGGTGTAATCGATGGCGGTGGTAATATAGTACATGGGATGTGAGTGATCAGTTGAAGTTGATCAGAGCGATGGGGGGACGTCGGGCTTGGATAACCCGAAACGATTACCCGATCTCAGGAGCCTTGACCTCCGCTTTCTGATACTGGTGGTTGAGCCAGTTCAGGTAGGTTCTGAGCATGAGATCGATTTCGGCAGCCTGCATGGCATTGTCCACACGAAGTTTGTTTTCCTCGGTGTCCTCAAGCTCACGTTTTTCGACTAAGAAGAAGAGTGAGCGATCGTTCTCATTGATAGTTTCGGAAACCTCACCAGGATTCAGTCCTGCAGCGATGCTGTGGAGTTGTTGAGCACTTGGCTCGTCCTTGGGAGGGGCGGTGCTGTTGGAGAAAGGTCCCACTTGAACAGGAGTCAGGCCTTTTTCACGGACTGCAGCGTCAAAGTCTTTGCCGGACTTCATCAGCTCAAGAACAGCGGTGCGAGCTTCTTCAGCGGCTTTTTTCACCTTGTCCGTAGCATTCTGGGAGCTGAGCTGAGCGCGGGCTTTGTCCTTGGCGGCTTCGTAGTCGAGCAACACTGGCTCCACCACTTCCTCCAGCACAAACACTACCCAGCCGTGTTCACCGACCGGAAGAGGGGCGGAGACGCGGTTGTAAGCGTTGTCTGACATGGACATGGCGAAAATAACATCGGCCAGCGGGCGGTTCTGGTTAGAGGAACCGCGCAGAGTGAGTCCTTGCAGTTCTTCAGGCAGCTCTGAGCGTGAGAACAGCTCACTCTTGACGACTTTGAGATCTTTCTTCGCTGCGATGGCGTCGAAATCGAGAGGTTTCTTGTCGTTTTCGCTATCGATGATGCTGTCGTAGAGTTCTTGGATTTGACGAGTCAGAGCCTTGCCTGCTTGTGCGCGTTTTTCGCGTTTAGCGGTTTGCTCGGCTACCTTGGCCAGTGCTTTGGCCTTTTCTTCCTCCTCAGCCTTGGCTGGATCGGTCTCAGCTGCGGTGTCATCTTTTTCTTCCTCTTCGCTCTCATCAGCTTCTTCTGGAAGATTCAGGAGGAGATAGGAAATACGACGTTTTTCATCGGTCTTGTATGCGTCCTGATGGGCTTCCCAGTAGGTTTTGACTTCTTCCTCGGTTGGGTTTTCCGCTGCCAGGAATTTATCGCGGGTGAGAACAACCTTTGCGAGTGTGACGGTCTGCATCTGGGCTTCCAGTTGGTCCTGAGTTGCGCTTCTTGATGGAGTAAGTCCGCCACCTACGATGTTGATCAGCTTGTTGAGGCAGAGGTTTTCACGCATCACATCGCGGAGGTGTTTCTCAGTCATGCCGAGTTTGCCCAAGCGTTTCTCTGCAAAGAGGGAATAGGCTGCCTCGCTGTATTTGCCTTGATCGGAAAAGGTCGGGAGGGATTTGATGGCCTCACTGACTTCGTCTTCACTGGCGTATAGCCCCATCTCTTCGATGGAACGCTGCAGGATCATGCGATTCGCCACGAAGCGGTTCAGCTCCTGAGTGGTGAGATTGTTGCGCATCATCGTGAAATAGTTCATTCCGAAACGGCCCAGCTGGAGTGCCTGCTGCATTTGAGCGGCATCGGGAGCCATCAAAAAGTTGATGTAGTTGTGCATGCCAGTCTCGGAGCACAGCTGCAAAGTTTGCTCGCCCATGCGATTGTAGTTTTGCTGATCCAGGGAATCACCATAGACCTGAAGCACGGTAGGACCGCTGCCGCCGCCGGCACCACCGCCAGTGCCGATGTCGTTCATGGTGAATAGGAAGCCTGCGCCAAGCAGGACGAAAACGACGACCATCAGGCCGGTGTATTTGCGCATGTTTTCAATCATTGCAGAAAAGGATGTATTTTCAGGTTGTCCGGACCGCCGGACAGGCGCGGGAACTTAGGGGCAGAAAACCTGCGTAGCAATACTAAACAACGGGAAACCGCCTCAAATACGGGCAGTTCGCCATCTTTGCCCACGTGGCCGCCGTTAATCAAATAAAACGGCCTCGGGAGAGACAGGAATCTCCCGAGGCCGGCTATATTTTGTCTGGCAGGTGGCACGCGTGCCGACTTGTCTTGTTTGTCCGAAACAACAGCTATGAATCTGTCGTTCAGGATTACTATGAATTTACCCTGTGTGATCGAATTAAGGCATCGGGAGCCCCGCCTTTCTCCTCTCACACACCAGTTAGACAGAATTCTTCGATCGACGTTCAAATTTTTCAGAAAAAAATACCACTCTAGAGAATATAAGGGAATGCTTAGTATTTCAGGGCTATATTTAGGTCAGATCCTGATACAAAAGAGCCGCAGGAGTTGGAGGACTCCTGCGGCTTGAATTAATCAACTTCCGGTATTTGGGGTGGTGACACTGACATATCACGGTCTGAAAGCTGACAACTGCATTTTTTGTTCACCCGAAAGCCGCCAACAACAGCGTCTTTCATAAGGATAGACATCCAAGTTTTGTGAATGTTCGAAGTTTGTTGTCTTTTTTTTGAGAATAATGCTCAAAGCTGTGAAATCCTTTGTTTTTAGAGCCTTGCCGATAAAAATTCAGGTCATCGACAGGGAAACACTTGCTTAGAACGGCGGCCTTCGCTTCATTCCCCGCGATGAAAATTCTTGTTGTAGGCAAAGGAGGGCGTGAACACGCCCTGATCACCGCTTTAGTCGAATCCCCAACCGAGACTGAGTTGTTCTGTTTCCCAGGCAGTGATGCCATTGAACCACTCGCTAAAAGCGTGAAGGTAGAAGGGCTGCACGAACTGATCAATTGGATGAGCGAGAATGAAATCGACCTCTGCGTCGCCGGTGAGGAAAGCTATCTGGTGAAGGACGAGGGTTTGGCGAATTTATGTGAAAAAGCGGGCATCCCATGTTGGGGACCGCACAAGCAATCGGCCCAGCTCGAGGCCAGCAAGGAATTTGCCAAGGAGTTCATGCTGCGTCACAACATTCCTACAGGGGCGGCCACAGGCTGTGCTGATATCGATGAAGCCCGCGCAGCCATCAATGGCCAATATCCAACCGTGCTGAAGTTCGACGGACTGGCGGCTGGCAAGGGCGTCGCAGTTTGTGCCGATGAAGCGAGTGCTGAAGAGTTTTTGAACGAGGTTCTCGTTGAGAGAAAATTCGGAGCAGGCCGCTTGTTGGTTGAAGAATGTTTGGTCGGCCCCGAGGTTTCGATTTTCGCGGCAGTCTGCGATGACGAGTATTTGATTTTCACCCCAGCAAGGGATTACAAACGCATTGGTGACAATGATGAAGGCCCTAACACTGGCGGCATGGGCGCGGTAGCCAGTCGTCAACTCATCGATGCCGACACGCTCGCTGAAATCGAAAAGACCATCGTCAAACCCACCGTGGATGGATTGGTCAAAGACGACCTGCCTTACCGCGGTTATCTTTACTTCGGCCTGATGCTGACCAAGGACGGGCCGAAAATCATCGAGTATAACTGTCGTTTCGGCGATCCTGAGTGCCAGGCCGTCATGCCGCTGGTGCAGGGAGATATCGCAGCTTTCTGCCACGCGGCAGCAAAGGGCAACATGGAGCCTGATCTTCTCAGCTTTGATGAAGGCTGGAGTGTTTGCCTGATCCTAGCCAGTGCCGGGTATCCGGTCAGCTCACGTAGTGGCGATGTGATTTCCGGTCTGATGGATCTGAAAAATGCCCGGGTTTACCACGCAGGTACACGCTACAACTGCGATACCAACGAATGGGAAACCAACGGCGGCCGAGTGCTCGCCGTAGTCGCCAGTGGTGAAGACCGGCTAACAGCAGTCGACGCCGCCTATGCCGAACTGGAAAAAATCAGCTTCGATGGTGCCCAGAAGCGCACCGACATCGGCAGGATGCATTTCTGATGCTGCTTGGCCAAGTTGCAGATAAAAAAAATCCGGCCCGGTGTGAACCGTGCCGGATTATGAAAGCGGTGATCGCTGTGATGACTTAGCCTTTCTTGGCTTGCGCTGCGCTGTATGCCGTGGCGAACTTGTCGATCGCGGCGTGCAGCTTAGTGGCGTTTTCAGGATCCGCCGTTTGTTTGCACTTCATCGCCAACACGATGACATTGTGGCACAGTGCGAGTTTATCAAGGTAGGCTTCCTTGTCTGACTCCATCTCCTCGGTCTTCAGACGCTGGGCCAGAAAGTAGTCTAACATCGTCTGCTGGATCTTGGATGCGTGATCCTCCTTGTTCATCACCCAGCGGGTCAGCTGGTTGGCGTTCTTGCCTGGATCTTTTGAGAGATCCGCGATTTCCTTCATCGCCTTGGCGATTGTTTCCTGATGTGTGTGAAGGTCTTTCAGCACAGTATCATCCGTGTAAATGCCGCAGGGGATCTGGCAGTGGGCCGAGATGTTAGGCACGGCGGCAAATGAAAGGACGGCTGCAGTAGCAATGGTTAGATAAGTTTTCATAACGACCGTACACTAAGCACGGATGCTCGCGGCTGCACGTAAATTTTTTAGTGTATTCGAGCTAGGCTGATTGCGCAGAGCTAGGCCTTCACTATGAGGGTGCTAGAGATTTTTTCCAACGCTCCACCTCTGCCTTCACATTATCTACGCTCGGTGCGCCTGGGTTGGTTCGCGCAGCCAGAGCCGTTTGCAAATCGAAGACATCTTTGGCATCCGCGCCATAGTGCTCGGAGATGGTGGTGAGGTCGAGTTGGTCCAATGGGGTCTTGGATGTCACGCTTGCGGCCACGGCCAGACCTACTAACTCATGCGCCTGACGGAAGGGGACACCATTTTTTACCAAGTAGTCAGCGAGATCGGTCGCTAACAGAAGTGGATCAGATGCTGCGGCTTCACAGTTTTCGACATTGATCTCCATATCGGCGATCATCTCGGTGTTGACCGATAGGGCGAGTTTCAAGGTGTCAATGGAGTCGAACAGAGGTTCCTTGTCCTCTTGCAGATCACGGTTGTATGTCAGAGGGAGTCCCTTGGCTGCGGTTAGAAGCGCAACGAGGTTTCCGTAAAGTCTGCCAGTTTTACCACGAGTCAGTTCGCAGACGTCGGGATTCTTTTTCTGAGGCATCAGCGAGGAGCCAGTGGTGTGGGCATCTGATAGTGTCGCAAAGCCAAACTCGGAACTGCACCAGAGAATGAGATCTTCAGATAGACGAGAAAGATGGGTGCCGACCAGAGCCATGGCAAAAAGAAACTCAGCGATGTAGTCGCGGTCGGAAATCGCGTCCATCGAGTTGGTGGTGACGCGGTCGAAGCCAAGCTCGTCGGCGATCTGTTGGCGATCGAGGTTGATGGTGGATCCAGCAAGAGCGCCGGATCCTAGCGGGGAAACATTGACCCGTTTACGGCAGTCCGACAGGCGTTGTTTATCGCGGTCTAACATTTCCACATAGGCTAACAGATGATGCCCAACGGTCACAGGTTGGCCGCGCTGCAGGTGGGTGTAGCCGGGGATTACCGAAGCGGCATTCTTTTCTGCCTGAGAGAGAAGAGCCGACTGTAATTCGCTGAGCTGTCTGGTGAGCTGATCGATTTCCTCCCGACAATAGAGGCGAGTGTCGGTAGCGACTTGATCGTTGCGCGAGCGTGCGGTGTGAAGTTTCGCTCCAGCGGCACCAATTTTCTTGGTCAGCGCTGACTCGATGTTCATGTGGATGTCCTCAAGTTCGATCGAAAATTCAAAGTTACCACCCTCGATTTCAGCTTCGACTTCACGCAGGCCGTTTTCGATACTGGTGAATTCCTCATCTGTGAGTAGCCCGGCTTTCACCTGCGCGCGCGCGTGAGCGATCGATCCTGCGACATCGTGTTTGTACAAACGCCAATCGTAAGAGATCGACTCTCCGTATTGTTGAACTAGGTCAGCGGTAGCTTTAGCAAATCGTCCTTTCCACATGCGCGGAGTCTTACCCTTGATGGAGACTTTTGCAAACCACTGAATCTGCGGAAGACACGGAAAATTAACGGATCTCCAGAATCATCATTCCCGAGTCTTCCAAAATATCACCCGTTTCGCAGCCTAGCAGCTTCTGATAGAGCGGGGCTTCGGGGGAGAGGGTGGTCAGCTCGCCGAGTTCGTACTCGAATGAAATACCACCGGCGCAAGGTGTCAGCAGGTAATAGCTGATCTCGCCATCAAGCTCGGTCTCGACCAGAGCGCCGGGGCCGATTTCTGCATCGGAAGAAAATTCCTCCAGTTCGAGGTTCTCGAATACGTGCAGTGAGCGAGCGATGGTCTTGCTTTGCTCGGCTTGGGCACCGGCTAGGTAGGATGCCTCCAGCGCGCGGGTGTCGTATTTTCCCTCGGCTTTTCCTTCGTCACCAGTTGACGCGGCATTGGAGGCTTTCGCAGCCTCGGTCATGGTGAGAAGTTGTTGTTTCAGCCGAGCGGCAATGCGCTGGACAAGTTCCTGTTTCATGGAACTGGAAAAAGTAAAAACGTGGAGCGATCAGTGCAGATCCTCGGAGGTGACGGAGGTTTGCTCACGGCATCCGAGCCAGACCGCTTGGTCGACAACACGGGCTGCCTCAGGATCGAAACGATATCCGTGGCAGTTCGGGCAGATGATGGTGCCGGAGCCTACGATGGAATCGCAGCCCTCACAGACCTTGTAATTGCCAGGGTTGTTGGCAATTTCCTTGGCCTTATCCAATCTGGACTGGGTATGTGATGTGGAGGTCATCTTATGGGAAATGTTGTATCGGGAAGGAGGCTTGTCTAGGAAAAAGGGCGGACAAGTGTTTGAGCTATTCAGGAAATAAAGAATCCCGTTCAATTGCCGAATGTCGGAGATAAAAAAAGCGGCGCCGAATACCGGAGCCGCTTTAGAAAGTTTTTAATTGCTTGCGGCAATTAGCTCACAAGGTGCTTCTGAGTCTTGCTCTTTACGTTGGCAGCCTTGTTTTTGTGAATGATGTTGTTTTTCGCGCACTTGTCGACAGCGGAAGCAAACTCGGAGAATGTCTTCTGTGCTGTCTCTTTGTCGCCAGCTTCAGCAGCAGCGAGAGTCTTCTTGCGAAGAGTCTTCATGCGGGTGGAGAGGGACTTGTTGCGGGCGGCGCGAGTTTGGTTCTGACGCACGCGCTTGAGAGCTGATTTGGTGTTGGCCATGGTAGGACTGTTGGAAGAAGTTGATTAGAAGATCGTTGGATCGTGCTTCGGGGCGGTGAAACTACTCATTTGTGAGGATCTGTCAAGCTCGATGGAGAGGAAAATACGATGTTTTTGCACCGTCATGGCTAGGTAAGTCCGTTTTCCCTCTCTCGAGAGGAGAATCGAAGCTCTGCAAGCTGCTAATTTCCTGCGGCAGGAAGGTATTTGGCGTGGTTAGCGAAGTAATGCTTACCTGCATTGGTGCTGAGCAGAGGGCCTTTGATGACGTGCACTTGGGATCCCACGCCAAGCTCGCCGTAGAGGTCGATGATATCGCGGGACTTCATGCGGATGCAGCCGTAGCTGCGCGGGTGGCCGATGGTGTACTCCTCGGCGGTGCCGTGGATGTAAATGTAGCGGCTGAAGGCGTTACGGGTGCTGCCCTGCTTGCCACGGAGCCAAAGGATACGACTGACGATCGGATCTCGGCCAGGTGCGTTAGGAGGAAGGATTTCGCCGGTGCGGCGTCTGCTTTTAAACACGGCACCGGAAGGGGCTCCTTTGCCGATTTTCTTGGCGACTTCCATACGGCCGACTGGTGTGCAGTTGCTGCCGCGTCGATCTCCGAGACCGAATTTAGAAGTTGAAACCGGATAACTTTTGACTGGCTTGCCATTCTTGATTAGCAACATACGCTGATCCTTGACGCTGATGACAACGCCGTTGTCGGGGTTGCCATTGCCGCAGCTACTGAGTGTGAATGCCGCGGCCATCGCAGCTAGCATCGGTAATGCTATCTTGCTGATGCGGGAAAAGAAAGGAAGTTTGGCTCCAGAGTGAACGTCTTTTGCTAGAAGAGTTGAACCTGACATGCTTGGGAGTTTATCAAACTTCAAAATCTAACGCAAGTCCTTACTTTTTAGGTGTTTTGGCAGTGGCACGCGAGGCAAAAAGGCTCGGCAGCTGCTGAGAGAGGGAGCTCACAGAAGTGTAGAAGAAGCCAGCTGGGAAAGGTAACAGCAGCACGGCAGCCACGTAGTTAGCGTTCAAGACATTATCCACAACCACAACGGTGAAGAATAGGCCGAAGGCGAGTTCAACGAACGGGGTGAGGGATTTGATGGCTTTGTAGCGGCTCTTCTTGAATGCGGCTTTTTCCTGCTTCTCGCTACCGTTGATCCCGTGTTTGGGAGTGCGTACGAAGCTGGTTTCGTGATTGAAGATGGCTTCCATGACGGCTTTGGCATTGTTCACTGACATACCGATGCCGAGGGCAAGGAGCAGGGGCAGGTAAAGAATGTCTTTGAGCCAAGTAGTTGGTCGTAAGGCCTTCTGGCTCATGATGTAGAACATCGCTACGGAGACGGAGCCGAAGAAGAAGATCGGGAAATTGAGCAGGTGCTCGGAAATTCCATTTTCGGCCAGCCAGCTGAGTTCGGAGTGCTGCTTGGGGTAAATGAGGAAGCAGAGAAGGAACAACAGAAGGTAGGCAAAGTTGGAAGTCAGGTGTGCTGTGGCTTCCATCTTGCAGAACAGAGGAGCTTTGCTTTTCCAGATATCGAGAAGGATTTTTTTGCAAACTTGGATGGAACCTTTGGTCCAGCGATGCTGCTGGCTCTTGAAGCCTTCCATGTCAACTGGGAGCTCGGCAGGTGTCGTGACGTTGTTGAGGAAGATGAACTTCCAGCCCTTAAGCTGGGCACGGTAGCTGAGGTCCATGTCCTCGGTGAGGGTGTCGTGTTCCCAGCCGCCAGCATCAGCGATGCAGGACTTGCGCCAGATTCCGGCGGTGCCATTGAAGGTGAAGAAACGGCCGCTGCGGTTACGTGCGGTTTGCTCAAGCTCGAGGTGGCCATCAAGGAACATGGCCTGAACGCGGGTCAGAGCATTGAAGGTGCGGTTGATGTGCTCCCAGCGGGTCTGGATCATGCCGATTTTTTCATCGGTGAAGTAGTGAATCGTCTTTTTCAGAACATCCGGCTTAGGCACGAAGTCGGCGTCGAGAATGAAAAGGTATTCGCCCTTGGCAGTTTCGGTGCCGTTTTCCAAGGCTCCGGCTTTGTAACCTGTGCGATCGGTGCGGTGAACGTGTTCGGCGTCAAATCCGCGCTCGATGAGTTTGGCGACCTCAGCTTTGCAGATCTCGGTGGTCTCATCCGTGGAGTCGTCGAGTACTTGGATCTGAAGCTTGTCCTTCGGGTAATCCATCGCAGAAACGGAGTCCAAAAGGCGCTCCATCACGTGCATTTCGTTGAAACATGGGAGCTGAACGGTCACCAATGGCAGTTCTTCAAACTGGCGAAGAGGTTCTGGCTGCTTGCGAGAATGCTTCAAATAAAGCGTCAGGATCATCAGGCGGTGAAAACCATAGCCAGAGAGTCCGATGAGAACGAGGAAGTAAGAAGAATACCAAAGCCAGTCCATGATGTTAGTGTGGGGTAATTGATTGTGAGAGAGTTATTGGTCAGCGAGTGCCGTGGCTGATCCAGTGAGTTAAACTGTCTCAGTGCGGCGGCGTATTACTTGGGTTACTGGGCGTTGTCAAGGATCGATCGAGCCATGTTTTTGACCGGAAAGGTAGTGAATTTGCGATCTGACATATCGTTTGCCTGTAAAAAATCGGAGTATTTTTAGCCTCGATTCTAATGAAAGACAGTGGTTTCCAGTCACAAAAAAAGAGGCAGCACATGCAGTGCCACCTCTTGAAGAATGATGGTTGCTAGGTTTAGTAACCTGCACGGCGCTCTTTGCCGCGGCCAACTGCGTAGCCAGTACCACCGCCAACAGCAGCACCGATCAGGGCACCTTCAGCAGCGTGGCCGGACTGGTTACCGATGATTGCGCCACCGAGGGCACCGATTCCTGCACCGACTGCAGCGTCATTGTGAGCAGGGCGAACGCCAGGACCGCAGCTTGAAAGAGAAATAGCGGAAGCAGCAACGGCTGTAAGAGTAAGTATTTTTTTCATAATGATTATTTGTATCAGTTGTTTGGGGTGAAGTAGGACGAAGTAAAAAATGCCCTCATTCCTACTCACTCTATGGTAGAGACGGAATTCCTCAAGAAGTATTCAAGAAAAGTTGGGTATTATACGCCCTCACGTGGTGATTGCGCCACGGTCATCTGGCGGCTACATTCCGACGCATGGACTTCACTGAGATCGACCGAGAGGACTTCCGCAATTTGCTGGGGGAAATAGGCAATGCTTTCATGCCCTTCGGCCGATTTGGTCCAGAGAAATTTCCACCGCGCGGCCTCCCGATCATGGACCTGCCGCCGGAATACTTGCACTGGTTCAAAGAGCGAGGATTCCCGAAAGGCAGGCTCGGCGAGCTGATGGCATCAGTTTGTGAAATCAAGGATGTCGGCATGGACAGCATCTTCGATCCCATGCGCCAGGCACGAGGCGGCAGAGTCAGTGTTAGAAAACGGAAAAACAAGCGTGGCGACTCCGTGGACTTTGGTGAGTAAGGTTACTCACCAGTCAAACCATCTAGATAACCAACAATGGCACGACGGAGTTCCACGGCATCGAACCGACCATTGTGGCGCCAAATGACTTTACCTCCCGGGGTGATGATCACGGTGTGAGGCAGGGCGCCGTTCCATTTTGCATCGATGGCTTCGGCCAAGTGGTCGAGGTTGTCGCCTGTGTAGATGTAGTTGTTTGATTTGCGGCCTTCTTTTTTCACGGAACCTATGGTGCGACGAGAAAGTGCCGCTTGCTGGGAAGTGAGGAATTTTTCCACTTTGGCACGATCCTTCACAGGGTCCGAGCTGATGGTGATGACTTCGACAGGGCGATTCTGGAACCGACGGTAGGTCTCGATCAATTCAGGGAACTCGGCGATGCATGGGCCGCAGGTGGTGGACCAGAAGTTGATCACACGGAGTTTCTCGGTTTTGTTTGCTGCGAGAGATTTGGCCGTTTCTGTATCGAGATCTTCTAGTGTGACAGGCAGTGCCTTCCAGTTGGCGTTGTCCTCGGCCACTGCGTCTCGTTTCCATGACCACTTGGTGGAGCAGCCGAAGGGGCGAGTGGTCTCTGTTTTGACCGGCTGGCCTGCTAACATGGCGTCGAGAGCTTCTCTAACATAGGGAGTTCCTTTGTTGGCTCGGCTGCGTCGGGCGTCGTCGATGCGGCCTTGATAGCGGAGCTTTCTTTCGGCATCGAAAACAAACACGTGAGGAGTGGACACCGCGCCGTAGGCTTTGGTCGCTTTTTGGGTTAATCCATCGTACAAATAGGCAAATTTATAACCCTCTTCCTTGGCAACATTTTTCATATCTTCCAGAGAGTCTCCGTAAACGGAGTAGCCAAGTTCATCGAGTCGAAGTGCCTTGTCATCGTTGCCGGAGATGGCGACCACAGCCACGCCTTTGTCTTTGTAATCTTCATGGAGGGCGATCACTTTTCCTCGCGCTGCACGGGCGTCAGGGCAATGATTACAAGTGAAAACAAGCACCAGCGCCTTGGCTTCTGAGTAATCCTTGAGGGTGTAGTTTTTGCCATCCACACCGGGAAGCGAGAAGTCTGGCGCGTCCGCACCAATGGCGAGAGTCTTAACGGGTTCCGGCTTGGCGATCAGCGAAGCTGATGTAGCGATGGCCATCAAAGGATAAACAGCGGAGAGTAATCTGAGTCTCATAAGTGAAGTATGCTGTCCAATTTTAGGCTGGCAAGAAAAGATCGTGTCTCACGTAATGCAGTCATGTTCAAAACGAGCGCATTACTTTTCTTAACAGCATGCACCCTCAATACATCTGTATTGGGTGATACAGACCCAGATGTAAAACTGGCCGAGGGCTTCCAACTGGAAAAAATCTATCAAGTCCCGAAAAAAACTCAGGGGTCATGGGTGTCCATGACAGTGGATGACCAAGGCCGACTCATCACATCGGATCAATACGGCGGACTTTTCCGGATCACTTTGAAACCTCTGAAAGTGGAGCCTCTTAAGGTGAAAATGGGTGGCGCACACGGTCTATTATGGTTCAAAGGAGCGCTCTACGCATCGGTTTCCGAGAATGCCGTCGTGGAGGGCGGGGTATATAAAGTGACTGATAGCGATGGCGATGGTGAACTCGATCAAGTAGAGCTTTTCAAAGCGTTGCGTCGAGGTGGAGAGCACGGGCCGCATGGTCTGGTCGCGTCACCTGACGGAGAATGGATCTACGTGACAACTGGAAACCACAGCCCTCCGCCAGCTGACATCGATTACTACCATGGAGGTAAAAATTGGGCAGAAGACCATTTGTTGCCACGTCAACCGGATGCACGTGGACATGCACGCACCATGATGGCTCCCGGCGGTTGGGTGGCGCGTTTTACTCCCGATGGAAAACGGTGGGAGCTCGTCAGTCAAGGATACCGCAATGCCTTTGGCCTGGCTTTCAATGAACACGGCCACCTGTTCACGTATGATTCGGATATGGAGTGGGATTTTGGAACGCCATGGTATCGTCCTACACGCATCTGCGAAGTTACCAGCGGCAGTGAGTATGGATGGCGCAATGGCACTGGCAAGTGGCCGGAGTATTATCTCGATAGCAAACCACCGGTGTTAGACATCGGCCCTGGCTCACCGACTGGAGTAGTCTCTGGACTTGGCGCCAAATTCCCTGAGCGATACCAGCGGGCGATTTATGCTCTCGATTGGACATTTGCCACGATCTACGCGATCCATCTTCAACCCAAGGGGGCGAGTTATGTGGCGGAAAAAGAGGAGTTTCTAACAAGCACCGGCTTGCCTGTCACTGATGCTGTGATCGGCCACGATGGAGCCATGTATTTTCTGGCCGGAGGACGCAGAACGGAGTCAGCGCTGTATCGCGTTTCTTATACTGGAAATGATTCAGTGGCTCCGGTGAAACCGAGCAAGGCCCCAGCTGGATTTGCTCTCCGTGATCAACTCGTTGGGCAGAAAGACCTGGCTGTAATTTGGTCGGCACTCGGTCATGACGATCGGGCTGTTCGATACGCGGCTCGTGTCGCATTGGAACACCTGCCGATCTCTCAATGGCAGGAAAAAGTAACAGCGGAAAAAAATCCACGCACACTCTGTCAGGTCGCCGTAGCGGTCGCACACCAAGGAGAGAAGTCAGACGCTCATCGTATGTTGGAACAGCTTGCTGCCTTGGATTTTCCCAAGCTCAACACGGAAGGTAAGTTGGAGTTGCTTCGTGCCGAGGCCCTGTTGATTTCCAGACATGGCAAGGGAGATGCCGATTTGATAGCTCAGTTAGATGCACATTTCCCTGATGAGGATGAATCTGTGAACCGTGAACTCTGCCGGATTTTGAGCTATCTGCAATCACCAACGGTTGTGGCCAAGACTCTCAGCTTGATGGCCGAGGAGAAAAAGGAAACTCCTCCAGATTGGGCTGTGCTGGCTAGCCGGAATGCTCGCTACGGTAAGGATGTCATTGGAATGCTAAGCAATTTCCCGTCGGCGCAAAACATGCACTACGCCTACTGCCTACGGGTGGTGAAAGCTCCATGGACCGAGGAACAACGACGCCAGTATTTCACATGGTTCAGTCTCGCCGAACAGAAAAGCGGCGGCATGAGCTACAAGGGCTTCATCAAAAACATCCGCAAAGATGCGCTTACCAATGCCACAGAAGCAGAGCGGAAGAAGATCGCCGCCTGGAAGCTCGGAGTTGTTCATGACCCATTCAAAGACCTGCCACCCGTCAAGGGCCCTGGCAAAAATTGGAGTGTGGCCAATGTTGCTGGGATCAAAGACCTCGACAAAGCTGATTTGAAAAATGGCGAACGCATGTTCCGCGCCACTCTCTGTGCCGCATGTCATAGCGTCGGAGGACAGGGGGGCTCTGCTGGCCCGGACTTGAGCCACGCGGCTGGTCGATTCCAACTCAAGGATTTCGCCGAGGCGATTATCATGCCGGACAAAACGATTTCTGATCAATATGAGTTCAGCCTGATCACCAAGCGAGACGGAACATTTGTCACCGGCAAGGTGCTAGATGAAAAAGATGAGATTCTAATCATCGCAACCAATGCCTTTGATTTCTCCAAGACAATTGAGGTGGCCAGGACCGATATCAAATCCATCGTTCCCTCGCCAGTTTCCCCGATGCCTCCAGCATTGATCAATCGCCTCAATAAAGAGGAACTCCGAGACCTGATGGGCTATTTGATGAATTTGAAATAGCGAGGGGAGTGAAAACAGAAAACCCTCGCGGCCAGATAGCAGCGAGGGTTTGAGTGATTTTTTGAATAGTCGGCTTATTTGCGACGGCGAAGAGCCAATGCAATCCCGGCGAGCCCTAATAGAGCTGAGCTGGAAGGTTCAGGAACGATGGTAATGGAACCAGTGCCGGTATAGGTTCCTCCAAAGCCAAGGTTGGTCAGATCATCTGCGCCATAGGTTCCGGGGCCAACATTATTACCGGCAATAACCAGCGAACCGATTTAGGATGCTGAGTCCGCTAAATCGAGACTGCCGTCCACTATATCGAGGCTGGCGGAGCTATTGGTCCACGCATTGTTCAGAACCAGAGTGGAGCTACTTTCATTGAGCGTGATGCCTAGCAAACTATCAAGACTACCAGTGGCGCCTGCAACCAGGCGGCTGCGAGTATTTAGAACAAGGGCGCCTATACCCAGAGCATTGGCTGCATTGGCGTTGAGTGAGCCAACCCCTGAATCGATGGAGTTGATCGACCAGTCTCCAGAAAAACCAACATTATCACTCGTAATGTTGAGGTTCTGAATATCGCCAGCATCATTGCCACCGTTCGAGAGAAATTGAAGATCGCTCGAACCTGAAATCGGGCCATTCAAATTGATATTCATACTGAACTGCTCGCCTCCATCACCGATGCGGATTTGGCTATCAGCCATTACGTCCAAGCCGCTGTTGAGGTTCATCACGCGGGAATACTGATTGGACGATCTGAAATGTAGTTGGCCGCCATTAAGTCCCAAGTTATTGACTGTGATATTGGATATGTTGTCAGGATCGCCGCCCACCGGGTTACCTGTAAATCTGAGGAATCCGGAATTGATCGTGACACTGTCTCCAGCCAGACCGTAGGTGCCTCCACCTGCATGTTCCACATTGTTCTCAATGATATAGTCCTCACCGTTCACTGGCGCAGCACCGCCGGTCCATGTGGCTCCGTTCGTGTAGTTTCCGTTTGCTGTGGATGAGATAGCTCCTTGCGCAACTCCAGTTAGCATAACTCCTGTAAGCAGCAGGGCTGAATTAAGTGATATTTTCTTTGAGATTAAGGTCATTGGCTGATGCATGGCGTGGAGTGCATAGTAAATCAATAACTATACAGATCTCGGTAAATATAACGATGGATCGTGAAAAGAAACGATGCGAGAGGCTGATCTGTTCTTCAGTTCTCCATTGCCCTATCTTTATCCACTAGAAAGCCTCTCTGCCAAGAATTGGCAGAGAGGCTTTGGAGAGATGAATCTGAAAGGGCTACTTCATGCGATAATAGCCATCGCGGTTGTAGAGGAAATAGCAGTCTTTGGGGGTCAGTCGTGGAAGGTAGACACAGGGTTTGCCTTTTTCATCGACGGTTTCTTTGAGGCCGTTTGCCATCGCTGTGGGGGCGGGGGCTTTTTGTGCATCTGGATTTTTCAGCAGGGAAGTCTCGTGGATGCGATCTACAATGTGGTCGACCCACTTCAGTTTCTGAGCCTCGGTGCCGAACTCTGTCCAGTCGCCTGAGGTCGTCTTGGCATACATCTTCTGGATAAATTCTTCGGTGCTGATGCCCATTTTCTTAGCGATCGGGCCGGCGAGGCGTTTCCACCACTGCTGGGACTCCTCATAGAATTCCTTTTGCTGAGTCAGGTTCAAATTGGCGAACATGATGGTCGAGCTGATCTGGTGGTGCAGGATCACGGAGTTCGGGTAGGCGTATGATTTTTCTGCCAAGGTGCAGATGGAGGCTGCCATCGAGGCGGCGAACGACTTCACCACCACGTAGACCGGGGCATTGCTGCCTTCCATTGACTTAAGGATACGGTATCCGGCCATGACTGATCCTCCAGGGGAGGAGTCGATGACGATGAAGATCGGTTGCTTGGAATCCTTGTTGTTGAAATAATTGATCCGCGCAGTGATGTGATCAGCGGTGGCCATGGTGACGGGGCCGTTCATGGAGATGCGGCGATCAGAAATCACCAGAGTGCCGTCATCCTTGAGTGGATTTTCCAAGTAGACCGGCTTGGCGTTGGCGTATTCATCGCGTTTTTTCTGTGCTTCCAATGCTGCAATCTCGCCCTCAAGCTTGGTGGTTTTCATGCCCCATTCGGCTTGTAAGATTTTTAATTCATTTTGAGCGTGAGCAGCCTCTTGCTTGGAAAGCTCTGCGGCCTCAGAAAGTGCCTTTTGTTTGAGGTGAAACTCAGTGTCAGCTGCTTCGGTGGCTTTCTGTTTTTTCAGTTGGGCCAGTGCCAGCTCTTCGGCCAGGGCTTCTTTCTCCAGCTTGAGCCTGGCTACGCGAGCTCGGATCTCGGTGAGTTCTTTTTTGAGCTTTTCCGCCTGCAGGGCATTTTCCGCAACGAGTTTGGTCTGTTCGGTTTCAACCGCCTTGACGGCTGGTGGGGTGGGGGCTTTGGCAGTTTCTTGGGCAAAAGAGGTGCCACAGAGCGAGGCTAGGCAGGCAGTGGTGAGTATAGAATGTTTCATAGGAGCGGATTCAATGACCGAGGACGATACGTGCGCCGTTCCGGAAAACAATCAGGATTTTCCAAAATTCAGATTTGCATCCCAGTCCTCACGGGCTTGAGACAAACCGATCAAGCGCCTGTCGCTCAGCAAATATCCGTACAAGAAAAAAGCCGCAGAACGGGGGGGACCCTTTCTACGGCTTTTCCGAGATTACAACTTCAACACGCTGATAACGAAATCAAAGCTGACATCTGCAATTCACCCTTACATGAATAAGAACGACGCTTTCACGCTGCTCTCGTAATACATAGACCGCCCACTCTCGAAAACGTTCGAAGAAAAGTGAGAAAAAATGCCAAATAATGAGGGTTACATCATTACTCGCTAATGATGAGTGTTTTACATGGATGAAAAAGATCGGTCTGATCCTGCAGATCCGACCGATCTCCACAAAAACTGCCAAAAAATCTACAAAATAGCCCCAGGCTGGTAGCTGGCAGCGTCAGGGTGAGCGGATTCCAGCTCACCGACGGCGGCGGCGAAATGATCCACCTGGCTGCGAGCGGTTCCGGTATTTTCCCGTCCTTCTTGCAGCAGGGCATGCAGTTGCTCGTAGCTCAGCGGAATGCGGTCGTCGCCGGACAGTCGCTCCAGCAGATCGTTCTCGCGGATGCTGCCATCGCGCAGGTCGTTGACGGTGGCCACGGCGTGCTCCTTGATCACCTTGTGCGCGGTTTCGCGACCGACTCCGGCCTTCACCGCCTCCATCATGATGGTGGTGGTCATCAAGAAGGGGAGGTAGTGGTTGTTCTCCGCCTCGATGACCGCTGGATAAGCATCCATCTGGCCGAGCACGGTGAGGAAAGTTTCAAACAGTCCATCGAGGGCGAAAAAGGCATCAGGCAACATCAATCGACGCACCACCGAGCAGGAGACATCGCCCTCGTTCCACTGGTCGCCAGCCAGTCCGCCCGCCATAGTGACATGGCCTTTGAGGATGACGTGGAAACCGTTGACTCGCTCGCAGGAGCGGGAGTTCATCTTGTGCGGCATTGCGCTGGAGCCGGTCTGGCCTTTGGCAAATCCCTCACTGGCTGTCTCGTGACCCGCCATCAGTCGCAGGGTTCTGCACAGTGAGGATGGACCGGAAGCGATGTCCGCGAGAATGGAAACCGTACGCATGTCGAGCGAACGCGGGTAAACTTGGCCGACGTTGGTGTAAACCTCTGGAATCCCGAGGTGGGCGCAAACCTTGGCTTCTAACTGCAGAGCCTTGTCGGCATCGCCATCGAAGAGGGAAAGCTGATCCATCTGCGTTCCGACCGCGCCCTTGAGTCCACGCACCGGATAAGTTTCAATCAAATGGTTGAGCATACTCAGCGCTCCTAACAGTTCCTCACCGTTCATCGCGATCCGTTTGCCGAAGGTGGTCGGCTGGGCTGCCACGTTGTGGGTGCGTGCGGTGATCATCAAATCGCGCCACTGCTGCGAGCGCTTTTTCATCTGCGCGAGTGTCGCCACGGTTTTGTCGCGAATGACCAGAAGCGAACGATACACCTGAAGCTGCTCCACATTTTCCGTGAGGTCACGGGAGGTCATGCCTTTGTGAATGTGCTGATGTCCGGCGAGATCACAGAATTCCTCGATGCGAGCTTTCACATCGTGGCGGGTGATACGCTCGCGCTCCATGATCGAGGCGAGATTCACCTGATCCTTGACCTTTTCGTAGGCATCGATCGCCTCCTGCGGAATGTCCAGACCGAGATCCTTCTGAGCCTTCATCACCGCGATCCAGAACTCGCGTTCCAGCACGATGCGGCCTTCGGCAGACCAGATGGATGAGATGGCAGGGGAGGCGTAGCGTTCGGCGAGGACGTTGGGTATCATGGTTTATCAGGGGACAGGTGTCAGGAATCGGGTGTCAGGATGACGGGGCGAATCAATACGGAAATGGCGCGGGTGACAAATGGAAAACGACCCGAATGGCGTCGCCGTGGAATAAGGCTTGATTGAGCCCTTCATCGGAGAGCTAGTATACGGTATGCATTTTTACTCCGTCTCACTCATAGCAGCGTTGCTGATTTCCTGCCTGCAGGCCGCAGAAAAACCCAACATCGTCATTATTTACACGGATGACCAAGGCTACGGAGACGTGGGCTGCTACGGGGCCAAAGGCTGGAAGACTCCAAACATCGACCAACTCGCTGCGGAGGGTGTAAAATTCACCGATTTTTATGTCTCCCAACCGGTGTGTTCGGCCTCCCGGGCTTCATTGCTCACTGGCTGCTACTCGAATCGACTCGGTATTCATGGCGCACTTTTCCCAGCAGGCAACAAAGGGCTGGATGCTAAGGAGACGACCATTGCGGAGGTCTGTAAAAAGGCCGGTTACGCGACAAGCATGGTGGGGAAATGGCACCTCGGTCATCAGAAAGAGTTCCTGCCGATCCACCACGGTTTCGATGAATACCTCGGTCTGCCGTACTCCAACGATATGTGGGCAAAGGGCCCCGTGCTGACCAAGCCTGACTACATTCCTTACCCTTTGCCACTGGTAGATGGCGATAAGAACATCATCTATCTGCAGGATCAGACCTATCTAACCACTTGGTACACCGAGCGCGCTGTCGACTTCATCCGTCGCTCGAAGGACAAACCCTTTTTCCTCTACCTCGCCCACTCGATGCCGCACGTTCCCCTCTATGTTTCACCGAAATACAAAGGCAGCTCGGAGCAGGGCCTTTACGGCGATGTGATGCAGGAAATCGATTGGTCCGTGGGGCAGGTGATGGACGCACTCAAGAAAAACGGTATCGAGAAAAACACCTGGGTCATCTTCGCATCCGACAACGGCCCGTGGATGATTTACGGGAATTATGGGGGCGGCACGGGTCCTCTCAGAGGCTCCAAAGGCACCACCATGGAGGGTGGCGTCAGAGTGCCTTGCATCATGCGATGGCCAGAGAAACTGTCCGCTGGCGTGACCAACAACCACATGATGATGACCATCGATATTTTGCCTACGATTTGTAAGTTGTTAGACCAACCGTTGCCGGAACTGAAAATCGACGGTAAGAATGTTTGGCCACTAATCACGAACGAAGAGGGTGCAAAGAATCCACACGATGCGTATTTCTTCTATTATGGAACGAATGAGCTGGAGGCCATGCGCATGGGCGACTGGAAATTGCTCTTTCCTCACAAGTGGCGTGATGCACGCGTTCACCCCGGTAAAGACGGTCGCCCAGGTAAATATGTTTGGCTGAAGACTGGACTGGAGCTTTACAACCTACGTAAAGACATCGGCGAAAAGAACAATGTCATCGCCGACCATCCGGATGTGGTGAAAAAAATGCAAGCTCTCGCCGCCGCCATGCGCGAGGAGTTAGGCGACAACCTGACAGGTGCGAAAGGCAAGGGAAATAGAGCACCCGGCATTGCGCGTTAGAGTCTGGCATCAGTTTCATCAATCATTTCATCGAGATAATACATTGTTCGTATCTCTCTCGTGATGTTAGCCTGAACCATGAATATAGGTATCCGTCTACTCTTGGTGATCGTTAGTGCGGGGCTGGGTATCCTGGTGTTTCCTCCGTATGGTATGGCCGCCTTTGCCGTGATTGCTTGGGTGCCGCTCTTGTTTGCCTTACGAGATGCCAAACCGTCGCAAGCGATGTATTTGGGTTTGCTCCATGGGGGTATTTTTTACGGGGTGACGATGTCGTGGTTACGCGATGTGTTTGCTTCTGCTCCACACATGGTTGTGCCGCTTGTCATGATCATGGCCTTATTCACGGCCTTTTTTAATCGGGGCTATGTCATCGCGCAGAAACGTTACGGAGCCGGATGGGCCTCGGCACTTTTTGCCTCTTGCTGGTGGCTGACAATGGAGTTTTATCGGTCGGAAATCTTCTACCTGAAATTTCCATGGATGACACCAGGCACCGGCCTAGGGCCTACTTGCATCTCTCCGGTGTTAGGTGTTTCGGGAGCCAGCTTTTTCCTGATTCTGGCAGCCGCTCTCATTTGTCAGAAAAAGCGCCACATCATCGCAGGCGCAATTCTGATGGTTGGGTTGTTAGTCGCTCCGATCATTCAAAATCACAAAGCGTCTCCTGAAAATACCTCCGTGCGCATTGCCGCCGTGCAGAGTGAGGGAGCCATGATCGAGGAATACATGGAGTTGACCCGAACCGTCACATCCGAAGGTGAAAAAACGGTCGATGTCATCATCTGGCCAGAATACGCATTACCCTTTGATATCAAAAAGAACGTGCTGCGGAACCGACAGCTCAGCAAGTTTGCCAAAGAAACAGACGCGGTTATGGTCGTAGGCACCCAGACTGCCGCGCCCGACGATGCTTGGCGAAATACAGCGCTGACTTTGGACGGTGAAAGCTTTCTAGGAGAGCATTATAAAAACCATACAGTCCACTTCTTCGACGATGGTCTAGCTGGAACCGAGGCAAAGGCTGTGCAGACAGTCCACGGAAAAATAGGCACCCCCATTTGTTTCGACAGCGACTATCAAGATGTCATCAGACGCATGACCAAAGACGGAGCAGAGTTCTTTGCCATCCCCAGCATGGACGCGATTCATTGGGGTGAGATGGAGCATTACCAACACGCCGAACTCTTCCGTCACCGTGCCGCAGAAAACGGCAGATGGATCGCTGTAGCAGCGACATCGGGGATGACCCAAGTCATCGATCCGAATGGTAACCGAGTAGTATCCATCCCCATCATTGATGAAGGTGTTCTAACAGCTGAAATTGGCAAAGACCATAGGCTGACCATCTACACCCGCATCGGCTGGTTGTTTCCGTGGATCATAACCTGTGCGGGAGCCGTGTGGATGATAGCATTGGCAGCTGCGGGAGTAATCAGCAGACGGAGAGATCGCTTGGGGGATACGTGAATAGGCAGGAAAGCATGACTTCAGCTATTACTGGGATTCGCTAGGGATGCTCGTGATGCGTGCCGAGTGATCGTGTCATTGATCGTTCGGAATGGCATCGCTCAGCGTAATGGCTCTGACAAAAAAAGAGGTAACATACGACCGCCTAAGACTGGCTGTCATATGCTACCCTTTGATAGGAAAGCGTCTTGCTATCTAAAAATGAATAGCAGAGTTATCTGCGCCGGCGTAAAAATAGACCGATAGCACCAAGCCCAAGCAGCGCAGTAGCGGATGGTTCGGGGACGCTCATGAATTCTTGAACGGAATCCAAGGAATCTACCGATGAGTCGAATTTGTAAACCGTGAACTCATCAAAGGAAACGTCAGCACCGTTGAATGCTCCGCTGGAGAAGCCCAAGCGAGGAGCATCGAATTCGCTGGCCAGACCTGTTGTGTTACCAATTTCTGTGCCATCGACGTAGAAATATACCGTGCCTGCGTATGAAATGACGGAGAGTTTTGACCAAGCTCCGAGTGCAGCGCTTCCTCCTTGGATCCGGTCGGGGTCATTGATTAAATCGCTTGCATTTGTTAACACCCATTCTCCTGAACTGGTGAAGCCGATGGTGAGTGCATTCGTAGAGTTCCCGTTGGTACCCAAGGCGATGTCATTATCGCCGTCGAAAGTGTCAGGGCGAAGGTAAATATCGAATGCAAAATCACTGGTGTAGCCGTATGTTGAACTACTAAACCAGCCGCTTGCGTTTGATCCATTCACAATTTGCAATGCTGCGGTAGATCCGGGAGCTGCCAATCCATTGGTGATGATGGCTTCGCTACCGCCGTTCGCATTCTGAAAGTTTGTGATATGGTTTGATCCAACCGAATCGTTCAGAGGTGTGAATGGAACGGAGGCTCCAACGGAACCGGCTTCACCAAGCTGGTAATGTCCCGTCACTGAGACGGCTGCGAATGAGGTAGCTGAGAGAGCTGCTGAGCAGATGATGGCTACGGATGTGTGGTTCATTTTTTTATACGCTTACGTTGTTTTGTTAGTTACCGAGTGGGTCCGTCATGCAAAAAAAAAAGGTGGGTTTGCATGGTGGGAATCTGAATTATGTATTTAGTTTTAGTTAAACTTATTCAGAAGTGTCAATCGGAAAAAACATTAGCTGGTGCTGCGACCACGCTGGGTACGGGCTGTCCGCAGCGGGTAACAAATCTTGTTTCCGCAAGGTTGTCTAGGACGGTATCCAGAGCAGTGCCGGGTATGTTATTTCAAGCGCACCCTGATGGTAGTCCTGCTGCCGCTTTTAGACTTCTTCACCTCAAATAGATCGATGGCGGTGAACATGTCGCTAAGTTTACTGAAGCCGTAGGTGCGGTGGTCGAAGGGGCCTTGGTTGGAAATATGGGAGCCTACTGGGCCTAGCGCGGCCCAACCATCCTCGTCAGCGGCGGCCTTGACGGCACGGCGGAGGGTGTTCATCAGCTTGGTGTTGCCCTTGAGCTGGTTGGCGGAGCTTTCTTTTTTCTTCGCCTGGGTCTGTGAGCCGTTGTCCTCGTCGAGGTAGAGGAAACGCGTGCAGGCGTTAACGAAAGGATCCGGAGTATTGTTGCGGCCAAAGCCAATGACCTGCTTGCCGTCGGACCGCAGGCGCAGGATCAGCGGTGTGAAGTCGCAGTCGGAGGAGACCAGGCAGAAGGTGCCGACGTCCTTGGTGTAAAGGATGTCCATGGCGTCAATCAGCAGAGCCATGTCGGTGGCGTTCTTTCCCTTGACGAGATCGAAGTGCTGCACGGGTTGAATTGCGTATTCGTGAAGCACCTTCTCCCAGCCGGAGAGCGAACGTTTCGTCCAGTTGCCGTAGGCCTTGCGGATGTTGACCACCCCGTGTGTGGCGAGCTCGGAGATGATGAAGTCGATTTTTGCGGCAGGAGCGTTATCAGCATCAATCAAGAGCGCGATGCTGTCGTCGGGACGACTGGTGAAGTTGTTGGCGGATGATGGCATGTCGATGCCATAGCCTAACGCATTTGCCGGTGGTGCAAAGCGGGGAAATAATATTTTTCGAGGGCAGAGCACTCATGATTGCTTCGTGACGAGGCGGCATACTTGTGGTTTAATGCTTAGCTATGGACCTCCTTCCGTTTGGTTTGGACGAGCAGTGGCGACCGTTTATCGCGATCGGTTTTGCTGTGCTTCTGTATGTGCTTGCAGCCATGCTGGTTAGGGCTCTGCTGAAGAAAGTCTTTCTCAAACCTCGCATCAGCTTCCATCTGGCGATGATGTGTTTCGGAGTGTTGTGCGCGGCGATGTTGTTCTACCGGAACGCCAGCTGGCTCACCAATGTGGTGTCCGCGATGATTATCTCCGGAGTGATCGCACTGTGGGTGTTTTTTGATCGGGTGTTTTTCTCACTCTATCTGGCACGCAGACAGAAAGTGGAAGTTCCTAACATTCTCAGGCAGATGCTGGCCTTCGTTGTTCTGTTAGTTGCCGTAGCTCTTGTGTTAACTTATGGATACGGAGTGAAAATCACCGGGCTGCTGGCCACCTCCGGTGTTGCTGCCGTGATCTTGGGTTTTGCGATGCAGGATCTGCTTGCCAATGTGATCGCTGGTTTCAGCATCCACATGACCAAAGCCTACAAGGTGGGCGACTGGCTGTTGCTCGACGGCACCGGTGATCGAGCTGAGGTCAGGGAGGTCAACTGGCGGGCCACTCGCTTGATTAACAACGATGGTGTTTCGATAGAGCTTCCTAACAGCGAGCTGGTGAAGTCGCGGATCACCAACCTCAACTATCCTAACAAAGAACACAGGGTGCGGATGCAGGTAGGTATCGACTATGATCAGCCACCGAATGATGTCAAAGAGGCTTTGCTGTCAGCGGTTACCGGAGCGAACGGAGTTTTAAGGGCTCCGGAGCCAGTGGTATTCCTTGTGGAGTTTGGCGATTCGGCAGTGATCTATGAGATCCGCTTTTGGATGCGACAGGCGAAACTTTACAATCGCACATGCGACGAGATCCGGACCAAAATCTGGTATGAGCTGAGTCGGCGTAATATCAGGATTCCGTTTCCGATTCAGTCGCTTGAGATGCGCACACCGAATGAGCCGTTGCGGATGTCTACGGCATCAGCCTCAGCTGCTGAAATTTTGCGCGAAGCCACCTGCATGAGTTGTCTTTCCGAGCAACAAGCTGAGATGCTGGTGAAAAATGCAACCAAGCAACTATTCGCAGCGCGCGAGTGTGTGGTGCGTGAGGGCGACCATGGAGACTCGATGTATGTGATCCTTAACGGAGAGGTGGAGGTGGACTTGAAGCTTTCCGGAGGAAGCATGGAAAAAATCGCGACACTCGGACATGGCAATTACTTTGGCGAAATGTCTCTGATGACCGGCGAACCGAGGTCGGCCACGATCCGGGCACTGGAGGACACGTTAGTCCTAGTGATCAGCAAGCAGTGCATCGCTCCCGTGTTGCAGGAACAACCGGAGCTAATGGAAAGCATCAGCAGGCAACTGGCGAAACGTCAGACGGAAATCGAGGCGCTGCAGGCAGAGCGTGAGCAGTCCGGTAAGAAGACCACTCCGGCGAAGAAGAAGCCGGAGGTGATTCACGCCGGGCTGCTGGACAAGATACGGGATTTCTTTGGTCACTGAGGAGGCAGGCCCAGCTACTTACTTTTTCTTATCGTTAATCTTTGGCATCAAGGCATCGGTGTCCTTGAGCAGAGCGTCCATTTTTTCTCCGAGTTCCTTGAGTTTTTCAGGGTGTTTATCCGCGAGGTTGGTCTGTTCACCTGGATCATCAGCTAGGTTGAAAAGCTGGGTCTCACGGCCCGGCACGTAGTAGCGGATCATTTTCCACTCGCCGTGACGGATGGCCCCGCCGGGGGTGCCGCCTTGGTTCCCCCAATGAGGGTAGTGCCAGAACAGAGCATGGTCGGAGGCCTTGGACGGGTCTTTGAGGGCGGTGGTGAAGCTTTTGCCGTCGATGTGTTGCTCAGGCAGTAGGTCGAGGCCGGCTGCTTCGAGAATGGTGGGGAAGAAGTCGGTGGAGGTAACCTGGTAGGCGGACGTGGTGCCGGGCTTGGTGACGCCGGGCCAGCGCACGATCAGGGGCTCTCGGATGCCGCCCTCGTAGAGCCAGCCTTTGCCAGCGCGTAGCGGTAGGTTGGAGGTGGGGCTGCCCTCGGAGGTGGAGAGTCCGCCGTTGTCGGAGGTGAAGATCACCAGGGTGTTATCGGCGACGCCGTTGTCTTCAAGCGCTTTGAGCACCTTACCGACGGCGAGATCCATGGCCTCGACCATGGCTGCGTAAACGGCGTGTTCCTGGACGAGACGGTTTTGACGTGGCGGCTCGGGGCCGAATTTCGCCTTGAGACCAAGTTTGGCCGCTTTTTGCTTATACTTTCCTTCGAGATCCTTGCGGGCGATCAGCGGCGTGTGCACTGAGTAAAAAGAGAGGTAGGCGAGGAAAGGCTTGTCCTTGTTCGCAGCGATGAACTTGGAAGTTTCCTCGGCTAAGCGATCGGGCAGGTGCTCGCCCTTCGGTCCGTTCTCAAGCGACGGGTTTCCATAGGGGGAGAAATACTTTTTGCCGCCGTAGGGGCCGCCGCGCGAGTTGCCGCCCTTGTTGATGTCGAAGCCGTGGTCGGTGGGCCAGGAACCCTTTGGGCCGAGGTGCCACTTACCGGCGAAAAAGGTGGCGTAGCCTTTGGCTTTGAGCGCCTCGGGCAGGGTGGTGTGGGAGTCGGCGAGCTTGCCAAGATAAGGCGCTGGAAAGACCGGACTGTTCCAGAATCTACCGTATTTCTTCTTGTCGATGTGGCTGCCGGGCTCCGGTAGCTTGTCGAAATATTCGTTGGGAGCTCCGAAGTAATCGGTATTGCGGGTGCGTGCGGGATACTGACCTGTTAGCACGGCGGAGCGGGTGGGAGAGCACACCGGGCAGGCAGCGTAGGCATCGGTGAACTTAGTTCCGGACTTGGCCAGTGAGTCGAGGTGCGGGGTTTCGTAGAAGGTGGAGCCATAGCTGCTGAGATCGCGCCAGCCGAGGTCATCTGCGATGATGAAGACGATGTTGAGTGGCTTGGCCGCAGATGCAGTTAGTGGCAGGACTATTGCTGCCAGAGAGAGAATGGTTCGTTTCATAAATTAGAGGTTTGAGTGAGAAAATCTGACTTGGGTTGGGGGGATGTCGGGGCAGAGCGTGGGGAAGATTTTTTCCAGATGGCTGAGATCACCAGTCGTGATAATACGGTGTTTGGGAGTCGTTGTTTCAGTACCTTCCTGATCGACAAATGATGCCGCATGCCTTGCGACTGCAGCACCAGTATCTAGCAGAGTAACGTCAGGGCCGACCACTTCTTGAATCAACGGGCGTAAGAAGGGGTAGTGGGTGCAGCCTAGCACGAGCACGTCAGCTCCGGCTTCGATCAGAGGCAAGGTTTCCTCCTCCACGATGCCTCGTGCCTTTGGGCCGCTAAGCACACCATGCTCGACTAACTCGACAAAGTTAGGGCAGGGGCGAGTGATCACGTTTACTCCATTGGAATAATCTGTGATCAAACGGTGGAATTTTTCCCCAGCCAAAGATGCTTCAGTAGCCAGCACTCCAACTGTTCCAGTCTTGGTCAATGCTGTGGCTGGTTTGACCCCCGGCTCCATGCCAACAAATGGCACCGGATATTGCGCCCGTAGCGCCTCAACCGCTGCGATGGTGGCTGAGTTGCACGCGATGATGATCAGCTTACATCCTTGCTCTAACAAGAAATCCGTCACCGTAAAAACCCGCCGCTGGATTTCATCCGCAGGCCTCGCCCCGTATGGACACCAAGCGCTATCACCAAAATAAATCACAGACTCATCAGGCATTAGCTTCTGCACTTCATTGAAAACAGAAAGGCCGCCGAGGCCGGAGTCGAGTATTCCGATGGGAGGCTTCATGTTAGAAGAGATCGAGTTGTGGTGAATCCGCATCTGGCATCTCGCTGGCTTTCGTGCGGGTGTTTTTGGCTTTTGGTTTGCCTCTGGCTTCAGGTCGTGTGGAATTCATTTCCAAGTGAGAGAGTATGTCCTTGGCGCGATCAATGATCGCCGGTGGGAGTCCTGCGAGGCGGGCGACTTGGATGCCGTAAGACTTGTCGGCGGTGCCGGGGAGGATCTTGCGCAGGAAAATAATGTCGTCGTTCCACTCTCGGACCGCGACGTTGTAGTTCTCCACCGCTTCTTTGCTGCGCGAGAGGTCGGTGAGCTCGTGGTAGTGGGTGGCGAAGAGGGTGCGCGACTGAATGGTGTCGTGTAAATGCTCGGCCACGGACCAGGCGATTGACAGGCCGTCGAAGGTGGCGGTGCCGCGGCCAATTTCATCGAGAATGACGAGGGAGTTCGCGGTGGCATTGTTGATGATCAGAGAGGTTTCGTTCATCTCGACCATGAAGGTGGACTGGCCGCTTGTTAGATCATCTGATGCTCCGACGCGGCAGAAGATGCGATCGACCAAGCCGATCCGCGCCTTTTCCGCAGGCACGTAGGCACCAATCTGGGCCATTAGTGTGATGAGGGCGACCTGACGGATGTAGGTGGATTTACCCGCCATGTTAGGGCCGGTGATCAGGATCAGGCGCGCGGTGTCGGCGGCGATCTCGGTATCGTTGGGGACGAATTTTTCATCGACCAGAGTTTGCTCTAACACGGGGTGGCGACCATTGGTGATCTCAAGGTCTCGGGAGTCGTCGAGTATGGGGCGGGTGTGCTGGTGGAGTTGGGCGAGTTCGGCGAGCCCTAACAGGACATCAAGTGTAGCGAGGGCATCGGCACATTGCTGGAGGCGGTCGAGTTCATCGGCGACGGCTTGGCGGAGTTTGACGAACTCCTCGTATTCGAGCTGCTTGGCTCGCTCGTCGGCGCCGAGGATTTTGTTCTCCATCTCCTTCAGCTCGGGCGTGATGTAGCGCTCGGCATTGGCCATGGTTTGCTTGCGTTGGTAGTCGTCGGGTACCATGTCCACCTTCGCCTTGGTGACCTCGAGGAAGTAGCCGAAGACGTTGTTGAACTTGATCTTGAGAGTATCAATGCCGGTGCGTTTGCGTTCGCTTTCCTGAAGTTTGGCCAGCCACTGTTTGCCATCGCGGGAGGCAGAGCGGAGTTCGTCGAGCTCGGCGAGAAAACCGTCGCGGATGATGCCTCCATCGCGGGTGTTGGCTGGCGGTTCATCGCTGAGAGCGCGGCTTAGGAGGTCCACCAGATCGTTGAACTCGTGAAGGTTCTTGTGGATTTGTGATTGGAGATTGGTGATTTGTGACTCGCCTGCTAGCGCAGATAGGTGATTTTTTAGATCGGGGATTTTTTGCAGCGATGTCAGTAGAGAAAGAAGGTCACGGGCATTGCCTGAGTTTTGGGATAGCCGTGAGGTGGTGCGCTCGATGTCACGGATGCCTTTAAGAGAATCACGACATTGGCCTAACAAAAATGGTTCCGCGAGGAAGGCAGCGATCATTTCCTGCCGAGCATTGAGGGCCTCCAGATCGCAAAGAGGGTGCAGAATCCAATCGCGAAGCTTACGCGCCCCCATCGGGGTACCAGTGCGATCGAGTGCACCTAACAGCGAGTGCTGGCGACCTGTTGGCGAGTCGACCAGATCGAGGTTCCGTTGCGATGAAGCGTCGATCAGTACATGACCGCCTTCAGTGCGAACGGACAGGGTGCGTAGGTGATCGCAGGACCGACGGAGCTGGTAGGATAAGTAATGAAGAATGGCTCCCGCCGCAGAGACAGCGGCGGTCATATCATCGCAGCCGAAACCGCGCAGGGACTGCACCTTGAAGTGATCGCAGAGTGCGAAACGAGCCTGGTCGGTGAGAAAGGCGTAACCATCGTATGGGAGGCAGCCAGGCAGGTGGCCGAAGGTGTTGATCTGGTCGTCAGGTATGATCAACTCCTTGGGAGCCATACGCTGAAGGGCATCTCGGAGTGCATCTTTATCAGGAAACTCGGCAACGGTGAACTCTCCTGTGGAATGGTCGGCGCAGGCGAGTCCGAAAGATTTGCCAACTTGGTAAACGGCAGCGAGATAGTTGTGTCTCGTATCATCTAACAATGTAAGGTCGTCCACGGTGCCTGCCGAGATGATCTGGGCAATCTCACGTTCGACGATTTTACCAGGCTCAGGCACGGTGGTTTGCTCGGCGAGAGCGACGCGCTTGCCGCCTTGAATCAGTTTCGCGATGTAACCTTGGGCCGCATGGTGGGGGACACCGCACATGGGAATGTCATTGCGTTTGGTCAGGGCAACATTAAGGATGGCAGAGGCGATCTTGGCGTCCTCGAAGAACATCTCGTAGAAATCACCTAGGCGATAGAACAGCAGAATGTCATCGGGCAGAGAGCGGCGCATCTTCAGATACTGCGCCATCATCGGGGTGAGTTTTTTCTCCTTCGCTCCTTTGTCTTTCGCTGCTGCCATGTTCGGGGGATTTGTAGCGACTGGCGCGGGGGCTTGTCGAGTCTGGGCATGACCGGAATTCATCCAAGATGGGTTTGACAAACTATGGAACGAATCATTTAGTAATGGCGTATGACAAAATCATTGACTCTAAGACGTGTTTTCCTCCCCATCGTAGCGGCCTCTATGGCTCTTTCGTTTCCAGCGATGGCAGACGAAGACGATCATGAGCACACGCCGCTTGAAAAAGCGATGAAGATCAGCAGTGATGCTCTCAAGAGCTTGCGCAAGATGGACAAAAACGACTGGGCTGCTGGAGCCAAGGCTGCTCGCACCGCTGCTGATGGCTGCCGTCAGGGAATGGAATTCATCCCTGCACTGGTCAAGGCAATGCCTGATGGCAAGGACAAGGACAAGGCCATCGCCGACTACCGCCGCATGATGGGGCTGAGCTACGCCGCATTTTGTGAGCTGGAAATTGGATACCTCGAGGAGGATCAAGAAAAGATCGACGCCGCAATGACCAAGCTCAAAGCCGGCAAGAAGGAAGGTCACAAAAAATACACTGACGACTGATCTCTGCTGGGCTAGTATGATCCGATGCTTGGAATTGGATCATTTCTGAATAAACATTTCAGCCGACTACTCAACACGCCGTGTCGCCTTCAAGGGCGGGACGGCGTTCGTCTTTCCAGGAATGAAATAGGTGACCTCGGCGAGCGCATCGCCTGTGCCAAACTGCGAGCGGAGGGAGGCAAAGTCCTATACCGGAATTATCGCGGGCCGAAAGGTGGAGAAGTGGATATCGTACTGCGTGATGACGATACCTTGGCCTTTGTTGAGGTGAAAACACGGACCCGCAAGGGGTTTGGCCGCCCCCTCGACGCGGTGGATGCCTCGAAGCAGGTCCTTATCGAGCGCGGTGCAAACTCATGGTTACATTTGTTAGGTAACCGAGATATACTCTGGCGATTCGACGTGGTTGAAATCATTCTCACCGAAGGAGAACTGCCCGAGATTACCGTGGTGAGGAATGCTTTCTAACGTATTTCCGATGCTGGGGAAAAGTAGTGACATGGCAAACCCCGTCATTGCCAAACGTCTCAGGATCGGCAAGTCTCATCGCGAATCACGCTATGTCTACCCCATCCACCAAAATGCCTCTGTATGTCATCGGGCACCAAAACCCCGATACCGATGCGATTTGTGCCGCGATCGGCTACGCTGATCTGCTCCGTCGCAAGGGCAAAACAGAGGCAACACCTGCCCGCTGCGGCAAAGTGCCTGCGCGTACCGAATGGGTATTGAAACAAGCTGGAATGAAAAAACCTGTGCTGCTGAGTTCAGTGTGCGCATCGGCAGCGATGATTTGTCGCAAGGACGTGGTGAAAGTTCAAGACGACGCGACATTCCTCGTAGCCTACCGCGACATGTTGGATCAAGGCGTGCGCAGTATCCCCGTGGTGAATTCCCGGAATGAGGTTCTGGGGCTCTTGAAGTTTCTCGATCTGCTACAACTGCTGATGCCGACCGGTAGTGATCCTCTTTCTGTTAGGAAAGTGACGGCGTCTCCCGTGAAAATTGCAGCCACACTCGATGCCGAATCCCACGGTGCCGAGATCGTTGATGAGGAGAGGGAATACATCCTCATGGTTGGTGCCTCCAGTGTGGAAACCGTCGTCATGCGTCTGGACCAAGCGGTGAAGTGTGAAAACGTCAGTTCACACGCCGTTCTATGTGGAGACCGCCCGATCATCCAGCGTGAAGCGATCGAACACGGTGTAGGCATGTTAGTCGTCACCGGCGGTTTCGAAGTGGACAAAGACCTTCTGGCCCAGGCGCGAGAGAAGGGGGTGATTGTCTTGCGCTGTCATCAGGATACGGCCACTGCTGCAAAGCTGATCCGCTGTGCAAGAGTGGTCCGCCATGCATTGGTGAACGATATTCTTCATGTAAAAGCGGACGATTCTGTCAAAGATCTACGCAGCAGACTGGCACATCAGAAACAGGACCTTTTCCCCGTAATCAACCCGGGTGACAACACCCTGATGGGCGTGATTTCCAAATCCGACCTCATCGATCCCCCAAGAATCCGACTGGTGCTGGTGGATCACAATGAGTATTCCCAAGCTGTCGAAGGCGTGGAGGAGGCTGAAGTTGTGGAGGTGATCGACCATCACCGCCTCGCTGGCGACCTTGTTTCGCGAGAGCCTATTCGCTACATCAATGAGCCTGTTGGCTCCTCGTCCACCTTGGTCGCCCGCGAGTATCAATACGCGGGAATTGATGTTCCCAAGGGCATTGCCCTGTGTCTGATTGCCGGTATGGTCTCGGATACCTTAAATCTAACATCTCCAACCACCGCAGCCCTGGACAGGGAAATTCTAGCCTGGCTCTGTGACATCGCGGAGGTGGACGCGGCTGAGTTTACCCGCGATTTCTTTGCGTCAGGTTCGCTCTTGGCACACAATACAGCTTCAGAGGCAGTGGAGGCTGACCGGAAGGTTTTTGAGGAAAATGGATCCAAGGTAAGTATCTCACACGTCGAAGAATGTGGTCTGGAACTTTTTGCCAAACGCAGGGACGAACTCGAAGATACACTAGATCATTTGATCGAAAGAAAAGGCTACAATCTGGCTCTTCTCATTGTCACCGACATCACCAGTCACTTCAGTGTCCTGCTAGCCAGCGGCGATGAAAAGATCATCGATTCTCTGCCTTTTGAGCGTGCTATCGACGGTGTCTTCCAAGGGCCCGGTGTGGTAAGCCGGAAGAAACAAGTATTCCCAGCCGTTTGCCAAGCCCTTCGGGTGGCGGCGGCTCACCGTTAGATTTTTCCCATGTTTGAAAATATCGTAGTTATAAAAATAGGCACAGGTGTGCTTACTCGGGAGCAAGATGGAACGTTGGACGAGGCCTCGCTTGTCCGGTTGGTAACATCCATTTCCGAACTTGTCGCTGACGGAGTCCCCGTCGTGATGGTATCCAGTGGTGCCGTAGGTGCCGGCGTTTCTGCCTTGCACTTGGATGGCTATCCTGACGACACCGCATCGCGTCAAGCATGTGCGGCGGTCGGACAGACGCGTCTGATGCACGCTTACGAAAACTTGTTCCAAAAATTCCGTCTCAACGTCGCCCAGATTTTGCTCACAGCAGGTGACTTGGAGAGTGACCAACGGAGTGGGCTGGTCATGGACACCTTGCATCGGTTGTTACGTGTCGGCAACATTGTGCCAATTATCAATGAAAACGACAGTGTTGCTGTCGAAGAATTGAGGGTGGGGGACAATGACATGCTTTCTGCCAAAGTGGCCAAGCTGCTCAAGGCCAGACTATTGGTCATGCTCAGCACGGTGGACGGCCTGCAGCGCGCCGATGGCAGCACGGTGGCCGAGGTTGCGGATATTGACGATGTCGCTTCGCACGTGCGGGCCGATCATGGAAAATTCTCAATCGGGGGCATGGCGTCGAAACTGTTGGCAGTGCGCACGGCTTTGGACTCCGGGGTGGAGACCGTGATCGCCAGCGGGCGGAAGCCGGCGGCGCTCAGTACCATCGTTGCGGGGGGCGTAGCAGGGACACGTTTCCTTCTTGATTAGTCGTTTAACTTGCTTATTTAGAGTTGGTTAATTGGGTGTCATTGGCTGGAATTCGACATTGCCAAAGGGTGCCTTTTCTATTAGGGTAATCATCTCGAAGGGACGCCATGGCGTCCTTTTGACGTCTAGCCGCCAATTTTCCCATTTGGGGATTTGGTGAACAACACACTTACACATTTTCTTAATCCGACCCAAAAACATATGGGATTTATTGATGCCTTCAAACGATGGCGCCTTGCTCAAAGGGGAATGTCCTCTGGCAAAAAGCGCCGCACCTCCAAGAGCGGTAGTAACGTCGTTAACTCGATGGAACACAGCGTCTGGATGAAGCTCCTGATCTATCCGGTCTTCGCTGCCTTGGCCTGTCTGATCATCTCTTTTTATACTACCACTGATGATATCCTGTTCAATGGGAATGCGTTGCAGCGCACCCTGATAGGGCTGGTGCTTTCTGGGGCGGTCATCATGTTTTACCACATCCGTCACAACGTGAGTGTGGGAAATGGCAGGGTGACGCTGGTCTTCGGTGGTATTCTGGTGCACTTGGCATTACTGCGGGTGACTTGCTACCTCATTCATGCCAATGGTTGGACTGCGGATTACTTATTGCTGCTTCCGCCGTTGGCCTTTGCTCCGATGATTCACTCTGTGTTGTTGGGACGACACGCTGGATTTTTCTCCTCCCTGAGTGTGGCCTTGTTCGGCTGCATGTTGGTGCCCATTTCGGAAATTTTCTTTTTCCTCGTGATCAATATGGTCGCAGGTTGTATCGCCGTGGCCCTCACTCGCAATGTTCGCCGCCGCGGAAGTCTCTTACGGGCGGGCTTCTATGTTGGAGCGTCGACTCTACTTCTGGCCCTGGCCTTTGGTAAAATCGATCTGACCTCGATGTATTCGGGGGAAGGACTCTCGGACGAACTCACCAAGGTCGCAGTGGCCTTGATCGGTGGACTGCTCACAGGCATGGTTGTCAGCGGGCTTCTTCCCGCGCTCGAAACCTTATTTTTAGTCACCACGGATATCAGCTGGCTGGAGCTCAGTGATCTGAACCATAAGCTTCTTCGCAAGCTGCAACTGGAGGCTCCGGGAACCTATCATCACAGTATGGTGGTTGCTTCGTTGGCTGAATCGGCGGCAGAAGAAATTGGCGCCAATGCCGCGATGTGCCGTGTCTGTTCCTATTTCCACGACATCGGGAAGCTGAAGAAGCCCGAGTATTTCATCGAGAACCAAGGCGACGTGAATCCACACGATTCGCTGACCCCAACGATGAGTGCCATCATCATTATCTCTCACGTCAAGGATGGCGTGGACATGGCGATCAAACACAAACTGAATCCCAAAATTATCGAGGTAATTCGTGAACACCACGGTGACTCACTGGTCAGCTACTTCTATCACAAGGCACGCGACATGCGTCATGCGGTGGAGAAAAAGGTCAAGGAGGGTTTGGAAAACAAGGAGGACATACCTGAAGTCGACGCCAAGAATTTCCGCTACCCCGGACCTGGGCCAAGCAGCCGCGAGAGCGGTATTATCAGTCTAGCCGACTGCGTGGAGAGCGCGTCACGTAGTCTGAAAAAGCCGACACCTCAGAAGATTCAAAACTTGGTGCGTGACCTGGTGATGGCAAGAGTCACCAGCGGCCAGCTCGATGACAGCGGCCTGACGATGGGCGAGATCAAAACGGCCTGTGACAGCTTTGCTTCAACGTTGCGGAGTATGATGCACACCCGCATCGATTATCCGAAGGACGAGGAAAACGGAAACAAACCCAAGGACGACAACCGTCAGACATCCATACCTCCCCGCGAGCCAAGTGCTCGTCAAGCGTTCGAGGAGAAACGCCGCGCTGCAGCCAAAGAGCAAGCTAGCCAAATCCCCAAGACGGTAGTTCCCCAAAAAACTGAGTCCAAGCCCGCCGCTGATCCTGTCAGTAGTGTGAACCGCTAACAGACCCACGCAGAGATGCTACCACTGCCGGGAATAGCGATCTACAATCACCAGCAAGCGATACCGCTGAGTGATGAGTTGATTGAACTTTTTGAGTCGGCCGCGGTTCTGGCGCTGCCTCATATCTTGGAGGTGGCAACTGGGCCAGGATCATCTCTAGCCCAGTTAGACGAGGTGGAGGTCAGTCTCGTGGACGATGAAACCATTGCTGATGTGCATCTGCGTTTCATGGATATCCCCGGTGCCACTGATGTCATCACCTTTGATCACGGAGAGATCCATGTGAGTGTGGAAACGGCGAGCAGTCAGGGGCAGGAGTTTGGCAACGCTTTTGAACGCGAGATCATGCTATACATCATCCACGGACTTTTGCATTTGGCCGGTCATGAGGATGCGACCGATTCCGGACAGGCAGCGATGGATTATCATCAGCAGGACATCTTAGAGAAAGTCTGGCAGTAATTGTTAGCTCCCGAATGATCTGAGCCCGGTTTCCGTGACCAAATATTGTAAAAAAACATCGTAATCCTCGTGGGGGACACTGTCGCGGACTTGCATCTCAAGCCCTACGCCACAGACGATGGCGCTGTGTTTTTTCTTCGCCAATGCCCGATCGTAAAAGCCGCCACCGTGTCCGAGTCTTGATCCGTCACGACCAAACACCAAACCCGGACAGAGGAATAGGTCGATATCCTCAACGGCTATTTTCAGATGCTTTTCAGGCACAGGCTCCAGGATTCCGAGCATCCCCGGAACAAGTTCGCTAGGATTTTCGACATGATGAAAGCTGAGGATACCACCGGGGTGACACAGCGGGTAGAGTAATTTTTTACTGGGAAGCAGAGAGTGTAACGTCGTGAGTTTGATTTCATCAGCCCGTGCAGAGAAGACGGTGATCGTGGATGCCTCCGCATGGAGTTCCGGGTGGTTACAAATATGCATGCAGATGCTATCGGAGGCCTCGGTCACGCTCTGCATCGTCACATCCGCCAATAGCGATCGCATTTCCTGACGCAGTGATCTTTTATCCTTCATAAAATTGCAGCTTGCTTGATGGCCTTACCGACGAGACACTAACGGGGATGAACCGTATCTTGCAAGGCCTGCTTGTTTTCACACTTCTAGTCGCTGGCATCGACCGTGCCAGTTGCCAGGGTGAGCTCGTGAAATTCTCTGGCAAATACGAGAAACCCACAATCAACCAACGACTCTTCGGTGACGAACTCTCGATGGTGAACAACGAACGTGATGAATATGCCACCAATCTCGCAGCTTATGCGGTGAAAGTGGTGCATGAGAAAAAGGCAGATCAGAAGTCCTTGGATCTTGCGCGCGAGATTCTGGGGTTGGCTTTACACCTTTCTCCCCGAAACAAAAAATGCATTGTGGTCAATGCCCAGCTGGCACGCGGCGTAACGCCTGACCGGGTGGCCGCGGACTATGAGCCGGAAGTTTTTGCCCGACTCCTGCTCGCACGGGGACAGCTCCTCGAAAAGAATGAAGGTGAAATTAACAGTCTGCTGGCTCGGTATCTGATCTCCTTGGCCGCGACCATCGACCCGAGAAACGAAGATGCGATCTATGAATCGGAGATTCGCCGGATCGATAACGGCGAACTCTCGTGGAAATTACTCACGGATGCTAAGAAATAGCATCTGAAATGTGAACTTGCCGTCTGCCCTTTGGCGTGGCAGGCTTCCGCACCATGACAGCTACGGCTCCATCGCATTTCCTCATTTCCTTAGCCCGACTTACGGTAGTCGTAGGTCTTGGGGCATGTTTGGTATCTTGTGGCTCCGAGCAAACTGTGACGAAGGAACAAGTCCGTAAGGATGCTTGGGGAAACAAGGAGACGTTCAGTGTTGGGAAAGATAAAGATGGCAACCCGATGATGAAGTCGGATCGTCGAAGCTCCATGGAAGGTAAGACAAGCCACATGGCGTCAAACCGTGACTTTGCCGGCAAGGACTACTCCAAGACTTCCTACCGTAAAAAACGCTGGGGAGGGAATACCATCTTCGGCCGTAAGAAATATGAGGGTAATACCGACGCCAGCCGCTATAAGCAGGAGCCCTGGTTTGTGCAGAAACAAGCCAGTGCACAGGGCAAAACAGCCTACGGCAGCGACAAATCATTTAATGTGAATCCATTCAGCACATCAACTGCGCATGAGCAGGGTGGACGCAGGGTTGTTCATAAGTCAGATGCTGAAACGGACGTCCGCCGTCGCGTCTTCATCCAGCCAGATATCATGGACTGGAAAAAGCAGCAGGGCCTAAGCATCAGCGATACCAACCGCAAATTGGGAAGGTAGTCTGACATTTATCAGGCGCATGTGAACTGGAGGCCGATTATTGGGAAGCTTCGCTAAGTTCGAGATGATATTTACAGCCTTCCAACGTGCGTTCGCTGGATGCAGACCTTTTAGGTTGAAATGACGTCGTTATTGCGGCAATTTATAAAGCACCTCGATTCTGATCATTGGATGACCAACCACCGATCCGACGGCTGCTGCGTGCCCTTAAACTTGAAGATTGATGATTTTCATCGATCGTTTTGAACGAAGTCCGCGCTTGTCATCGTTTATCTAATGCAAAGATGAAGAGCTTTTTCACCACAAATTCACCGATCAATTCCCTCTGGAAATCTGCCTGCGCACTGGCTTTGTCGGCGTGCCTGCTTGGCAGCCAGCAGTCCTTCGCCAAGGTGCTTCCTTTCAATGAGGCCAAAGCACCTGCTACCAAGGAGGATCTGATCGCGATCCAAAATGCCTTGATGGAAAGCTCCAAGCGCGCTCGCAAGGCGACCGTGAGCATCAGCCTTGGCCAGGGATTTGGCAGTGGCGTGATTGTTTCCCCGGAAGGCCTCATCCTCACCGCCGCCCACGTGAGTGCGGGTGTGGACAAGGATCTCACCGTGATCATGAATGACGGCACGGAGCACAAAGCTGTTTCGATGGGCCTCATTGCCAACACCGATGCCGCGATGATGCGCATCACCGATGAAGGCAATTATCCCTATGTGGAGATCAACAAGGAAAACGATTACAAGCTAGGTCATTGGGTGTTCGCCTTCGGTCATTCTGGCGGTTTTGACAAAGACCGTGGCCCAGTGCTTCGCCTCGGAAGAATCGTCAAGGATTCGGAAACGACTCTCCATACCGACTGCAAAGTCATCGGTGGTGATTCCGGCGGTCCACTTTTTGACATGGAAGGCCGACTGATCGGTATTCACAGCCGCGTGTCCCAGACCATGGAGGAAAACATGCACGTTCCGATGCGTGAATACATCAAGCACTGGGACGACATGAAGCAGAACAAATTCATCGGCGACGGTCCATTTGCCAAACGTCCGGTCAAAGGCAGCGGCTTCATTGGGCTCGGAACCTCTGATTCGGAAGACGGGCTCCTCGTTGGTAAAGTTGGCAAAGACACACCAGCTGAAAAAGCCGGCATAGAAGCTGGCGACATCATTCTGGCAATGAATGGCAAAGATATTGCTGACAAGGACACCTTCAAATCTGAGCTCAAGGAAATGTCCGAAGGCGATAAGGTGGAGCTTAAAATCTCACGCAAAGGCGAAGAGAAGACGATTAAGTTCAGACTTGGTAAACGCTAATCTGAACAACCTCCCCGCTATTTCTCAATATTAATTCCATATCTATCATCATGATTCCAATCACCAACACTTTCCGTATCCATCTCGGCATGGCGGCTATGGCTCTGAGCGTCGCAGCCATTCAGCCGGTGGTGGCACAAAACACATTACCTGGGGATCTGCGTATCAATGGGAAAACAGTGTGGGAAGCTTTCGAACCTCAGCGTCAGGTGTTGCAGAAAAGTTCCGCAGTGATCTACACGGATGAGAAATCTCGCATCATGAAGATCTACGGCACCGTAGTCAGTGAGGATGGTTACATCCTTACCAAAGCGAGCGAGATCGAGGGTGCCAGCCAACTTTCGCTGCGCATCGGGAGTGAGCTTTATCGTGATGTGGAAGTGGTGAACGTGGATGAGCAGTGGGATGTGGCCATGCTTAAGATAACTCCCGTAGCTCCACTCGAGCCCGCAATGCTCAGCGATTCTGAATCCGCTCAGCAGGGTTCTTGGGTAATTTCTAACGGATCAACCACCAGAAGCCAACGACGGGTGAAGGTGGGGATTGTTAGTGCGATCACCCGAGAAATTAAAGCCCCCGAGGGAAGAGTCGTCATGGGTGTCCAGCTAGGCGAGGACGATGAAAAAGGCCTCGAACTCAAGAAGGTCACCCCAAAGAGCGGTGGAGAAAAAGCCGGTTTGAAAGAGGGTGATTTCATCAAGTCTGTCGATGGAGAAAAAATCACCAAGCGAGAGGATTTGTTGAAGCTGATGAAGGATAAAAAAGACGGAGACAAAATTGCCGTCGAAGTAGATCGCGATGGCAAATCGATGAAATTCGATGTGGAGCTGTCAGCTCTGCCTGCAGGCCCACAACGCTTGAGCCGGAATGATCAGATGAGCGGTGGTGACCTCAGTCTCTCTAAGCGACGTGATGCATTCCCTCGCGTCCTTCATCACGATACCCCTCTCATCAAAGACCGCATCGGTGGACCATTGCTTAATCTGGATGGTGTCTGCATCGGTATGAACATCGCTCGCGCAAGCCGCGTGGCCACGTTCGCCATACCTGCTCGCGAACTTTCTGAGATCATTTTAAGACTGAAGAAGTAGTCTTGAGCCACTTGGTTGTGACTTGAAAATCGTCACGATCAAGGAGCACCCCAAAACGTCTGCTCAGTGGCCAGTGATGTTTCGAAATCGCTGATGATGGTGTCGAGTTGGTTGACGATGGATGCATTTGATCCGCTGATATCGAATCGTTCGTGTGGGTCTTTCTCAACGTCAAACAACAGCGGGTTGCTACGGCTGGCTGAGAAACCATAATTATTTCCTGTCTGGGAGTAGAGTCTGATGTGCAACTTGTGAGCACCAGCGCGCGCTCCATAGATGACGTTGCTGCCCGCTCCTGTGTAGACAAATTTGAAGGTGCCGGGCGAAGTCGGGAATTCCGTCGAGTTCAGATAGTTTCTGATGTCTCTGCCGTCGAGAGTGCGCCCCGTGGGCAGTGGTTCTCCAGCGAGGGCGAAGACCGTAGGCAGAATATCCATCGTGGATGCTGGCTGGTGCTGCACCTTGGCTGGATCGATCGTGCCTGGCCACCAGAACACACCCGGCACTCTGACGCCCCCTTCCCACGTAGATCCCTTGCCGTCGCGGAACGGGAGCGCGGATCCGACCAGTAACCTCGCTTCATCATACTTGGCGTGACTGGCGGTATTTTCAAACCTGATCCATGGACCGTTATCCGAGGTAAAGATCAGCAGCGTATTTTCCTGAATACCTTCCTCACCAAGTGTTTGCACAATGGAACCAACCATGGCGTCGATTTCCTCAATGCAGTCTCCATACAGACCTCGGAGCGATTTGCCTTTGAACTCCGAGGAGGCATGCACAGGTAAGTGTGGCATGTTAGGAGCTAGGTAGATGAAAAACGGATTGTCCTTATTGTCTTTGATATATTGAACCGCGCGCTCCCCGTAGCGTTTGGTCAGTTCTTCGTGCAGGGGCTGTTTGTTTAGAATATCTTCGGCGATGATTTCGTAGCCAGCGACCGGAGTTGTCCCCGATGGATTGGATTTCACCAGATCGGCTCCGGGGTCATAATCGTTAGAGACATTGGTGCCTTCCCAAGTGTCGAATCCATGAGCGAGTGGAAATGCATTGGTGGTGAACCCATTGCTGCTGTTCGGATTCCCCAGGTGCCATTTGCCAAAGAATCCCGTCGAATACCCACGGTTTTTCAACCCTTCGGCGATAGTGATTTCATTGGGGTGAATGTACTTGGAGGCAGTTGGTGATAGCACCCATGTACCAAAACCTGAACGACGTGGGTTTCTCCCTGTTAGTAACGCGTATCGAGAAGCGCTACATGCACCGGATGCCGTGTAGAATTGAGGGAAATTAAGACCTTCTCTAACAAGCTTGGAAACATTGGGTGTACGAATGCTCGGATTCCCCGTGTGAGAGAAGTCTCCATAGCCGCAGTCATCGAGGAAAATGATGATCACATTGGGTTTGTCCAATGCTGGCCGGGCCAACACCATAACGGTGGAGCAGAGTAAAAACAGCAGGGTCTTCATGGTTGGTTTGATTGGATGCGGATAAAATGCTTGCCGTCAGGGCTGTTGAATCCTGGATGATTGTGCAGCACTTCAATGATCACTTGCTCGCGTTCGTCCGCGAGTAGGGTGGTGCTTTGGATGAAATTTGTTAGAGGTAGGTCGTCCCAGTCATCAAGGTCGTTGCTATGCTGTAAAAGGTAGTGATCGTTCAACGACGCAGCAGGGCGGGTGAATGTGATGCGCAGCTTGCCCGGCTGGGAGTCGTCAATGTCAGTGACCGTGAGTTTCACCGGCTCGATGGGAGGTAATTGATTTCCCTGAAGTGAGTTCTGCTGGGCTGTGACCAGTGCTTGTAACTCGTTTACCACCGTTCCATGAGTCGACTGCCGCTGAATACGTTCCGTAGGATCGTTTTCAACCTGATAGAGCAGGGGGGCTGTGGCGGAAATTCCATTGATGGGATCAGAGTTGATATAGGAACGATGCAGTTTCCACGGACCTTGTCTGACGGTGGTTAGGGCCCAATCAACACTCTCGTGCCGGTAAGAAAATAAGACCCGTGAGATATCCGGAACAGTTTCTCCTCCCAGTAACGTATTTGGCTGGGAGATGCCGTCCAATGTGCGATCTCCAGGTGCCCAGCCTTGGATGATTTCTAATAAAGACGGAAACAGGTCGGGCAGCCAGACGAGTGCCTGCGAGTCGACTCCGGCAGGGATCACACCAGGCCATCGTGCTATCACGGGGGTGCGAATTCCTCCCTCCCATGTGGTGCCTTTACCGTCACGAAGTTGCCCGTTTGATCCAGTGGGGTAGGAGCCTGTATTTCTATTTGCTCCAGAATCAGAAATGAAAATCACCAAGGTGTTAGAATCGAGCCCTTCCGACTGCAATGTAGCCAGTATCTCGCCGACCGCTTGATCCATGGCTTCAATGCGATTGCCGTATGCACCTAACAGCGAGTTGCCAGTCGATGTCATGGATGGCGGTTGGAAACAGAGAAAAAATGGACCATCCGAAGTGCTAAGCCAACTTTTTGCCCGCTGCGTCATCTGGTCTAACAAATTAGCTGGAGCTGGTGAGGCGTCGATGACAGTAGCATTTTCCACCAAAGGAGGAAAGGGGCTTAGAGAGGGAGAGTAGGGTAGGCCATAGAAGAGGTCGGTGCACATTGCTGTAGGATGGCTTCCGGTTGCATCACCTAGGTGCCATGCCCCGATCATGGCTGTGTGATACCCGGACTTTTTCATCGCCTCGTGCAGCGTCCACTCCCGCCGATCAATACCCGTGGATCCCGAGGCCACGATATCGGACATAGCCGATCGGGCCACCACCCGTCCGGTAAGCAAGGCATATTGCGCTGCCACATCACTTGGGCCGCTGGTGGTGAACTGGGTGAAACGCACGCCCGAGTATGCAAGAGCATCGAGGTTCGGTGTGGCGACCGTAGCCGCGCCATAGCAGCCAAGGTCGTTGAACCCCAAATCATCGGCCACGATGAGGATCACATTCGGCTTTTGTTCGGGTATAAGCGTGAAATATGCGGAGGTGATTGGTCCTCCAGTACTGTTAGCACCGCCTGAGAATACCCGAGCTTTCACTTTGGCACTGTTAGTTAGCGTGAAAGGCCCTGAGTAACTTGGCGAGGACTCCGTCGGATCACTTCCGTCCAGCGTGTAGTAGATGGTTGTTCCTGGGGCTGATGATAAACTGATCGTGTCTCCGGGGCGGAGTATCGTGGAGTCGGGAGTAATCTCGACAGATGGCAGTGGTGGGAACTGACTTACAATCGTCGCGCCTCCCGCGATGGCCGACAGCTCGGCAGGCGTCAATTTCCTCAAAAAGATGGCTGCGTCATCCAGAGATCCATCGGTTGGACTGCCTCCGTTGAGTGTTCCTATCTGTAATGGCTGGTCAGGAATGATGTCTCCAGTCAGTGCAGAAATGTTCACTCCACCGCCTGTGCTTTCCGTACCGTTGATGAATATTTTCGCCGTGTTGCTTGCCCGGTCCACTTCCGCATAGATGTGTAACCATGTGTTCGTATTTATTAGCGTTGAAGTCGTGTCGACGTTCACACTGTGACCTTGATCGTCATCCAGCCGCAGCCGGAGGATGTTGTTGGATTGAACAAAAAGCTGATAGCCTGTGCCCGTGCCACTCAATGCATCGAATATTCCAGAACCTGAGTTGATCGAGTCTCGTTTTAGCCATACGGATAGTGAGAAGCTGTCGTTGCCGGGAGAAATTTGCTCAAGGTTTGGCACACTCAGGTAGTTCGAAGTGCTTCCAATAGCCAAGCTGTAACCAAAGCCAGCCCTCGTTTGCCAACTCGCAGCTCCCCCAGATTCAGCAGCGTTCAGCTCTGTTCGGCCATAGCTTTCCTCAAGTCGTTTGGCTCCATCCTCACCATCAAACGCCCAGTGTCCCGCCGGTCTCTGAGCCGCCACGAATTGGCTGCTCAGCAATAGACTGGCAAAGATGCGGAAGAGTGGAGTCATCATAGAATCTGGATACGGAAACTTACAGTGGAGCATCGCCATGGCAAATGCTAACGGCCAGAAGACAATGTGCGTGAGGAAACTCAATCAGTCACATAGTGATAAAAAACCGCTCCAGGCGAGAACCAGGAGCGGTTGGAATTGTTCTGCGTGAATTGTTGGAAAGAAAGGGCCAATTATTTACGCCTGCGCAGCAGTAGGGCAAGTCCACTAAGTCCGACCAATAAGCCCGTGCTCGGCTCAGGCACAAGATCAGGAGGAGTGAGAGATCGGTCGGCCAATCCTGAGATCTCACTTTCGGTGAGCAGCCCACTAAAGATAGCAACGTCATCAAGTCCACCATTGAGACCACGGGTTGCCAGCGTGTTTACGTTGAAAGCACCAAGGTATTGATCGACATCCCATGTTGCATCAGCTACCCCGGAGGCTAAGACCGAGGCACTGGGGGTTCCATTGAGATAAACGGCTAAGTTTCCAGATGGATCAAAGTTGGCAGCAATGTGGAACCACGAGTTGTCCTCTGGCACAGTAACAAAGGCCACGGCATTGGAGGTCCCTGAGCCATCGACTCGAAATGCCAAGTTGCCGGCATTTCCACCCGACTGGATGAATAATGATTGTGGACCGTCACCCCCGTCACCGCTGAAATCAAAAATTCCGCGTCCATCGGTCGATGTGTCCGCAGGTAGCTGCACCCAGTAACTCATGGAGAACGCACCAGATACGTTGGTTGCAGGAGCTATATCTACATAACCCGTCGAATCGAAAGCGCCCCCTCCTGTGACGGCACTGGGGAAAAAGGCCCCCGTGTTACCGTCCTGACCGGTGATGGTTGACACCTCGGCACCTGCGGTTCCATTGCTGGCCCCCGCTTTGTCGTTATACCCACCTTCGAAATCCCAATAGTGTAGTAGAGTTACACCGTGGGCGATGGGAGCGAGGGCGCACGCGCACCCGAAGGCTAAGACGCACTTCTTGGGAGATAATGGGACGAATGTTTTCATAATTAATGGTGAATCAACCAAAATTAACCAACAGCCGTCAATCACAAATAGAGAGGACAATATAGCTAACTCAATTTTCAACAATTGACGGTGACCAATAGCGGCCCCTTCGCAAGAGTAAGAGTCTGGCAATTTTCCTTGTGCCCCGGCGACCAGAACTGGCAGTGTGTGCCGAGACACATACTGCCTATGACAACCGCCCGCTCCCACACCTTTTTTCGCAAGCTTCTCTACGCGCTTATCTTACTTCCCCTTACCACAGGCACCGCCTTTGCCGCAACCATCGGAGAGGGACTGGACAATACCTTGGCACCAATCGCGGACTTTCTGGAATCGATTATTTTCTATTCTGTTCCGGTCGCTGGGCAATCGCTTCCCGTTATTCTCGTCATATTAGGCGGCACCGCCATTTTTCTAACGATTTATTTCAAATTCATCAATCTACGTTCTGTGGGATTGGCTTTCAGAACGGCTCGGGGGAAATACACCCGTCCAGACGCGCCAGGTCAGATTACTCACTTCCAAGCATTGACTGCCGCATTGTCGGCAACGGTCGGCCTTGGAAACATCGCAGGTGTCGCTGTGGCCGTGGGCATGGGCGGACCGGGAGCTACATTCTGGATGATCCTCATGGGGCTCTGTGGCATGACCACCAAGTTCTGTGAGTGCACATTAGGGGTTAAATACCGGAAGTTTGATAGCAAAGGCCGAGTGCAAGGCGGAGCCATGTATTACCTCAGCCAGGGACTGAAGGAAAAAGGTTTAGGCAAATTGGGCATCGGGCTGGCGATCTTTTTTGCGATCATGTGTGTCGGTGGAGCTTTGGGGGCAGGGAACATGTTCCAAGCAAATCAAGCAGCTTCACAGGTGAGCAATGCTTTTGGTGTGTTTGAAGAGAGCAAAGTCGTCTTCGGTTTCATCCTCGCTGTGATTGTCGGCTTGGTGATTATCGGGGGGATCGTATCGATTGCCCGTGTCACTTCCTTACTCGTGCCATTCATGTGCGGTATCTATCTCATCGCCACATTCGCCATTCTGATAACGAATAGTGACAAGCTTGGCGATGCATTCGCTCAGATCGTGACTGGGGCGTTCACGCCGATGGCTGTGGGTGGTGGTTTTGTGGGTGTTCTTATTCAAGGCATTAAACGCGCTGCCTTTTCTAACGAGGCCGGTATTGGCTCCGCTCCTATCGCCCACTCGGCGGTCAAAACAGATAAAGCTGCGAGTGAGGGGCTGGTTGCATTGTTAGAGCCCTTCACTGATACCGTCGTAGTTTGCACGATGACAGCACTCGTACTCGTCGTAACCGGCGTGTGGAAAGTGGATGCGGTTGTGAAGCAAGATGCTACTGCACTCTATGCCTCACCAGGGGTGGAACAAGTTGTCGTAGGTCAGGCCACGGCCGGACAAGAATTGCGAATACTGGAAAAATCTGAAGACGGCGAATATGGAAAAGTCTGGCGCGATAAGGAAGAGCCCGTCTGGGTAGCGATGGAGGGTGTTGACACGGTAGAAGGTGTTGCCAAAACATCGAGAGCCTTCAAAACCGAGTTCACTTGGTTCCCTAAAGTTCTGGCGGTTGCAGTTCTACTATTCGCCTTCTCGACCATGATTTCTTGGTCCTACTACGGTGAGCAAGCTGTTATCTATCTCTGCGGAGGCCCCAATCCGATCGCAGTTTTACTCTATAAACTTTTCTTCTGCGCGTTTGTTGTGGTCGGCTCGGTGGCATCTCTGGGTAACGTCATCCGGGTCTCTGACGCCATGCTTTTCGCCATGGTATTTCCTAACATGATTGGTCTTTATCTTCTTCTTCCCGTTGTGAAGAAAGAGCTAGCTATTTTCCGTCAGCACGTGGCAGAAGTTGAAGGCAAGTAACCAATCACTCTTATGCCTCATACACTCAATTTCAGACGTGCGAAGCTGACCATGTTGTCACTCGCGCGGGTGGGGAACCCACTTCGATCAGAACCGCTGCGCACTTCCAAGGAGTTGTGCACTCTCTCCGATGCGGATAATGCGATTCTAACACCGTCTTTCCTCAAGCCCTTCAAGGCCTTGGAGCGGCGTGCATTCGCGCATCATTCATCTTTGGAACTCAACGAGGTATATCGCTATGCGGCGACTATTTTTGAATCCAAAGAAACCCTCTGCGAACAAGGCCGGAAGATAGCGCGTCATCTCTATAACACGTCCAAGCATCCCAACATCAAGGCTGGCGATCTTTGTGTGGCTCTGGTTGAGGATGTACTGGTCGATGGAGATCCGTTGCAGGCGATCAGCATCATCAAGTCTGAGAGTCGTGTGCCTTTCCTTGAGGTCACCGATGCCGATGGGAATCTTCAGCTCGTTACCCATCAGGGGATATCACCTGATAAAATCGACAAAGGCTGCCTGATCGTGAATTGCGACAAAGAAGGAGGGTTCCTCGTTTATACTTTCGATAAAACCAGCTCGGGCACGAATTTCTGGATGCGCGATTTCCTCGGGGTGAAATTCCGTCGCGATGATGACTTCATGACCAAGCGTTATGCCGACATGTGTGTTTCCTTTGCCAAGGAGGGACTTCCGGAGGAGATGGGTGCGGAGGAAAAATGCCGCGTTGCGAACCAAGCGATCGGTTATTTTGAGGAGCGCGATGAGTTTGACCTCAAACATTTCCGCGAGGAAGCCCTCAAAGAGCCGGAAATTATTGAGAAATTTGACGAATTCCGTGGCCAGCAGGATGAAGAGGACGGAGCAAAGCTGGAAGAAACCTTCACCATCGACAAGAAAATCGCACGGAAGGCAGGCAATCGATTTCGCAGCACGATCAAGCTGGACTCAGGAGTAAATCTTAGTTTTGCCCCCGCTTTCAAGGAATCTGATGCCTCCGTCTTTGAACGCGGATTCGATGACGAGAAGCAGATGAAATACGTAAAAATTTACTATCAAGAGGAAATCTAGCCCCTATTTTGCCTGATTGGAAATTTTTTTTGCGGCTCGAAATTGGCCAAAACTATTGAACTGTCTTATTTTTAACGTTTTAGGTGAGACTAAAACAAAATAAAGGTAAAAAAACCGCTGGCCAACCGCCGTGTGATGTATCACACTCCTCCCGCAATGGGTGAACAAAATACGAATAACACACACAACGATCTCTTGATCGGCGGGGGAATCCCGCAACACCTCAAGCCGCGACCCTTAACAACGGCTTTTAACCGTAGAAACTTCCTTACAACAGCCGGCATCGCTGGCGCCGCAGTCATCGTCGGAGCTCCAAAAAGTCAAGGTGCCTTCTTTGGCCTGATGGACGATAAGCCAGTTCCTGGTATCCCACACGCCTGGGTTCAGGCGAAGGGATCAGATGTAACTCGCTATGCGCGATTCATTCTGAGTCTCAACCTGCGCAACATCACTCCGCGCATGGTGCTTGCCCCACATTTCAAGACACGTGGCAGCATTCATAACAGCTTGCCACCAAAGACATATTGGAAGCAAATGGGAGCCACTCTCAAAGTTGTTGACGGCATGATTGCCCGTATGGGATCGCCACTTCGCGAGATCACATCAGCTTACCGCAGTCCACGCTACAACCGTGCTGTCGGAGGAAAGAGCCGCTCTTATCACATGCAAAACCTTGCTGTTGATCTTCAGTTCCAAGGCGTCTCACCTTATCACGCAGCCTACGTTGCCAAACAGATGCGCTCACAAGGTGCATTCAGAGGCGGCATCGGCCGCTACTCCAGTTTCGTGCACGTTGACACACGTGGAACCAACGTCGACTGGTAATCGGCAGATTTTAAAATTTTACAACGCTCGGTCTGACTGGTTCACGCCGGGCGTTTTTTCTACACAGAACAGCGTTACGATCTTCGTTTGATTTTTGTAACACACACAATGTCAGATGGTTGATGTTGTGAGTCGAAGCGGGGGAGCAATCGTATCGTTCACGCAGACATAGGACTGTGAGCACGAATACTGATTTATGTTAGTTTACAAATATATTTAAAATACCTTAACTTTATCGTTGCCAGCCCCCTAAAGTAAGGGTATAAGCGGGCGAAATTCACAAAAAAAGTCAACATGGAAGAGCTAAATAAAGGAGCGCAGCTACAAAACCACGATCACGGGGGCATTCTGGATGCATACGGACGTAGACGCTTTTTAGGATTAGCTGCCGCTGCTACAGCAGGTGTTATGTTGACCTCTGACGAAGCAGATGCCGGATTATTCGGATATTCTAAAAAACCTGTCGCCGGAATACCGGATTCCTGGGTGAGACTCAAAGGGACGGATGTCTATCGCTACGCCAATTTTGTCAAAGGGCTCCGTCTCAGGAATATCACCCCGCGTATGGTGCTGGCGCCACATTTCAAAACCCGGGGCAATACCGTGAATTCACTCCCGCCTCAAAGCATGTGGAAACAAATGGCTCCAACACTCAAAATCATCGATCAAATGGCCGGTGAAATGGGGGCTCCAGTGAGAGAGATTATTTCAGCTTACCGCAGTCCCCGCTATAATTACGCCGTCCGCGGTAAATCCAGATCACTACACATGGCAAACCAAGCCGTCGATGTAGTCTTCCACGGAGTTTCTCCCTACCACGTTGCCAGCGTAGCTCGTCATCTCCGCGACAAACGCAAATTCGAAGGCGGTGTCGGACTTTACAGCAGCTTCGTTCATGTAGATACCCGCGGTTATAACGCCGATTGGTAAGACACCCAAATTCCCAAGCGCCCTAGGGTCGCAAAAAAGCCAAGGAAAGGTAATAACCTTCACCTTGGCTTTTTTGAGTTAAATGGCTTCTAGTTTAATAATCCGAGGAATTTTTTGCGTCCGACATACAATAGATACGCGGACAAGACTGAAACTACGATGACAGGTGGTGCAAAGACAGCACCGTGGCCTTTGATGATGACATTGATCGCAATGATGTTGATCACAATGGGTCCCAGCACCAGCAGTCCGAAATTACGAGTCTTAGGGATCGCGACTAGCAGTCCACCGATGATTTCAAACACTTTGATGAAATCGAGATAGCCACTCTTACCAATGGAAATAAAGAAGCCCGCCGTGTGCGGCCCGGCTTCTCCACCACTAGGCATGGTTAAAAAATTAAGGAAATTGTTGAGCCCGAATGTGATAAAGGCAAGCCCGAGCAAAGCCCCAGCGATGTTAGGTATATGTTTCATAGTTAGTTGTTGTTAGATTGAGATAGGGCCACGACAAAAGTATCTACAGCCTCTTGCAGTTGTGAGGAGAGAGAAGGATCGCTTATTCCGTCATCGGAAAAATGATCGTAGAAACTAGGTAAGCTGAAGTTTGCCGCAAGCTGCGCTCCCATGCGAGAAAATGTGGCTTTTCCGGCTTCCATCACTGTGGCTCCTCCTCGTGCACCCGGTGACGTGCTTAGTAATAACATCGTTTTGCCCTGCCAGACTTTTTGTTCGATTCGTGATAACCAATCGTAGAGATTTTTGAAAGCGGCGCTATAAGATCCATTGTGCTCTGCCAATGACAGCACAATGGCGTCGTGTTCACCGATGAGCTTGAAAAATCGCTCAGCATCCGCAGGGGACCCCAATTCCTTTTCTTTGTCTTCACTGAAGATAGGGAGATCGAGATCACGCAGGTCGAATTTCGTGACCTCGGCGTCTCCGAGTTGTTGTTGTGCTAGTCCGGCTGCGTAGTTTGCCAGCTGGCGATTGATCGATGTGGAGCTGGTGGATGCTCCGAATGACAATATTTTCATAGAGTAGTTCGTTAGGTGGTAGTTTCTGTTAGTTGATATGATTGATGGGAGTTAACCTAGCTGGAACAGGAGAAATTCACTGTCGCTCTTGGCCTGAAGCGCGAGTTGGCTGTTTTCCAAAGCGACAGCATCTCCAGCATGAAGTATATTGCCGTCTAACTCGAGCTCACCCTTGATCATTTGCAGCCACATGTGAGGGAGCTGATCATTGCAGTCCTGGGTGAGCGTGGCTCCTGTCTCCAGCTGGCCGAAGTAGATTTCAGCATGCTGTCGCATTTCAAATGAACCATTTTTGCCATCGCCCGAGGCGAACAATGTAAGCGCATTGTTCTGTTTGATAGCATTCGTGTCCATATCGGCATAGCGCGGACTGCCTCCGTCTTGGTTCGGAGTGATCCAGATTTGCAGCAGATGCACAGGCTCGCTCACAGATGGGTTAAGTTCGGAGTGCATGACGCCTTCTCCGGCAGACATGTATTGGAATTCACCGGCCTTGATCACGCGGCCGTTCCCCATGGAATCCTCGTGCTCCAGTTGTCCAGATATGATGTAGGTGAAGATTTCCATGGATGAGTGAGGGTGCATGCCAAAGCCCTTACCTGGGGCAATGGTGTCTTCGTTGATTACGCGCAGACTGTGATATCCCATATGTGCCGGATCATAGTAATCGGCAAAGGAAAAGGTATGCCAAGAGTCTAGCCAGCCGTGGCCGGCGTGACCGCGTTCATCAGCTCGGAGGATCGAGATCTTGGTTGGGTTGTCTGTTTTCATGGGAGCAAGATGCCTTGGTTTCCTCCCTTTGGCTAATTCGCTGTTTTTATGCTTAGTATGCAAAAATAATATACTTGAGTATCTGATATGAGAATTCACTGTATGTGGGATGAATCTAGAGCATCTTCGAAATTTTATTGAAGTAGCCAAGGAAATGAACATTTCTACAGCTGCTAGAAAGCGGAGACTGACCCAGCCAGCACTTAGCAGACAGATGGCCGTCTTTGAAAACGACACCGGCTGGTCACTGTTCGAGCGTGGCCCGAAATCCATCAAATTGACTCGCGATGGTGAAGTTGTATTCAGACTCGGTCAGGAGATGTTAGGGCAGGTGGACCGTATTGAAATGCAGATGCGTCGCGAGATTGAAGGAGAGGAAATCAGAATTGCCTACGCACCCTCGCTTGCCGCTGAGATACTGCAAAAGGCAATATCTCGATACTCCCAGCTATACCCCCAAGTGAGGGTGACGCTGGCGGATTGTAGTAGCGAGGAAATGGTCAGAGGACTCCGACACGATGAGTATGATCTGATCCTTGGAGTCGTATCTGCTGAGGAAGAGTTCGAGTGGACCACCTTGAGACAGGACCAGTTTGTTCTAGCTGTTCCGCTTGATCATCGTTTAGCCAAGAAGCGAAAGATAACACCATCCGATTTAGACCAACAAAAGCTACTGCTTCTCTCCCGCACTGATTATCCAGGTTACTGGACCGAGGTCAGTGCGTATTTCCAACAACAAGGGATCAATGCCAAGGTAGCTGGTGAGTTCGACGGACTTTCCAGCTTAAAACTTGGCCTCGAAGCGGGACTTGGCATGGCACTTGTCGCTTCAAGATCTCAGCTTGGAAATAAGATTAAATTGAAAAAAATCGACCCGGCACCTGCACCTATTTGCATCGCAGCAGGCCGAAGAAAACAACGTGGCCCTGAGCCATGGGTAGACGCCTTTTTAGCCGAACTCCATAGCGCGGTGCGCTGAGTTTGAGTGCAGCGTTTTTCAACCAATATAAAACTCGTCATCGTATGAGCGGTAGCGAGCATCAAGCTAAGTCTTAGCGAGCTTAAGTTAGGTAGAGTCGACTTTCAAACCCAGATCCTAGTCGCACAATCTGTCATGGAAGATTAATCGTTGAATGATTATTTGCTGCCATCATAGGGAAAGCGACTCATCGAAATGACAATTATGATTCATGTTAGAAAATGAGCTTAAGACATATAAATTTCTTGATAGAAATTTCCTAACATGTTAGGTGTCTGTGTGTGTTCTAACAGCCTCCACTTAATTGGTATTTGGGGGGGCGAACAACAACAACAACGCTCCTTAAAAAACATGAAACATACGATAACTCACAAAGTGGGAAAACCTCTAAGAAATTCACTAATCGCCCTGATTTTTCTAACTAGTTCTGCCTCGGCAGCAGTCACTTTCAATTTTGGTGACATTGCCCTGGGACCTGGGGCATCGAGTACCACGCTGACTGGGGTTGTGTCAGGACTGGAATCTATTGATGTTTATTTTGATTATTCTACCAGCGGTGATGGTTCTTGGTCATCAGATTATGTTGCGGATATTCAAGACCCTAATGGTAATATTGTTACTCTAGGTGATGGCATAGGGGTTAATGCTGGTGATATAGTTTATTCTGATGGTGATGCTATAGGGGCAGACGGCCGCCAAGTGGGGTCTACCAGCGCTGGTTCTTTCGGCACTAGGTTTAGCCTAACACAGATTATTGCGATTAGCTCGACGTTTGGAGATGATGGGACTTATTTGGTGAACTTTAGGGATGGATGGGCTAGTGGGAGTGATATAGAAACACTCTCTCAGGCTAGAGTTGTTTTTAATACGACAGTTACTGCAGTCCCTGAGCCATCTACGGCTCTATTGCTTGGCGGATTGGGCCTCTTTGCTTTCCGCCGTCGCCGCTAGTAAGTTTTACCAGAACGATCTTAACATAGAGCCCGCTGAAGTGATTCTGCGGGCTTTTTACATCTAACCCAACATCATCGCGGCTTTTTTAACCGCGTTGATGAAGATCGCTACTTCCTCCTCAGTGTTATACGCGGCGAAGGATGCTCTCACTGTGCCAGTAATCCCGAAGCGGGCCATCAGTGGTTGGCAGCAGTGATGACCGGTGCGGACCGCCACTCCCATCTGGTCGATCAGTGTGCCGAGATCGTAGTGATGGATGTTTCCGAGGAGGAAGGAAACCACCGCAGCTTTTTCAGGGGCTGTGCCAAAGAGCCGAATACCATCGATTTCTTTTAATCCAGCGGTTGCTAACTCTTGCAGTTGACGCTCGTGGGCAGCGATGTTTTCCATGCCCAGTCCGTTCATGTAATCGAGGGCGGCGGCCAATGCGATGGCCCCCTCGATATCCGGTGTGCCCGCTTCATATTTGAAGGGTAAATCGTTGTATGTGGTATGCTCGAAGGTGACCTCTTTGATCATCTCTCCACCTCCTCGCCATGGTGGGAGTTCTTCGAGGATTTCTTCCCGGCCATACAAAACTCCGATGCCAGTAGGTCCGTAAATTTTGTGCCCCGAAAAGGCGTAGAAATCGCAGCCTAACTCTTGAACGTCGATCCCCATGTGAGGCGCCGCCTGGGCACCGTCGAGCAGGACTAAAGCATCGTGTTGTTTTGCGGCGCTGACGATGGCTTCGATCGGATTAATCGTGCCCAAGGCATTGGAAACATGGTTAACGGCGACGAGCTTCACTGAGTTATTAAGCAGGGCGTGGTAGCCGTCCATATCGAGAGTTCCATCATCTAACACAGGGATGACTTTTAGCGTGGCTCCAGTGCGCTCACAGAGCATTTGCCAAGGGACAATGTTAGAGTGGTGCTCGAGCCCGGAGATGATCACGGAGTCACCTTGACCGATTTTTCCAGAGAGGCTCAGAGTGTTTGAAACGAGATTGATCGAGTCGGTCGTGCCAGAGGTAAAAATAATCTCGTGCTCGTGCCGGGAGTTCAAATGGCGGGCGACCGTTCCCCGCGCTGCTTCGTGGGCGAGCGTGGCCTCACGGGCCAATTTGTGGGCACCGCGGTGGATGTTGGCATTGATCTTTGAGTAATAGCCTGTGCTTGCTTCGATAACTTGTCGCGGAGTCTGGCTGGTGGCGGCATTGTCCAGATAGACAAGCGGCTTGCCATTGATTTCCTGATCGAGGATGGGGAAATCGGCGCGGATGGATTGTGGGTCAAAGGTAGGCATGATGGCTGATAGCTCTTGGAAGGCTATTCAAAGAGGTCGACGTAGAGTTTCTTGATGGTCTCGGGATTGAGCAGGAAATAGTTCTCCTCGCCCTCGTTTTCGAGACTGTAGGGGACGGTGTCGATTTTTGCAAAATAGATAAAGTTCCCTGGGGTGTGGGCAATTTTCAGAGTCTTGATGACGGGTGGTAGAGTTGTTCCATCGTCAGCAACCCGCTGTACGTGCACCCGGATGATGGTGTCAGGCGTTTGCATGGCTTGGTTGGCCTGAAGGTGGACAGGTCCCAGCCACTTGGTGGTTTCCAGGCCTTCTAAATTGCTTAGCAAATTGTCCGCACGGTTAGGGTTGAGTTTTCCTGTCGCGTCTACGCCATTCACCTTGGCTTTCCAAAGACCACTGAAGTAATCGAAGTTCAGAGTCACAGGTGGTTTTCCTTTGCGCTCAATATCGATCTGGGTGACATCGACTTTAGGGATGTGCCAAGTGTGGGCCGTGCGCCATTGCCACGGGTTAATGGCAATTTTCCCCACGGTTTCATTGCTGATCTGCCAAATATTAGGACGACCAACAATGTGGGCGTAGATATTTTCCTTATTCGCACCACCGCGGCCAAGTGCGATACGCATGCCTTCGTCGTTGAAGCTGACAAATCCGATCTGAAGGAACGGACGGTCTAAGCCATAGGGTTTGAGGTCCGTGGCAGCATCGGTGATGAATTTTTGCACCTTGTCGCGCGTGACCGCCGTCATCAGATCGATCACCGCCTCTTGGTTAGCTGATTCATATCCTTTGCGGCGGAATACTCGCCACGTGGTTTTCTTGGTCCGGGTTAGTAGAGTGTCAGGTCGGCCGGTAGGGCGGATGATGATGGTCTTTAACTGCGGACCATTGAGATGAGTCATGGTTTTTGACCGCAGGTCGTTAACGCCAGCCTGGAGTTGGCTGAGTGCAGTGGCTCCCGGAATCGCTTGGGTGAGGGGGAGGTGGAATACGGCGTCGGGGCGGTCACTGATCGTGGCCAAGGTCGTTGTCTGGCTCTCAGTGGCAGGAGGGAAAACATGGAGTTTGATGTCATCCTTGGCACCGGCAAAGTGGATGGAAATTTCCCGAGCCTGATTGGTAGTGTCTCCGGCAGTAGGGAGGGTGACGCTGGACCGGTCTTCGACTTTGATCGCAGTCAGCCGTGCCATGTTGACAAAGAGCTCCGAGATCGCAGCAGGGTCGACGCGAAGCTCCAAAGGTTTGGTGATGCTCCAGCCGGACCTGAGATTTGGCCGTGAGAGCACGACTTCACCTTCGGCACTTTGGATGCTGACTTTGTCCAAGTAGGCGGGGCTGAAATGGAATGGATGATGATCTCGGAAACGCGAGAATTGTTGATTGAAGAGAGAATGGATGGCCGCGCCGGTTTTGATGGAACACAGGTAAACGTTCCTCTTTAATTCCTTGTCCGCCATGCGGATATAGGTGGTGGGAAGAGTGGCTTTTCCGTCTTCAGTGGGCACGTTCCAAGCCGCCAGTCGGCCTAGGCGATAGTCACAGATAAGGTTTCCCTTGGAGTCAGCCATCGTGATTCGAGTGTGGCCTTCGCGTAGTCCGAATTCACTCAATTCCAAGCCGGTTCTTGGAATGACCTCTTGCACCTCAAGTCCAGCTGTGAACTGGAAAAGGGAGCGAATGTAGAGCGGGTCAGCGCGGTCTTCCCATGGAGAATCACTGACCCAAATATTTCCAGCGAGTCTGAAGACCGCTTCTTTGCCTTCGCTGTCTGTCAGGGTGATACGCCGAACCTTGTCGAGCTCCTCGACGTCAAACAATAACTCACCACGTTCGGTGGCGGTTGTTCCGAAGATGGCTGATCTGTATTTACTGCCTGTGTGCACCAAGGCCAGACCACCGAGAAGGGTGGCCAGAATCACGAGGAGGATGGTGGGCGTGTAGCGCATGACGGCGTAGGAATATACGATCTGTTATCTGCCTGTTTACGGGGCAGGACTTAAGCTCGGCGAACATTCCAAACAATCAACGATGTTAGAATGACAGCTCCAGGAAGGAAGATCAGCAGTAGTCGGCTGATAAAGGTATTGTGCGAGTCGAGCAGAGTGATTTTGTGACGGTGAAGTTTACGAGGACCGATACCGATCAAATCCTCACGCCCAACTAGCCAGTTAATGCTGGATTTTACGAAATCAGCTTGTTCTGGTCGGGTGTTCTTGGAGGCCAGGAAATCAGTATTGCTGATGACCACCATTTTCGACACTAACTGGGCAGTGTCGTCTGAAGTGGCTTGTCCACGTAGGATCGCAGCGGCGAGGTAAAGTGGAGCCGTGTGATCTTCCTCAGGGTTGAATACTGGATTTTCCTCCTTGTAGCGGGTTTCTCCCCACCATCCATCGGCGGCTTGGACCAGAGCGATGGGTCGAATGCGTTTGTTCATCAGTTGATCGTCGTTTTCACGAACTTCCAGACTGTTGCTGGTTCCATCGAAAACTGTCGACTTCCCCCCGAGATCAAGGTTGATTTCAGCTCCTCGTGTGAAGACCGCACGGACACTGGATAACGTCTGTTTGTTTTCCACGCTGATGACCCGATCATTACGCGGAGTGATACCATAATTACGAAGGAAAATACGCAGGTTGCTGAGTTCCACCGAGGGATCGAGGGTGATGAAGAGCGACGACCGTGGACGGTCCCAATATTCCGTGACCATCTTGAGTTCTCGCTCAGAGAGGTCATACTGTGGCGCGATCAAGGCCAAGCCCTCGGCATCTTTAGGGATGCTTTGGATATCTGTTAGTCGAACCGGCACCATCTGGATGTTTTGCTGCCAAAGTAGGCTGGCGAGAACTTTCCAAGCTGGCTCACCATCGCTGGCTTCGAGGTTGCTCTTATCGGCTGCGAAATAAATTTTGCGAGGACGGCCCTCGATAGCGCCAATGAATGAAGATGTGATCACGTCCTCATCTTGCCATGCGGCGATGAAGCGATTCCGAAACTGATCCAATTCCTCGAGATAGAGCTGCTTGACATAGACGGTGCGGACATGCGCTGAGAGTTGCTGCAGATCAGCTTGATCGCCTGTCGCGTCTTTGGCCGCCTCGGCGGTTTTGCCTTGGTCGGTTTCGTCAGTCGCTGAGGTTTCACCGTCAGTTTTTGGGGCAGCCGCTGATTCAGCTTCTGCGCTACGGCCATCCACGATGATCATGTCCTCGATGTAAGGTTGGCCGTAAATTTGGGCAATTTCCAGTGTCCGGTCTGTCTGACGGGCTGGATCAACAAACTCGAGCTCCACAGAATCGCCACCCAAGCGGTTGTATTCATCCAGCAGGTTCCGCATGCGTGAGTAGTGGGGAGAGCCTCGGCGAATCACTGCAATGATACGGATGGGCTCCTTGCGGTCCTGAACCGATGTTCCCTTGAGAAGCTTCGAGGTGAAATCAGAAAGAGTGAAATCCTGCCGCTCAGTGAGATCGATACGTGAATGACGGGCACAGCTGAGGTAGTTCACCGAGATGAGCACGATGCAGAAGGCAACCACCTGAATGGCTACGAGAATGCTATGGCCGAGTCTTCGTATGGGACGCTGGACCGCAGGTGTTGCAGCCTCTTCGACGGGTTCTGTGGATGGAGTATCCGGCATGTTGGGAAAACGTAGGTGGGAAAAAACAGATTGAATCAGGATTTCCAACGGCGGAAATCGAGTGTGATATGAGTCAGGAATAGGAAGAAGGCCGACATGCTGAGGTAGTAGACGATCGGTCGAGTATCGACTAAGCCTTTTGCAAAATTAACCAGATGGTCCTGGATGGAGACGTATTGGAAAATGGGGGACGCCTTGAATCCTTCACCCAAGTAGTAGGGCACAAATCCGAGGAAAAAGAGAATCACCAAGAATGCGATGGTGATGATGCCGGCAACGATCTGGCTGGAGGTAAGTGTCGAGGCCAGACAGCCGATCGCGAGGAAGAAGCTCCCCATAAGCAGGAGAATGGCATAAGTCCCGAGGATTTGCCCCATTTCTACTGGAGCGGCAGAGCCTGTTACCCAGCCGAAAATTTTCAGCTGAAGCAAAATGGGTAACCAAAGCAGGGCGTAGAATGCGAGAGCTGCGAGGTATTTGGAAAAGACGACTTGGGCGGTGGTCACCGGTGCCGTCATCAAGGTCTCTAATGTGCCGGTTTTTGCCTCCTCCGCGAAGAGTCGCATCGTCAGCAGAGGGAAAATAAACAGGAAATAAAACCAAAAGTGAGGCGTCCGCAGCGACACTAATAGGAAGTTTTCAACCATCGGGCCGTCTTTCATCTGCTCCATCGCACCCGACATCGACAGGCCTTGCATGAACAGAACGAGAGCCAGAACCACCCAGCCGAAGGGGGTCAGGAAGTAGTTTTTAAATTCCTTCCGGAAAAGTATGGAAAATACGCGCATGAATGAGGAAGATTCTCTGCACGGGAGATAAGGGAAATTCCGATCATGGGGAAGGGAATTCAACGCTAAGTTTCGGCTGAAACCCACATTTGGCAATGGAAGTGAGTGGTCGCCGTGGCATCACGGTTCATCGTCGTGTCGGATACCGTGAATTTGGTAATGGATCTCGAAGTGATCGCGGGCTTCGGAATGCAGTGCTTGTTCCACGGATTTGTGAAAATCCTTGAGCGTATCGTCTTTGGGGTCGTCGTGGTTTTCAGAGCCCCCTCCCGATATTGAATAAATATTTTTACCCTGTAATTGGGTGGAGAGTGAAAAATTCCACTGATCTGCTTTCTGTTTTGGCGTCTCACTTTGGCTCAGTGATATCAGCATGTGCAGGCCGCGTGCCTCTGATGATCTGTGGATGGATAGGGTGATTCCTCGCGTCGAGGAGTTTTTCATTTCTTGATTACATGCGGTGATCAGTTGGATGAGAGTATCCGCTGAGAGACTTGTGCCTTGATGGGCTTTCACCCACTTGGTGACGGCCGGGTTGCGATATTTCTTTGGGGCGACTTGAATGAAGGCCAATGAATTGACTAAGTTCCGCGCATTGGAGTTTACGGCCAATCGAGTCAGAGGTGATGTATCCTCATCCATGGATTCCTGATACTCGAGCAGCTCGTCTAGCGCGCTGATACCGTGTTTTTGAATCAACTTCCGGAACGCAACTAGTTGAACATCGTCAAGGGCGTCACGTAGTTCGGCATCAACACCTGGAGGCAATGAGGCTGGTTTCGGAAGAGGGGCAGGGAGCGGTTTCAGGTTCTTTGTCTTCCGTGTCTCGTTGATGATTTTCAGCCGCATCGCCTCGCGCTTGGTCCACTCTGCCTGATGATCGTAGTCATAGTGCTTGGGCCAAACTTTCGCTAGAGCTGCGCCAGCCATGTCGCAGACTCGAGGGTCTGTGTAGTTGAGGTCTCCGATACTTCCTGACATGCCAGTTCGTTGCCTGGTGTCTTCCAGAAACGTGACCATGGTCTGCTGGGCAATGGCGGAATATTCATCTCCCGGGTTATTGAGCCCATAGACGTGCTGGGCGATTTCGATTTTGCGATCAATGGATAGACGATTGATTTTGGTTAGGATGGTTTTGAAAGCGGTAGGGGAATTTGTTCCTAACAAAAACATTAAAATGTCATCTGCGGGTGAACCTCCAAAGTCATCAGCGCTTTTCCAATTTTCAGGGTTGTTCCATGCCTCAATAGCTGCAGGCAGCGCTAGCGGTGATTTCCTGTGATGTAACGCTGAGATCACCGTGAGATGTCCGCCGGGAAAACGGAGATCAGCCAGAGCTTCAGTGAGGATTTTCAAGCTCTCCGGATGCTCGCTGACAAGAATGCTGCGGATCAACGAACTGAACACCCAGTCATCTTTGGCCGCCTTGAGTCCAGCTCTGGCAGCAGTAGGCGCATCCTCGGGATACTTTTTGAACAGTCGAGTTAAACAAGTATCCGCACTGGGACCAGCGGCGCACACGAGGTCGATCAAATGTTTCCGTTCGCCCTTTTTCTGATAGTTTTCCCACCATACCGTTGCATTGAGTATGGTCTTTTCAAGGTCCTCCGGTTTACTCCAGATACCTGTGGGGCCAAAGCGCTCGCCTGTGATACGAGTGAGGATCTGATTTGCAGCATCTCCGATAGTTAGGATGGAATGGGAAAAATAAAAATCCCGATGGTAGCCGACCGATCGAGTGGGGGTGTCGTCATCGAGGACTTTGATCAGAAAAGGAACGACCTCATAGCCGATGTTCAACAGTTGTAATGCCGGGGAGGGGTTCTTAACTTGCTCAATAGGTTTGAATCCATCCTGAGCAAAAATATCACACCAGCCAGGCTGTCCCATTTGTGCGCCGTTCTGATCCCTAAGCTGGTAGATGAGGTCTTTGATTTTCTCAGTTTCGGTGAGATTGCTGAAAGGGGTTTTCTCTCGGAGTTGCTGATGTGTTTTCTCACCGGCCAGCATTTTCCTGAGTTTTACTTCGAGCTTTTTGGCTCGGGCGAAGTGCTCACTTTGTGGATAATGTTTGATGAACACGACTAAGCGATCGTGGAGTTCTCGGCGTGTGTGGCTGGTGTCGTTGAAGTCCAGAATGATTCTCCAGAACGTTGTATGAGCTAACTCCTTTTGCAGTTCTGTTAGGTCTGTGATGCGTGTTGTTTCTCGGTGGTGGAATGTCGGGATCGCCTTGGCTTGGAAAATTTTTCGAGCTAGTTCAATGTGGCCTTTATCGTGACAGGCCATGGAAATGTAAAATTGCTCCACAGTTCCAGCGGCAGGCTGCGCACCCCATCCGAGCATGCGGGTTTCTTTCTGTGCCTTGAGAGCTTGTAAGAACGTCTCTGCCCAAGGTTTGAATGAGATGTTTTTTACTTTTACATTTCCCATGTAAGAATCCTTCAGAGAAAGATCAAAGTGTTTCTTGGCTAGATCGAGGGTGATAAATTTGAACTCTTTCCCTGCTTCATATTTTACGAGATAGGAATGGGTAATGTAAGGTTTCTTTTCACCCCCAATAGTGTAGTAGCCATTATGAACCTCAATGAGCTGTAAATCTTTGGCACTGGGTTTGCCTAGTGTTAGATACCAAGCCCGACATTGATCGTAGAGGTTTGCCACAACTATTTGAGTAGAGATGAATAATAAGAAGATGACTTCAGCAAATCTCATGGGGTGGTGGGATGACGGTTTAGCTGAGGTTCTCCGGTCCAAAGGCATCCGGTAGCATGACATCCAACGTAGTCTCGCGGACAAGTTGGCCGTTTTCATCTCCCAGATAGATTTTCATACATGGATTGAACTCATTGAGCACCTGCCGGCAGGCACCACATGGAGATCCTCCGCCTAGCAATGAGATGGCGATTGCAGAGAAGTTTCTTACCCCCTCGGATATTGCTGTAAAGACAGCCGTGCGCTCGGCGCAATTAGTTAGACCGTAGGAAGCGTTTTCGACATTGCAGCCAGTGAAGACGGTGCCGTTGTCCGATAATAGCGCCGCCCCAACTAAGAACTTTGAGTAGGGAGCATAAGCCGATTTCCGAGCTTCGGAAGCAAGTTTGAGTAATTCTGAAGCAGTCATGATGATATGTTGTTAGGCCAATCCTTGTGGGGATTCTATCAGTCGCGTAGCCTCTAAAGCGATTTTCATCATCTCTTCAAAACTCGACTGACGTTCGGCGGAAGTGGTCGCTTCTCCTGTGCGGATGTGATCGGAAACGGTGCAAATGGCAGCCGCATTGGCCCCATACTCGGTCGCGATACCATAGAGTCCGGCTGCCTCCATCTCTATGCCGAGGATGTTCATCTTCTCCAAGGTGTCGAACATCGATGGATTCGGAGTGTAAAAGAGATCGGCGGAAAACATGTTGCCGTTGGTGACGGAAATGTCCAGAGCTCCAGCGGCGTCGTTAAGAGCCTTGAGCAATGGCCAACTGGCGATAGCTGCGTAGTCGTGGCCTTGGAAACGTTGACGGTTCACGGCGGAGTCGGTGCAGGCACCTAGTCCGATGAGAACATCGCGGACTTTGACCTCTTTACTCACAGCCCCGCAGCTGCCAACGCGAATCAGGTTCTTAACTCCGTATTCAGTGATCAGCTCTTTGGCATAGATTGAGATCGATGGGATGCCCATGCCGCTTCCCATGACGGAGACAGGCGTGCCGTTGTATTTGCCAGTGAAGGCAAACATGTTGCGCACGGCATTGATTTTTTTGACTTCGGTTAGAAAAGTCTCGGCAATGTACTCGGCGCGTAAGGGATCGCCGGGCAACAGGCATGTGGTGGCGAAATCGCCAGCTTTGGCTTCAATGTGTGGAGTCATTTTATTCAGGGGACGGATGTCAGAATTCAGGTATCAGGGGAGTGCCGTGTTCGAAGGGGGATAGGTCAAAAATTTGGGAGATGGTCTGGGCGATGTCGGCGAAGGTTTCTCTCTTGCACAAGTCAGTGGGTTTCAGGCCTTTTTGATAAAGTAGAATGGGTACGTTTTCGCGGGTGTGGTCGGTTCCTTTCCAGGTGGGGTCGTTGCCGTGGTCGGCTGTTAGGATGAGGAGATCGCTGTCGTGCATGCTCTCGAAAAGTGTGGGCAGTTGGCGATCAAATTCTTCGAGGGCCTTACCGTAGCCTTCTGGATCGCGGCGATGCCCGTAAATCGCATCGAAGTCCACGAAGTTGGTCATGATTATGCTGCGTTCAGGGGCGCGATCGATGGCGGAGAGAGTTTCCTTCCAAAGTTCAGGATGACCGGACGCGCGCACTTCCTCACTCATACCGGTGTGGGCGAAGATGTCGCCGATTTTTCCGATGCCGATGACCGTGCCTCCGGAGTCGGTGAGTTTTTGTAAAACGGTGAGCTCCGGTGGGGGGATGGCATAGTCGTGACGGTTACCGGTGCGCTGAAAATTTTCCGAGCAGTCGCCGATGAATGGTCGGGCGATGACTCGCCCGATTTCCAGTTCATCGAGCAAGTCACGCGCGATTTCACAGAGCTGATAGAGTTTTTCCAGCCCGAAAGTTTTTTCATGGCAGGCGATTTGGAACACACTGTCGGCGGAGGTGTAAAAGATCGGTTTTCCGGTGCGCATGTGTTCTTCGCCGAGCCGAGCAATGATGTCAGTGCCTGAAGCATGGCAATGGCCAAGGCTGCCTGGGAGGTCTGCCTGTTGGTGTAACTGGTCGAGAAGATCTTTAGGGAAACAGTTAGGTAGATTGGGAAAGTAACCCCAGCCCCAAAGAGCAGGAACGCCAGTCATTTCCCAGTGCCCGCTGGGGGTGTCTTTGCCCGATGAAATTTCGCTGGCGCAGGCGTGGCTGCCGATGAGCTTTTCAGTCGGCTGCATGCCTGCCGGATACGTGCCAGTACTTGTATGGTAGGCGTGCAACAAACCGAGAGATGACATGTTAGGGAGAGCGAGCGTGCTGCCGTTGTCTTGAAACTGTTTGGCGATATGTCCTAGCGTGTCCGCTCCGTCATCACCAAAGTACGCAGCATCCGGAGCCGATCCTATACCGAAGGAGTCGAGAACTAACAGAATGACACGTTGGGTTTTCATCCGGGTGTTAACTATTGGCGGTGATGACCTCGTGGATCACTGGGGAACTCTCCGGAGCTTGATCTCCGATGGTTACTGCCGCGCGAATGCTTCCTGCGGCCTGCTGCCAGTCGGATTCAGAACGAGCGTGAATGACTGCGAGAGGTTGATCCGCCGATTCCCCAATTTTGATAAACTCAGTCAGTCCCACGGCTGGATCAATGTCATCGTCCGAACGTCGTCTTCCTCCTCCAAGCTGAACGACCGCCATGCCAAGTTCACGGGTATCCATGTCTGTGACGTAGCCGCTAGCCTCTGCAAACACAGGTTTCACGAAATCGGCCGTCGGCAAATGGGAGTCCGGGTTTTCAATCAAGTCAGCAGGCCCACCCAGCGAGTGGACCATAGAGCCAAAGACCTCGGCCGATTTTCCTGAGCTGAGGGCGTTTTCTAACATCTTGTTTGCTTTCTCCTTGTCCTCAGCCAATTTTCCTAACTTGAGTAGTTCAGCACAGAGGGCGAATACGACTTCTTTCAGTCTTGGATTATGGTGTTTTCCTGTGAGGAAATCGATCGCCTCACGGACTTCGATGGCATTACCCGCTGACGACCCCAGTGGCTGGTTCATATCAGTGAGCAGAGCTGTGGTTTTGACACCGGCTGCTGTGGCAACATCCGCGATGCTCTGGGCGAGCGCTCGAGAATCTTCGTGCGTGGGCATGAAGGCACCACTGCCAGTTTTGACATCCATCACCAGGCAGTCGAGACCGGCGGCGAGTTTTTTCGAGAGGATGGAAGCGGTGATCAATGGAATCGATTCCACTGTGGCGGTGATGTCGCGAGTGGCGTAGAAGCGTTTGTCGGCAGGCGCAAGGTTGCCAGTCTGGCCGATGATGGCGACTCCGCAGTCACGCACAGTTTTGCGAAATAGAGTGTTGTCGGGTGTCGATTGATAACCTGGGATGGCATCGAGTTTATCGAGTGTTCCTCCCGTGTGTCCTAGGCCACGGCCCGATATCATCGGCACATAACCACCGCAGGCGGCGAGCAGGGGACCTAACATCAGGGAGACACCGTCGCCAACGCCGCCGGTGGAGTGTTTGTCAATGATCGGGCCGTCTAGGTTTTCAGATTCCCAATTCAGGACATCACCGGTGTCACGCATGGCCAGTGTTAGATCGGCGGCTTCCTCGCTGCTCATGCCATTGAAGTACACGGCCATACCGAAGGCCGCGATCTGACCTTCAGTGATTGAGTCATCCGCGATACCGTTGGCGAAATAACGAATTTCCTCTTCGGACAGAGTCAGCCCGTCGCGTTTATGTCGAATGATTTCCTGGGGCAGCATCATCAGAAGCCTACTCGACACGCCGCTGGGCATGCGAGGGCAAAGTGCTGTCAGGATCGACTCAATTAGCTAGCCCAGCAAAATGACATCTCGATGCGAGACGCCTTTTTGTGATTCAGAGCGACGGTGCGCATGGCATCCTCGCAGTAATCTTCGAGAGCACGAGCGCGGTCGAGACCGAGACACTCACGACTACGTTTCTGGGTCTCTGTGATGACGATTTCCAGCTGGATACGTTGCTCAAGAAACTGACGCAGGGCATCGACTTTGTCACGGTTCCAGCCCGTCACAGATTCCAGCAGGGAGAAATACAATCTCACACATTTGCCGGCCTCTGCCTTCTCGGTGAGTGCCAGTCGGAGATCCAACAGGGCATTCATTTGCGACGGCAGCGCGACTAACATGGCGTCGATCAGGTCGAGGCCTTCGGAAGTGATGCTGATGTCTTTGGGGGTAGCTGGTTTCGGCATGCGGATAGCTATTGCGAATCCGTCTCAATAGCAAGTGGTTTTTTTATCTGCCACACTTATTTTAAGTCTTTTACAGGGATTCTGGACGTAAAAAAACACAGCCTGGCGTGAGCCAGGGCTGTGTTTTGAGTCGATTTGGCTGCTGAGCAGCAATTGAAAGTGGCTATTTTTCCTCGAATTCACCACACCAATCGGTGCTGTTGGTGTTCGGGAAGACGGACTTGTATTCCATTTCGGAGTCCACCTTGAAGACAACGGCTTGGGGAGAACTCCTACGGCATTGGCCGCTGTCTCCTCCGTTTTGGTTGTCCCAGTATTTGCATTTCGCGCAGGTCTTGTCTTTGGTCATCGTTTCCATAGTTTTTATCGTTTGTTATTAACGATTAAATACTATCAGAATACGGAAACGGCTCAAAGACTTTCTGCTAAAAAAACAACACATTGTTACTGAGACGCAGTAACAACTAGAAGGGTGGAGTTCAGTTAGACACTGAACTGCTACTTACTTCATGAGGCCAATGATCGGCTGTGGCCAGATACCGAAGACCACGATGCCTATGGTCAATATGGCGAGCACGGCTTTTGTGATCTTTGGAACCTTGATGGCATGTTCGGCGACAGATGAGTTCCAATACATCGCCTTAACGACTTTCAAGTAGTAGTAGAAGCCAGCAGCAACGCTGACAAACGCAACTGCGAGCAGCCACCAGGAAAGACCAGCCTCAATTGCGGCGGCGAAGATGAAGAACTTACCCCAGAATCCTGCGGTCAGCGGAATACCGGCGAGAGCTGCCATCGTGATGGTGAGTACAGCTGCGAGCAGTGGGTTGCGCTTGCTCAGGCCGTCAAAGGAATCAATCGAATCGCTGTCTTCCTGATTGCGAACCAATGCCAGCACGAAGAACGCTGCGAAGGTCATCAGCAGATAGGTTCCCAAATAGAAGTTGACCGAAGTGAAATCTCCGGAAGCCACACCCATGAGCAGGAACCCTGCATGCGCGATGGATGAGTAAGCCAGCAGACGTTTGAAGTTGTCCTGTTTCAGGGCAGCGAGGTTACCGTAGAGTAGGGTGGCTCCGGCCATGACCGAGAGGATCAGAATGACATGTGCGCTAGTGTCAGAGAGGATGAGAAACGGTCCGATGATCGCCATCATGACCAAGAATCCAGCAGCTTTAGACGCGACCGAAAGGTAGGCTGTGATCGGGGTAGGTGCCCCCTGATAGACATCAGGTATCCACAATTGCATAGGAGCGGCACCCACTTTGAATCCAAGAGCGATCAAAATCAGAGCGATACCGAACAAAAGATATGTTGGATTAGGCACACCTGATCCAGCCATTTCGAGATAGATGACTTGTTCCAAAATAATATTCAGATCCGTCGTTTTCATCGCTCCATAGATCCAAGCAATACCGTAGACGAGGAAGCCTGTGGAGAGCGCACCGAGAATGAGATATTTCACTCCAGCCTCAAGGGATCCGACGTTGCGGCGCATGTATGCGACCATCACGTAGAAGGTGATTGTCACAAGTTCAAGAGCGACAAAAATGGAGACCAAGTCATTGGCCGAAGCCATCCACATCAGGCCGGCACAAGCGAAGATAGGCAGACAGAAAAACTCACCCAGACCTGAACAGCTACTGTCACCGGATGTGTAACGAGAGAGCACCTTGCGGAAGTCTACCGCCATGAGCAGCACAAGGATCGTGCTGACCAGTGCGATGATTTTATAGAAACGTGCGATTGAATCGTAAGTATAAAAACGAGACAGCCACTCCGGGGAACTGGCATTGGTAGAGACGCAACATTGGATAACCAAGATGACGGTCAGTCCTGCGGCTGCGATGAGGCCGAGTTTCGATTTGTTGCCGTTGCTAAAAGCCTCGAACATCAGCAGAATAATGCCGAAGCCAACGGTGATGAATTCAATGTAATGCGGTTGCATGATGAGAAAAATAGATCTTATAGGTCCTTTAGGACTTATTGATTGTTAGAGAAATTGCAGAAGGATCTGAGGGTAAACACCTACCACTAACAGAGTAGCGGCCAGCAGGTAGGTGGGGATTTTTTCGCAGATGTGAAGGTCGGTGGCTGTTTCAGTATCGCGCACCAATGGACCTTGGAAAATATTACGGTAAGCGCGCAGCATATAGACGGCACTCAGCACTACACCCCAGAGGGCGATGATGGTGGTGACCTGCACCCAGCCCATGCCGTCAGCAGGTTTCCAGTCGGCGAATCCGGCGAAAAACACCATTACCTCACCGGCGAAGTTGGCTAGGCCGGGTAGCCCGATCGATGCCATGCCGGCGAGTCCAAAGACGAAAGCCAAGGCCGGAGCCGTCTTGGCGAGGCCACCGAGTTGGGCGATATCGAGAGTGCCGGTCTTCCGCTCGATCATCGCACTCAGAGAGAATAGCAGCGCGATTGAAATACCGTGAGCAAACATCAGCAGCACAGCGGCAGGCTGAGCGATCTCGTTCTGCCCATTGGCGGAAAGAGCAGCTATGGCGAGGAAGATGTAACCCATGTGCATCACCGAGGAATTACCTAACATCAGATCGAGGCGTTTTTGATTCAGAGTGACCAGTCCCACCCAGATGATGTTACCGAGAAGTAGCACGCAGAGCCATGGCAACCAGTTGGCCATGCCTTCAGGCGCTACCACCATGGCGATGCGCAAAATTCCGTAGAGACCGAATTTTTTCAACACTCCGGCATGCAGCATGGAAACGGGAGCCGGGGCACTGGCGTAGGCGGGAGCGGCCCATGAGTGCAGTGGGAAAAGTGATACCAGTGTGCCGAATCCAACGATCAGCAGGAAGGCGACGGTGTTCTGGTGTTCGAGTGGGATCGCAGTGAGATCTTTGAAGGCAAAACTGCCAATTTGCCCAACGGCTAACAGCAGCCCAGCCAGCAAGATGATCGAGCCAAAAGCGAGATAGATGGTGATTTTCCAAGCCGCCTCCTTACGGTCGCCACTTCCGAGGATACCGATCATCAGGAAGGTCGGGATCAGGGCGAGTTCATGGAAAGCGTAGAAGAAAAAGACATCGGTCGAGATGAACGCACCAATGGCACCAGCTGCAATTAGCAGGGTGCTGGAGAACCATAGCTTCTCGCGGCCTTCAGGACACTTGCCACTATAGACCGCAGCCAGTGTGACCAGCACAGAGAGGATCAGCATCACTATGCTCATGCCATCATAGAGGCCGAGCGAAAGATTGATGTTAGGGTTTTCCAAGACTTGGAATCCCGTGTCCCAGTTCGTCGGGTTGGCTACAGCCACTGCAGCTAGGAGAACATTGAGCAGCGCCGCACCTAAAGCTGTGTGCTTGGCAGGTGCACCCACAAGAATGGCTACTGCCGCAAGCAGGGGGATGAGAATGAGAGCAAATAACATGATCGTAAAAAATAGGTCTTCTGTATCCTTGCGGACTTATTTGGCAAAAACGGTGAAGTAGATGACGAGAACCGCGCCCAGCCCCATGAGGTAAGCGTAGTTGCTGAGGCTGCCGTTCTGAGCGAAACGGCGGAAGAGGTTGCCAGCGCCCTGAGCTGAACGAGTGGCTCCGCCGACAAGAAGCACGCCGATGATGAACTCATCGCAGAAGTGAATGACGGCTGCCACGGCGTCCTGACCGATAGTGATGATCTTCTGATAGATCTCATCAAGGTAGAACTTGTTGCGGAAAAGTGGGATGCTAACAGGATCGGAGGACTTGCCTTTGTAGAGCACCACGGCAGCACCTAAGCCGACCACAAAAGCCAGCAGTGAGAACCCAGTCACCGCATTCATTTCAAAAGCAATGTGCGGGTGGAAATCGGCCGACGCAGGAATGATACCGCCGATGAATGGTGAGGCCAGAGCCATGACGGCGAGCAGTGCCAGCGGCACCCACATGATGGGAGAAACCTCCTTGGCTTCCTCCGCATGTTTGTGTTTGGTCTCGCCGAAGAAGGCGACGAAGATAAGGCGGAACATGTAGAAGGTGGTCAGAGCAGCCACTAACACAGCAATGGCAAAGAGGAATTTGTGGTCCTCATAGGCCGCAGCCAGAATGCCTTCCTTGGAAAAGAATCCGGAAGTTCCAGGAACAGCTGTTAGGGCAAGTGTGCCGATGATGAAAGTGATGGCAGTGATCTTCATCTTACCAAACAGGCCACCCATTTTCCAAATGTCCTGCTCATGGTGGCAGGCGTAGATCACCGCACCGGAGCCGAGGAAGAGAAGCGCCTTGAACCATGCGTGGGTGTAGAGGTGGAACATGCCGGCATCGGGATCGACCAAGCCGATTGCCATGACCATGTAACCGAGCTGGGAAAGCGTCGAGTAAGCGAGGATTTTTTTGATGTCGTTCTGCTGCGTAGCCATCAGTGCGGCAACGAGTGAAGTGATGGCACCCACCCAAGCGATCACATCAGCCGACCACACAGGGATGGTGTCCAGTCCAAGCGAGAGGAAAAGGCGAGCCATCATGTAAACACCGGCGGCGACCATGGTAGCGGCGTGAATCAGAGCGGAGACAGGAGTAGGACCTTCCATCGCGTCCGGAAGCCAGACGTGCAGAGGAAGCTGAGCGGATTTACCAACCGCACCACAGAAGGCGAGAAGGATAGCCGTGCCAGCGATGCAGGTGCCGACGACTCCGAGCTTGCTTCCATCCATCTCAGAAAAGACCACCGTTTCAGTGATTCCCCAGAGCATCAGAATGCCGATCATAAAGCCAAAGTCACCAATGCGGTTCGTGAGGAACGCTTTCTTCGCCGCATCTGCCGCCGTGTCCTTCTGATACCAGTGACCGATCAGCAAGTAAGAGCTGAGTCCGACCAATTCCCAGAAGATGAACATCATCGCAAAGTTCGATGCCAGCACGATGCCGGTCATGGAAAACATAAACAGCGAGAGACAGCCGAAGTAACGCGCCTTCGCCTCATCCGTCTTCATGTAGCCGAGTGAGAAAATGTGCACCAGCATACCAATGCCGGTCACCACCATCATCATGCCGGTGGCAAGCTGATCGAGTTCATAGCCGATGCTCAGGCTGAACGAGCCAGCCTCAACCCACGTCCATGAGTCGGAGGCAGTTGATCCTAACAAAGTGCAGGCAACGATGAACGTAAGCACCACGCTGATCGTGGACAGCAGCGAGGACGCCATCGCATTTCGCTTGAGGCCCAGCTGAATGATCGCCGCGCTAGCGAAGGGGAGAATGAAGAGTAACCAAGGATTCATGGTGAATAAATAGGTCTTATGAAGCGGCTGTTAGCCTTTGAGAGAAGTAAGGTCGTCCGTGTGGATCGTCTGTCGCGCACGGTAAAGAGAAACAATGATCGCCAGTCCAACAGCCACCTCGGCGGCAGCGACGGTGATGACGAAGAACACCAGCATCTGTCCATCGTAATCAGGCAGACCACCAACGGTATTGAATCTGGAAAATGCGACCAGTGTCAGCGACGCAGCCGCCAGCATCAGCTCCAAACACATGAAGATGACGATGATGTTGCGGCGAATGATCACACCCGCCAAGCCGATGCAGAACAGCAGGCCGGAAATGAAAAGGTATTCGTTAAGAGAAGGCATAGTATCAGGAGTCGGGTGTCAGGAACCAGGGGTCAGGCGTTTTTCTTCGCGTGGAGTTCTGCGGCTTGGGTAAGCCAGTTGTCGCGAGTGATGCGGCCTTTGAAGGAAAGAAGATCGTCGAATTCCTCGATATTCTTCTCAGACCAATTGGCGACTTGCTTGTAGGTGTAGATTCCGAACTCGTTGAGTTTTTCCTCAAGTTTCGGACCAACGCCGGAGATAACTTTTAGATCGTCGACATCATCGGGGCGCGATGTGTAGATCAAGCCACGTCTTTCATGAGTTTCGGTGAGCGTTGGGCTATCCTTATCCGCGGTTTTCTCCGCAGGCTTTTCAGTTTCGGCCAACTTAGGCAGGGCCGCCGGTTCATCTTCTGTGGCGACCGAGCGCACGAACGGGGTCACCGCTGTCGGCGCTGCTGCGGACTTCTTGGACAGAGTCACGCACCCAACGGTCGCGACCAGCAACAGCACGGCAATGACTTGTAAAGGGAAGTTGTAATCAGTGAAGAGCTTTTTGCCGATCAGGTGGGTGTCAGGCAGACGATCAGCAGCGAGACGTTTGCGGATCATGGTGTCTTCCTTGTAGGCCAGATCGCCATTATCCACGGTGCGTTCGAGAGCTTGTTTGAAATCGAGCTCAGGAGCCTTGGGGGAGTTTTGGACGGTGGAGAGAACACCAGCGAGTTGGATCAGAAGAACGGCTGGGATCGCAATGCCTGCGGCTAGAGACGAAGCTTTCCAGTGGTCCTTTTCCTCCTTCTTCACATCCAAAAGCATGATGATGAAGATGAACAAAACCATGATGGCCCCCGCATAGACGAGGATCTGCAGAATACCGACAAAGTAGGCGTTCAATCCGATAAACAGACCGGCGAGTCCAACAAAACTGAGCACCATCGACAGCGCGCTGGACACAGGGTTATGCATCAGCACAACCATCACACCACCGGCAACCATAAGTGCGGCGAAAAGATAAAAGAGAGGAGAGATCATTTGTTACTGGAAATTGGAAACTGGAAGTAGGAAATAAGTCTAGCTGCTCTGGGGAGCAGGTGCTTTTGGTTTATCGGCACTCTTGTAAAGGAACTTGATGTATCCGTTGAGGAGTTTGGTCGAGGTTTCGTATTCGTTGCGAGCTTGCTGATAAAGTTTTTCATCAATGATGAGGTCATCAACAGCGACATTCATGTGGTCCAAGGTTTCACAAAGTGAACCCCGAGCATTGGAACAGAATTTGGCAGTGTCGAGATAATGAAAGCGGCCGTAGCCCTCAGCGATGTTGGCCGTAACAGAGCGTGATGAACGCTTGAGCTGGTTGAGAAGATCGAATTCCTTAGCATCAAGAAGCTTGGGAGCAATAGACTGAGAAATAAACACACGAAATGCCCGGGCTGCCTTGTAGGCCTCCAAGTCTTCAAATGTTTTCAATGTGTTATTCATTTCCTTAAGGCTCCCCAGAGCCGAGTTTTAACCTATTTCCCAATCCCAACTTCCTATTTAACTTCGTTCCACTTGTTGACCAAGCCGGTGCGGACTCCGCCGATTTCGTAGAGGCGTTTTTTATCGTTCACCATGTCGCCGCGGGTGAGGCCGGTCATGGCGTAGTCTTGGCGGAGGAAGATGGCTTGCTCGGGGCAAACTTCTTCGCACATGCCGCAGTAGATACAGCGGGTCATGTCGATATCGAATTCCTTCGGACGTTTCTCCACCTTGGCCCATGGGTCATCGGATTCGATTTCACCGGGAATGATGGTGATGGCTTTCGGCGGACAAATGAATTCGCAGAGCTGACAGGAGACGCAGCGTTCGCGGTCTTGTTCGTCAGTGACCAGGGCTGGCACACCACGATAATGCTCCGGCAGATGATCGTCCCATTTTTGCTCGGGATACTGCATCGTCACTCCCAGGCCGGAAGTATTCAAGGAGTCACCACCGATACTCTTTCCGCGTAGCGATCTGATGGCGTGTTTGAAGGTAACAAACATGCCTTTGACGATGGACGGGAAATAGAGTTTCTCAAGCAGCGTGAGCTTGGGGCGGGTGACTTTGATGGTGGCCATGTTTCAGTGGGCTGTAATCGGTGGTTGGTAGTCAGTGAAAATTACTTCACCAGCATCATGATGCCGGCGGTGAGGAAGATGTTGACGAGGGCGAGTTCGAAAAAGACGACCCAACCGAGTTTCATCAGTTGGTCGTAGCGGAATCGAGGCAGGGTCCAGCGGACCCAGATGAAGAAGATGATGAAGGCGATGACTTTTGCAAGGAAGGCACCGAGGTGAACCAGGCCACCGAAGGCCCAGTCAGAGACGTAGGCATCTGCGCCAAATCCGATCGACCAACCACCGAAGAATAGGGTGACGATCAGAGCGGAGCCAACGATCATGGCAGCGTATTCACCCATGAAGAACAGGGCGAATTTCATCGCGGAGTATTCCGTGTGGTACCCCCCGACGAGTTCCGTTTCACACTCAGGAAGGTCAAACGGCATCCGGTTGGTTTCGGCGAAAATCGAGATGGTAAAGATGATGAAGGAAATAAAGAGAGGGATCAGAAGCAGCATGCGTTCGGCACTCAAACCTTCGCCCCAGAACGGAAGAAGTAACCAGCCGTGGTCGGCTTGGTATTGTACAATATCGGAAAGGTTCAACTGGCCGAAGACCATCAGCACGGGGATGATGGAAAGGCCGAGAGCGATTTCGTAGGAAATCATCTGCGCGCATGAACGCACGCCTCCGAAGAAAGAGTATTTATTGTTAGACGACCATCCCGCGAAGGTGATTCCGTAAACAGAGAGTGAGGCGATGGCGAAAATGAACAGCGGTCCGGCATCAATGTCCGCAATGACTAGCTTGATCTGCTCACCAAAGACGGTGATGGAGCTGCCAAAGGGGATCACGCAGAGCGTCAGCAAAGCCGGCACAATGGTCAGCACCGGCGCGATCCAGAAGAAAAACTTCCGGACGTGTGAGGGGGTGTGTTCTTCCTTCAGAAAGAATTTTAATCCGTCAGCAAGGGGTTGCAGTAGACCGGCGAAGTGAAGGTCCTTTTTGAAACCGAACAGGGTCAGCGGAATGCCGGTCCGGTTAGGTCCGACACGATCCTGAATAATCGCAGAAACACGACGCTCAGCATACACCGAATATGCCACCATCGGAAGGGTGAGCATAAAGGTGAATGTGACAATCTTGATGAGTGTCGTTAGGACGAGAATGAGAGTGGGATCCATTTTGAGGTAGGTCTTATGAGTCTGATAGGACTTATGAAATTAGCCGACAATTTCACCGTTCGCTTTGCGCTCGGCTTCGCGTTGCACTAGCGGAATGGTGACTCCTGTTTCGGTGACGACATCGCCAAGATTAGAAATCGCAGTGAGCGGTTTGCCCTCGAATTCAGGGATGCTTGTTGCGATGACTTTGGATAGCGCATCGATGCTCTGCGGAGCCTCTTCAGCGGCTTCTCCGGAAAGCTCGAGAACGAGATCGCGGATGATTTCCCAGTCGCTGCGGGCATCGCCGGGAGGGATGCAGGCGGCGTTGAGTTTTTGCAGTCTTCCGGTGACGTTCACCATGCTTCCGCGTTTTTCGGCAGGGCCGGCACCGGGGAATACGATGTCGCTGGCTTGGGCGGTGGCATTGGCGGCGGTGTGGATGGAAATGAGCAGCTCGAGCGATTCGAGATCTTCTTTGCTGAAGCCCGCTTCTTCCAGCAGGTTTTCCGAGGCTACGATGACGGCCTTGATGTTGCCATTGCTGACACCTACGCGGATGCCGTCGAGTTTTCCAGTTGGGTAGTCATCCTGCAGCACCAGCTTGGCGCCGGTGGTGTTAGGATTGCGATCGGATGAGATCAACATGTCGTCTGACTCCTGCTCACGGGCCACGATGCTGAGGTTCTCGCTACCGAGTTCAGCGGCGAGGGCGCGCATCATGAAGAGTTCCTCGTTGGTCTGGCGACCAGAAGCAATCACGGCGATCTCTGAGGCATCGAACTGCTTCAGCGCATCGGCTGCCGATTCCAGCGCGTTCTCCCAGCAGGTTTCCTCATGGATGCCATCGGCTTTGATCAAACACGCAGTTAGGCGGTCTTCGTCGGTGGGGCAGACATAGTTCAGACGATGCGAATCCGGCATCCAGCAGGAGTTCACGTCGTCGTTCTGGCGTGGGGTGACGCGGAAGATTTTGTTACCGCGGGTCCAAATGGTGATGTTGGCTCCGGTGCCGCAGTTGGTATCGATGCTGTCGGTTTCCTTGAGGAACCAAGTGCGCATTTGGAAACGGAAATCGTTCGAGGTCAGCGCACCAACCGGACAGAGGTCCACGGTGTTGAGGCCGTAGTTGTTAGTCAGCTCCTTGCCGGGGAAAATTCCCACCGTCGTGTGGGTGCCACGCTCGGAGAATCCTAACACCGGCTCGTCAGCGACTTCGTCCATGAAGCGGATGCAGCGCGAGCACATGATGCAGCGCTCGTCGTCGAGGCGGATACGAGGTCCGATTTTGACGTTCTTCGGCTTCTTGATCTTGTCCTCTTTGAAACGCGACTGGCCTTTGCCGTAACCGACGGAAAATTCTTGCAGTCTGCACTCGCCAGCCTGGTCACAGATCGGGCAATCGAGCGGGTGGTTGATGAGCAGAAACTCCATCACACCCTCGCGGCATTTCTCCACGAGTTCGCCCTGGGTTTTGATCCCCATGTTCTCGGCCACGGTGTTGGCGCAGGCGATGACCGGACGTGGCATCCAGCCGATTTCCTGAAATCCATCGTCGCCATACTTCGGCTCTTCCCCGGGAGCGGGGCGGGGAGGCATGCCCATCTGCACCAGACACATACGGCAGTTCCCAGGTGAGGAAAGCTTCGGGTGATAGCAGTAGTGCGGCACTTCCTTTTCCGCGATCTTGCAGGCCTCGATCATACGTGTGCCACGTGGCACCTGGATCCAGTGGCCGTCGATCTGCACGTTGACCATGCCCTTTTCAGCGGCGAGGTCTTTGGGAAGTTGGGTGGTGTTAGAGTCACTCATTACTGGCTGATATATTTGAGTTGGCGTTGGGCTTCCTCGGAAAGGTATTCGTTTTCCTCCGATGTTTCGGAGGTGAGTTCATCGCGGAATTTGGCGATCATGGCCTCGACCGGCCAGGATGAGGCTTCGCCGAAGGCGCAGACGGTACGACCGTCGATCTGATAGGCCACGTCTTCGAGCGTTTGCACGTCCTCTGGGGTGGCTTTGCCTTCGACAATGCGGTCGGAGATTTTCTTCATCCACATGGATCCCTCACGGCACGGTGTGCACTGGCCGCAGGATTCGTGGGCGTAGAAGTGGTTGATGTTATTGAGCACCCAAGACATTTTCCGGGAGTCGTCCATGACGATGACTCCACCGGAGCCAGCCATCGATCCACAAGCGGCCATGGTATCGAAGTCCATGGGGATGTCGTAGAAGCTGAGTTCCTTTTCATCCTCACCTTTGCCGATTTTGAAAGTCTCGTCACAGCGCAGGATCTTGGCGGATGATCCGCCGGGGATGCAGGCTTTGAATGTGCGGCCGTCCTTAGGTCCGCCACAAACGTCGTTGAGCAGCTCGCCCATGGTGATTTTTCCGACTTCCACTTCGTAGTAACCAGGCTTTTTTACATCGCCGGAAACGCAGAGAATGCGAGTGCCGGTGTTGCGCGGGGTGCCGAGCTTGGCGTATTCCTCTCCGCCCATCTCGATGATGTGTTTGACGTGGCAGAGTGACTCGACGTTGTTAACGATGGTGGGAGCCATGTAAAGGCCGAGTGCCGCGGGGAAATAGGGAGGTTTAATGCGTGGGTAGGGGCGTTTGCCCTCAAGCGATTCGATCAAGCCGGTTTCTTCACCACAAATATAAGCTCCAGCACCACGGTGCACGTAGATTTCCAGATCAAAGCCTGAACCTAACACGTTCTTACCGACAAAGCCTTTCTCACGAGCTTCCTCGATGGCTTTTTCCATCAAAATGGCAGCCTCAGGAAACTCCTCACGCATGTAGATGTAAGCGGTGTGAGCGCCGACGGCAAATGCGGAGATCACCATGCCCTCAATGAGCTGGTGCGGATCTTGGTGAACGATGTATCTGTCCTTAAATGTGCCTGGCTCGGATTCATCGCAGTTGCAGATGAGGTAAACCGGCTTGGTGTTGTTAGGCGGAATAAATCCCCACTTCACACCGGTCGGGAAACCGGCACCGCCTCGGCCGCGCAGTCCGGATGCCTTCACCTCATTGGTGATGGCGATGGGCTCCATGGTGATGGCCTTTTTCAACTGCTCGTAGCCGCCGTTGTTCAGGTAGCAATCGATGGACGGATCCCAGCCGACACGATCGATGTTCTTGAAAATCAGGCGATACTCGCGCGGATCTGGCTCTTTGCCGGGGAGATATTGGATAGAGGACATGATAGGTCGTATGGGTCGTATAGGTCCTATGATTACGCCTTGTAGCGGTTGAGGAGTTCTTCAGCTTTTTCGGGAGCCACAGCTTCGTGAAAATCATCGTTCACCAGGCAGACTGGGCCGGTGCCGCAGGAGGCGAGGCACTCGGCGAATTCTACGGACCACTTACCGCAGGGTGACACCGCGATCGGATGGTGATGGGAGTCGCTGTTAGAACGATCGATCCCCGTCAGTTCGCAAATGCGCTCCATCAGCTCGGCAGAGCCGGCCATGGCGCAGGAAAGGGTGCGGCAGACGCGGAAATGGAACTTACCGGGGGCATACTCACGCAGGCCCGGGTAGAAGGAAACCACTTCGTAAACCTGCATCGGCTCGAGTCCCAGCTTCTGGGCAACCCACTCGGTGGCCTCCTTGCTGATGAAGCCGAAGTTGTGCTGGATGATGTGCAGCAGCGGCAGGACAGCGGAACGTTTTTGATCGTCCGGATAGTGGCTGATGCGCTCGTCTGCCTGCGCCTCAATCTCAGCTGAGGCGGCGAAGGGTGGGAAAGTAGTGGCGGTGTCCATTTTCTAACTAAATTACTGAATGACCAAATGATCTAACGGTCGCACTCACCCATGACGAAGTCGAGTGAGCCGAGGATGGCTGGCACATCGGAGACCATGTGGCCGGGCATCATGTGGGCGAGGATGGAAAGGTTCACAAAGGACGGGGAGCGGATCTTCATGCGGTGCGGCACACCTCCTCCTTTTGAGTTGATGTAGAAGCCGAGCTCGCCTTTGGGGTTTTCCGCGCCGAAGTAAACTTCGCCAGGAGGAGCATCGATGCCCTGTGTGGCGATGATGAAGTGGTGGATGAGCTCCTCCATGCTGGTGAGGGTCTTCTCCTTGGCGGGCAGAAGGTTTTTGTTATCGGCAATGTTCACCGGGCCGTCTGGCAGAGTAGCCAGCACTTGGCGGATAATCTTGATCGACTGACGCATTTCCTCCATGCGGACGAGGTAGCGATCGTATGAGTCGCCTTTTTCACCGATGGGAATGTCGAATTCATACTGCTCGTAGCCGAGGTAAGGATTGTCCTTACGCAGGTCGCGCGTGATGCCGGAGCCACGCAGGTTCGGGCCGGTGAGCCCCCAGGAAATGGCGTCTTTGGCAGAGATAGTGCCGACGTCGCACATGCGGGTCATGTAAATCTTATTGCGATCGAGCAGTTTGGAAATCTCATCGATACTCACGGAGCATTCATCGAGGAATTTTTCCAACTGGGCAACAAATCCCTCCGGCATGTCGCGGATCTGGCCGCCGACGCGGGTGTAGGAAGTGGTGAAACGCGCACCCGTCAGCTGTTCGCAAAGGTTGTAGGTTTTTTCACGCTCGGTGAAAGTGTAGAGAAATACGGTCATCGCTCCGACGTCCATGGCACAAACGCCGACCCCTAGCATGTGGGAAGCAATACGCGCCAATTCACAGCAAATCACGCGCACGGCCTGGCCGCGTGGAGGAAGCTCCCAGCCCATCAGCTTTTCAACAGCACAGGCGTAGGCGACGTTATTGGCGAGGGGAGCGAGGTAATCAAGCCGGTCAGTGTAGGGCACGAACTGGTTATAGTGCATGCTCTCGGCGATCTTTTCATCGCCTCGGTGCAGGTAGCCCACATCAGGATCGCACTTGGTCACGATCTCACCATCCAGCTCCAGCACCAGGCGCAGAACGCCGTGGGTGGCAGGGTGTGACGGCCCCATGTTCAAAACCATCTTTTCGCCCAGCAAATCCTGAGCTTCCGACTGGTATTCGCCATCGGCATGAGATGTCTGTTTTGGGTCGAGCCCGGCCTGTGTTTTGGCCGCGGTGTCGGGTGCCTGATATTCCGTTTGATTCATGAGATTTCGCCACGAACTTCGTGCCGCAATCCAGCCTGTTGAGCAAGGAGATTGTGAAATTTTTCACAAGCTGGGATGCATTGGCTCATTCATGTCTGGTCATCGGTGACCTTGTTGAATAAATTTCATCAATGAAGGTGGCTGCACGTGTGTTTTCAGTTGTTCTGACTGGTTTTCAAATGGTTGGGGCAGTAGCGGTGGGCTCGGATGCAATCAAAGAGGAAAAAGTGACCTTTGAAGGGGTGAAATACCGTGTCGTCAGGTTGTCAGCGGAGCGGTTGAAGTTAGTATGGAAAGGCAAAGACGGCAATCCGATGAGGAGTTTTGACCAAGTGCAGGACTATTACCAGAAACAAGGGGAAAGGTGTGTGTTCCTGATGAATGCGGGGATCTATGAGCCTGGTGGAATCCCGTCAGGCTTGCACATTCAAGATGGAAAGCAGCTTCTGCCGCTCAATACGAAAAATGGCTGGGGGAACTTCTATCTGAAACCGAACGGGATCTTCTGCATCATCAAGGGATGGCGGGGCGGAGCACATGTGATGTCGACTAATGATTACTCCGCGTATTTGAAACAAAGGCAGCGGATGCATCCTTACTCGGCACCGGTATTGGCAATACAGTCCGGCCCGCTACTTGTCTCCGGTGGCAAAGTGCATCCCAAATTCCGACCCAACTCCGATTCCAAGCTCTACAGAAACGGTGTGGGAGTCGATGATAAGGGAAGAATCGTATTCGCCATCACCGCCAAGGGGCAAGAGGTGAACCTTCATGGCTTTGCTAGATTATTCCTTCACTTCGGCTGTAAAAACGCCCTGTTTCTCGATGGCGACATCTCACGCATGGAGCTGAACCCCGCCGAAAAACTGCCGAGTCATGCGTTTGGTGCTATTTTTACAGTCACGGAACCTTTGTCTGAGGATCCGTGACGGTGTGTTTTTCGGATGGCCTATCTACGCCGTCTGAGCAGCAAAGCAAGGCCACCTAAGCCAACGAGGGCTGAGGTTGATGGTTCAGGAACAACGGCGAATTCGAAGCCTTGAACGACGAAAGCATTGTTAGCGGCATCATTGATTTGAATAGTAAATGAATCCGTAAACGCTAAGTCACCATCACTGAAGCTGAAGGTGTTTCCAGTGTTATTGCTATTGTTCTCGTCGGTGGCCAGAAGAACCGACCCTGTATCGACTCCATCAGCATCTCTTACTACGATGGAAGGACCATCATCTGAAGTAATTAAAGCATTATCTCCGGCAACATTTCCGAAGGTTCCCCCGAAACCTCCGGACTGATCTGCATTCGTTGAGCTTGGATTTTGGGATAGTAACGCTCTTACCACGAGACTTTCCCCAGCAGATAATCCAGACACATTACTGACTGTGAATTGCAGCACCTCAGCAGTGCCGTTAATGACATTCAGAAACGCTCCTGTATTTTCTACCGTTGATCCCAATCCTGCATTTATTCGGGCAATATCCCCACCGTTGGCACCACCCCCAACGGGGATGACAGCGGAAGCGGTTACGTCGAACGAGACACCTCCATCAGATACAGAAAACACAAATCCATCGGAATTAGCGCCGCCGGAGCCTCCCGCGGCAGTAAAATCAGCGAATAACGCGGCAGATGCCATTGATCCACTGCTGATGAAAAGAACAGAAAGCAGGGCGAGTTTGGAACGAGTATTTGGAATCATAATTACGAGTGGTTTTCGTCATAGTAAAAAAGTAGGAAAGCTCGTCAACCTGTTTCCTGAAGTTTGGTTGTCATATGCTCACTGAGCCAGTGGCGGAGGAGTGACGGCTTTCCGGCGGCCTCGGGTGACAAAGATCTCAGACCAGTCCATTTTCGCCGTGTAAATCATCAGCAGCGCCAGCGTTGCAATGGCTCCGATGGTGATCGTCAGTCCGCTCAAGCCATCGAAGAAAAAGCTGTAGCTGAACAGCACGAGGTAGGCGAATTGTGCCGGAAGCGCGATTTTCAACAGCGCCATGCCCGCCACCGCCCTCACATAGCAGCCGACCAAAACCAGCGACACCAGCGAGGCGATGATGAACGAATAGTGCAGCGGCAGCAGGTCCACCAGATAGGCAAACAGAATCTGGAAGGAGAAAAACCCGGCCGCGAGAAAGAAGTAGTTCATCGGGTGCAGGTTAAGTCCCTTGACCGCGCCGAGGATGAGTAGCACGGCGAAGAAAAACAGCAGCGAGACCGGTGCAAAGAAGCTCATCCGCGCGGCGATGGGGCCGGGGTTCAGCACCTTGGGCATATCCATGCCGATCTCTTGAGGATGGATGACGTCTGGATAGTTCCACTGAAGCTTCCACGTATTGGTCGCGGCGTCGAATTCCCGATCGGTGGGTGAGCTGGCACCGTCAGGGAAGTCAATCTCTGCGAAGCTGGTTTCCATTTCCAACTGGAAATTGCTGATCCGATCGATGTCGCCCAGCCTGTAGATCCAGCGATCGATTCCCCGGCTCTGGTAGGCAATTTTCAGCTGTACTTCGCCGCCGGCGGGGATCGTCGTGGCTTCTTCGATCACTCCTCCGCGCGGTGTCTGCTGCTGGCTTTTCTTCTCGCCCAGAGTGAACTCGAAGTTATTGAAGCTGCTGTTCTCGGAGGGCAGGGGGAAGGCGATGTAAACGGTCTGTTCGATCGGTGTGGGATTCGGAATCGTGTAGGTGGCCGTGAAGTCCGCGTTGTAAGTCCGGTTCCACGCGAGGCCCTTTTTCTTGGGCTCGAAGTCGAGCTTGATATCGATGTTGCTGGCGGTCGGCTGAATGTATTTCCGTCCAGACTGACCTGTGGGCGAGAGATACCAGACCGATGGATGCGACTGCCCTTGAGCCGGTCCCCAAAGATTGGTGACGCTCTCAGAGTTCTTGCCGTGAGCCGTGGATGTGCGAGCCGTCATGGCTCCGCCGAGAAAAACCCAGGCGAGGGTGGCACCACCGAGAATGAACCCGATGGCGAGAATGTGTTTGAAGCTGATGGTATTGGATTTCATGATTTGATAGGGTCGAGGGTTACTGGTTTTTCTTGCGGTAGAAAATGTCGACGTGGGCGGCCTGATTCCGGCAGAGGCGCTTCACCAGAGTGATGGCCTGGCCGCCTTGCTTATTGCTTGAGAGTGTGAGGTTGCCATCCAGCGCGCTGGCTTCGTAGGCATTTGGCAGGTTGATCATCCAGTGCATCTCGTGGATAAAAACGGGAGTGAGCGGCAGGGCGATGGAGAGTTTTCCGCTGAGCGGCTGGATTTTTTCCAGCTTTGAGGTGAAGGATAGCTTCACCACGCTGTTAGGTTTTTTGTCCGCTTGCTTGGCTGGCAGGCTGAGCTGCAGAGAGCCGTCGCTAAGCACGATCGGATTCGTTGAGTTGCCGTCGATCTGGCATGTGAGGATCTCACTATTTTCCGGCAGGGTGAAGGTCCACAGCTTTGGGTCACGGTGGGAAATGGTCAGTGCGCCTTCTGTTAGTGTTGATCCATCAGGCACGATTTGAGTTTTGAACAGGGCGGATTCGATGGTGGCCGTCGCGGTCTGGATCTGCGCGAGGCGTTTGCCCTTGAGTTGAACTTCGCTTGCCTGTGGCAGTTTGAGAATGAGTGGCATGCCTTGGCTTTTCATCCAGTCGGCCGCCATGCTGGGCTCGATTCTCGCTATTTCACGGGTAGGTGTTAGCTGAAACTCCGCTGGAGTAACGAGGGCTAGCTGGCCACGAGATTGTTCCGCATCCTTGAGGTGGGGGATGTTCAGAGTCCAAGTTTCATCAGCATCCGGTAGAGGTAGTGTGTAGAGAAGGGTCAGTCGGCGCCGACTGATCCCATGGCTGTTCCATGTCAGTTGAATTTGTTGCTGCAGATTTTCCGTCCACCGCGAGAGATCAGGGCCGGTGACTGAAATCACGCGGGCATCCTTTGGCAGAATGAGATTTGCAGCCGTGGCGGCATCACCTTCCTTGGCATTGAGTTGGACACGGGCCTCGGCCTGGAGTTCGTTGTCCTTGACGACGTAGAGCACTCGGGAGTCTGCCGACCAAGTGGACGCCTTCGCCGCAGCATGCCGAGTGGGGGAGATTCTAACATCTCCTCCGGCAATGGGCAGAATGTAATCGCCAGCATCACCGCGTTCCGCTCCTTGAATTTCATAGCCAGTCAAATCGCTGATAACTAACCGACCCGATGTCGCAGCGATGAATTGAAAGTTGAAGCTTCCGTCCGGCTGGGCAGGAACTAACAGACTGATCTTGATCGAGTGCTCACCGGCTCCCTGAGTGAGAAAGGCGAGGTGTCCCTTTTCCGCAGTTAAGACGGTGTTGGTTGGTTCGATTTGTTGAACCGGATAACGGTCACTGACTAAAGGCAAAGAAATCCAGCCGTCGGCAAAGGTGGTGACGGCGAACGAAGCAGTGACCTTGGCCAGTTTCTCAGAGGCTAGCTCAAGCTGGTAAACCGCACTGCGAACGGTGGCCTTGACTGGCGGAGCAGGTTTTTTCTCCGCCTGCTTGGTCTGTAGGTCTTCGATTAGCTGTCGAAGGTTATTATAGGAGAGTGTTAGTTCGGCTTTATCGGACTTGGTGTGAAGTCCTACCGATTCCGGCTTGGGTGGCGCAGCCAACGAGAAAGTCGTCGTCAGGCTGAGCGAGGTGAGAAGCGCAAGGTGTTTATTCATGACGCCGCCAAGCTGGCAGCACCATGTGAAATCCTGATGAATGCAGGGTGAATTGTCGGTGAAATTTGAGCAGGTGATTAGCTCATCTAGCAGCAGCTACTTCTTCCCCTTTGGCCCATAATCGTCACGCGTGAAGTGCGATTCCCAATCAGCTTTCCATCCACTCCACTCAAGCTGCACTGGCAGCTCTTCATAAGAATACGCGCCGCGCAAAAACCGACCGTCTCGTGTGAATGCGAAGTTCACCTTGCCGCTGCGTTTTTCTCCCTGCCACGTGCCGATGAGTCCGGTGTTAGATGCCTTGAGCGTGAGTTTGCGATCGGCGCAAAGGCCCGACCACTCACCGTTGGTATGCTTGGTCAGGGTGAGGGGACCGTAGAACGTTTCCCATTTCCCCGCCAGATTCTCGTGAGGATCGTGGGCGATCAGGTTTTCCTTGGCAAAGGTCAGCTCGGAGAGATGCACGCGATGCTGTAAACGTGTCTGGTTCTTGGTGTCTTTGATCGACAGGGTAATGGTCGGATTTTTCACCTGCCAATCAATATCCACCACGGCGAAATTCGCCCCTCCATAGCCAGGCCCCACACGGCGGCGGGTGCGGGCGGCTCCCAGTGGCACATTGAGCGAGCTGCTGGTGAAATCGACCAGTGAGTAGCAGTCTTTAGGATCCATGACATTCAGTTCAGCGCCATGGATATCGCCACTGAGAAACACCACCCCTTCTGCCCGATGTTTCACAATCATGTCCACCAGGCGTTGCTGCTCGTGAGGGAAATTGCACCAGGCCTCGTAGCCGGTGTGATGCGCGGCGAACTGAATGCTGGTGCCGATGAGACGGATGCGCGCTGGCTTTTGCAATTCCTTCTCTAACCACTGCCACTGCGCCTCACCTAACATGGTCTTCTCAGGAGACGTGTCAGGTTTCCATCGGCCCATCGGACGGTAGGGCGGTTTGTCCTCGATGCGTGCCAGCTCTGATCTGAAATAGCGGGTGTCTAACAAGATCAGCTGCACCCGCTTGTCGCCTTGGCCGAAGTAGTAGCTGGTGTAGATTCCCTCGCGCTTGCGGCGTGGGCTATCGGGGCGCTCGTTGAAGAACTTGAGGAAAAGTTGCTGGGATTCCGCGCGCTCCGGATATTCGCTGCCGGCATCGTTGAATCCGTAGTCGTGATCGTCCCAAGTGGCCAGCACCGGACAGCTGGCCGCCAGCTTACGATAGCCCTCGGTCGCACCCAGCTCGGCGTATTTTTTCTGCATCACCGCCATGTCGTGAGTATCGGCATACATGTTATCGCCCAGCCAGAGCCACAGCTGCGGTTTGTTTTCGAGAATCGGCTGCCAGTGCTTCTGCGAGTGCGATGATTTCCAACAGGAGCCAAACGCAAAGTGGCTCAGTGTCATCTCTGGGTTGTCGTTTGGCAGAGTCTTATGAGTCAGTTCCTCAGCCTGGGCAAAAATAGCGGAGCTAAGAACGAGGGTGAAAAGGGCGCGGATCATGAGATGGGAAAGGGGAAAAGCTTCAGAGCGAAAACACGCTAAGGGGCAAGAAAGGGTATGAAAAGATCATACGCCCGAAGCCATCAGAATATATCCCCGAAGAAAGTCAAAAAAGACACTTGTAAAAATCTGTATTTTCAGTAATTACTGAAAGTGATGAAGGGCAACACAGAAAACACCACCCCCAAGCTCGATGAAGTCCGCGATGGATTCATCGCCCAGTGGGGTGCGTTTGGCAGCCAGTGGGGCATCAACCGCACCATGGCCCAGATCCACGCTCTGCTAATGACCGGCACCGATGCCTTGAGCACCGATGAAGTCATGGAAAAGCTCAGCATCAGCCGCGGCAACGCCCATACCAATCTCAAGGAACTGGTCAGCTGGGGCCTCGTCCGCATCATCGTCAGGAAAGGGGAGCGCAAGGAGTTCTTCGAGGCCGAGAAGGATGTGTGGAAAATCTTCACCATCATCCTGCGCGAACGCCAACGCCGCGAGATCGACCCAGCCCTGGAACTGCTCCGCGACTGCCAGCTGGAAACCAAAGGTCTCAAAGGAGCCGATGCCGAAGCTTTCCGAAACCAGGTGAAAGAGCTGGAGCAATTTGTCAGCTTCGCCCGTAACGTCGGCGGCAAAGTCGGCAAACTCTCCTACGGCCCGGCGATGAAACTCGCCGCCAAAGTGCTCGGCTAATTCCCAAGCCCACCAAGCCACTCACTCATTTCCTCACAATACAAACTTTCAATATTTCCTGAAAATACAAACTTAACCGACTCATGACCGCCTTCCTCAATACCCACTGGACTGATCTTCTGGTAGTCAACTACCGCTTGGATCCGACCGCTATCGGTTTATTAGAGGAGCACCTCCCCGCCGGCACCGAGCTGGATACCTACCATGGCGATCACTACGTCAGCGTAGTCGCCTTCGAGTTCAGCAAGACCCGCATCATGGGCATTCCCATGCCGTTCTATCGAAGCTTCCCAGAAATCAACCTGCGCTTCTACGTCCGCCGCAAAGTGAATGGTGAATGGCGACGCGGAGTGGTCTTCATCAAAGAAATCGTGCCCTGCAAATTGCCAGCCCTGATCGCCAACAAAGTCTTCAAAGAAAATTTCCACGTCCGCCCACTGAGCTGCGAAACCACCGACAAAAAACTCACCTACCGCTGGACGGAAAACGACGAAGCCCAAGAGCTGCAAATCGATCGCCTAACAGAACTCGAAACACCCAATCCAGGCAGCCTCACCGAGCACATCATCGACCACTACTGGGCCTACAAAAAAATCACCCCCAAAGTCACCGGCGAATTCAAAGTCACCCACCGCCCCTGGAAAACCCGCCCCTGCCACAACGCCCACATCAATCTCAACCTAGCAAAAGTCTACGGCAAAAAATGGGCCAACGCCCTAACCCCAGTCAGCACCTTCTACGCCAACGGCAGCCAAGTAGGCGTCACCAACCCCAAAAAACTAAAGACCTAACAACCCAAGTCTTCCTTTCGCGCATTTCGCACCCTTTCGCGGTCAAAAAATAGAAACCCAATCCCATGAAAATACCCACAAACATCCAATACATCGAAGTCTACTACGACGGTCGCTGCGGCATGTGCTGCACCTTCCACGAGTGGGTGAACGCACAAACGCGAGCCTTCCCAGTCCGCTTCATCGCCTACCAAGACCCGCAGGCCGAGGAGTGGTTCCCCGGCGTCAACGAACTAGAACCCGAACGAGAGATGATCGTGCGAACCCACGATCACCAACTCTACCGCGGAGCCGAAGGCTGGGTGCTCTGCCTGCTCAGCTGTCAGAAATACCAAGCCATCGCCCGTCGCATCGCCAGCCCCACGCTGCTGCCATTCGCCGAGAAAACCTGCCACGAATTAGCCGCCCGACGCCACAAGCTAAGTAAGGTTTTCTTCCGCAAAAAAGACAAAGAAGTCGCCGCAGAGCTGCACCGCATGCCGGCTGAAGAATGCGCCGGAACCTGCAGCAACATTCCTGACGGTCTTATCTAACGAATCTCTCCTCACCACTAACCAACACAAAACAATGAATAACACAGTCATCACCTACATCGCCTATCTCATCGTCGCCATTCCTCTCACCATTTGGGTGGCCAAGACACTGCACAAAAACGGTCGGGTCTTTCTGCTGAAAAGCATGAACAACGATGAGAATCTCGCCGATAGCGTCAACCACCTGTTAGTGGTCGGCTTCTACCTGGTGAACCTCGGATTTGTCTCGCTCTACCTGAAGCTCGATACCGGAGTGGAAAGTATCAGCGGCATTTTCGAAGCCCTGAGCGCCAAGCTCGGCGTAGTCATGCTCGTGCTAGGCGGCATGCACTTTTTCAACATCTTCCTGTTCTCACGCCTCGGTAAAAAGAACTGCGATCCCACACCCGCCACGCCACCCGCCTACGCCGGATGGAACAAAGCAGCGGAGCCAAAGTAGGGCAGGTTTGCAACCTGCCGACAACCCAAGCATGAAGCACTCACCAAGTTTGCCGACAGCTTACAAAGCTGTCCTACCGTCATGACCACTTACGCACTCCAATTCGCAGGCATCATCCTGCTCTGTATCACCTCGGCCAATTTCTTTGCTCCGAAGAAAATGCGCTGGTCGGTGAACCTAGCGAAGACCGAACCGGTATTCCGTCAGGTGTTCATCATCCACTGTGTCTTCCTGTTAGCCTGCGTGGTGGCCATGGCGCTGCTCTGTCTGTTGAAACCCGACTGGCTGCTAGCCGATGGCCTGGGCAGAGCGGTGGCGGGTTTCATCGCCCTGTTCTGGATCGCACGAGTTCTGGCTCAGGTTTTCTACTACGAGAAAAGCATCAAACGTCAGTTCCCATTCTTCAATATCCTGTTCACCGTGGCTTTCCTCTACCTGGCCACCGTTTTCACCGCCGTCTTTTTCAATCTCATCTAACATTTATTCATCATGATCACCCACGAACTCATCCGCACCGCAGTCATCCTGGCCGGCGTGGGTCAGCTGATCCTCGTCGTCGCCAGCGCGGTGATTCCGCGCTGTCTCGATTGGAAAGGCCCGCTCGGCACGCTGCCGAAACTCATGCGCCAGCTGTTCTGGACCTACGCTGGATACATCCTCGGCATGCATCTGTTCTTCGGTGTGATCTCTACCTTTGGCACGGGCCTGCTACTCGATGGCACACGGCAAGCTGCCATTCTCTGCGCGCTGATGATGACCTGGTGGGCCGTGAGGATCGGACTGCAGTTCTTCTGTTTCGACCGCAAGGGGATTCCGCAAACACGCTTCAATGTGATGGCCGAAGTCCTGTTAGTCTGCCTGTTCCTCTTCCTCGCGATAACCTATGGCTACGCGCTGTGGCACAACGTAGGGCAGGTTTGCAACCTGCCGACAACCTAAGCACGAACTAATCACCAAGTTTGCCGACAGCTTACAAAGCCGTCCTACCATGATCGACTACCTCTACAGTTTCCTGTTAGCCTTGGCATTCCTCGCTATCAGCCGCGTAGGCACCAAGCGCTACGTGCTGTGGCCAGGATTGCTGATCGTGCTGACACTGGTGCATGTAAATCACCTCGCCGATCATCCATTCGCCCGCATGGTGGTCATTTGCTCGGTGCTGCTGATGGGCATGAAGGGGATCGTGCTGGCGGAGTGGGGAAGATATCTAACATGGCCTCGATGGTTTGCGTTTACTATCCTCTGGTTCGGCATGGATCCGACGCCATTTGCTGCGGAGAAAAGAAAGCTGCGATGGAAAAAGGACGCCATGATCGGTCTCAGCTTTCTTCTGGTGGGATTGGCACTCAGCACGGTGGTGGCGTACATGCCCACCGACTCCATCCTAATCATGTTCGTGCCGATGAGCCTCGGCTTTCACTACGGCGCATTGCGTCTGCTCACCGCTTTCTGGCGTATGCAGGGAATTGCTGTTCGGCCGCTTTTCCGCAACCCACTGCTGAGTCGTGGTCTGGCTGATTTCTGGGCGAAACGCTGGAACCTGTCGTTCTCGCAAATGATGGCCAGAGCGGTGCAGCGCCCCTTGGTCAGTCGCCTCGGAAAACGTCCGGCCCTGTTCGCTGTTTTCCTCGTTTCAGGTCTGCTGCACGAGCTCGCCATCACCGTGCCGGTGCAGAGCGGCTATGGATTACCGACGCTTTATTTTATCCTGCACGGCTTGGTGGTGTTGATCGAGAAGCCCAGCTGGCCGCTGTGGTTTAGTCGGGCACTGGCGCTGCTGCTTGTCGCCGCACCATTACCGTTCCTCTTTCCCCCCGTGTTCACTGAGAACGTCATCCGATACACTCTCAACTATCTGCAAATTTTCTAACCTAACATCATCATGAAAAAACTCATCATCGCCGGAGCCAATGGATTTTTGGCCCGTTACTTGACCCGATATTTCACCGAGCGCGACTGGGAAGTGGTCGGTCTGGCCCGTCATCGCGAGGGGATGGACGCGCAGTGTCGCTACGTGCACTGGGATGGCGAAACGTTGGGCGACTGGGCTCAGGAAATGGACGGAGCCGATTTCTTGGTGAACCTCGCTGGCCGTTCGGTGAATTGTCGCTACAATGAATCTAACAAACGCCTCATCACCGAGTCGCGTGTGAACAGCACCCGCGTGCTGGGCGAGGCGATTGCTCAGTGCACTACACCACCAGAACTCTGGATCAACTCTAGCACCGCCACGATTTACCGTCATGCCGAAGACCGACCGCAGAGTGACACTGGGGAAATAGGGGATGGTTTTTCAGTAGGAGTTGCCAAGGCATGGGAAGAGGCATTCTTCGGTGCCAAGGTGCCGGGTCGCGTGCGCAAGGTGGCCGTGCGCACCTCCATGGTGCTCGCGGATGAACCTGGCACTGTTTACCGTTACCTCTATCAGCTCGCACGTTTTGGGCTGGGTGGCAAGGTGGGCAGTGGCAAACAAATGGTCAGCTGGATTCACATCGAAGACTTCTGTCGGGCGATCGACTGGCTGATCGAGCACGACGAGATTTCCGGACCGATCAACGTCACCTCGCCAGATCCGCTGCCGAATGCTGAGGTGATGCGTCGATTCCGCAAACTGGCAGGGAGATCGATCGGATTGCCCGCGAGCAAGTGGATGGCGGAAATCGGAGCATTTCTTCTACGCACGGAAACCGAACTCATTCTCAAAAGCCGCTGGGTGGTGCCGACCCGATTGTTAGAACATGGTTTTGTTTTCAATCACCCGGAGATGGAGCCGTGGAAGTGGCGGGAATGATCTGTTTTTTACCAAAGACCTGATCTATAATTATCGCCATGAACAATATGCTCATCGCAGGCGCCAACGGATTTCTGGCACGCCATCTCAGCGGCTATTTCGCGGAGAAGGGATGGAATGTGGTTGGTCTGGCACGTCATGATGACGGCCTGCACAGCCAGTGCCGCTACGTTCATTGGGATGGTAAATCGCTGGGCGACTGGGCCACCGAGCTCGACCAATGTGATGTGCTCATCAACATGGTAGGGCGATCTATCAACTGTCGTCACACCGAGGAAAACAAAAAGCAGATTTTGAATTCGCGCGTGGACAGCACCAAGGTGTTAGGCGAGGCGGTAGGTGCATGTGAAACTCCTCCGAAACTGTGGATCAACGGCAGCGCAGCGGGAATCTACGAGGATACTTATGAAACTGCGCACAACGAATCCGGTGAGCATGGCGATGGCTTCATCGCCGATGTCGTGAAAGCATGGGAAGATGAATTTTTCAGCGCAAAAATTCCAGCCTCAGTCCGCAGAGTGGCGCTGCGCACAACAATGGTCTTGGCCGATGCTCCAGGGAACCCATACCGCTATCTGCACACCTTGGCCAAGTTCGGATTGGGCGGAAAAGTAGGCAACGGCAAACAAATGGTCAGCTGGGTGCATATCGATGATGTGCCCCGTGTGGTGGAATTTGTGATCGATCACGATGCGCTTTCCGGACCGGTCAATATGGCAGCACCAGATGCTGTTAGTAATGCCGAGATGATGCGCAGGTTTCGGAAAGAGGCCGGTGTGCCGTTCGGACTGCCAGCTCCCGCGTGGGCGGCACGCATCGGGGCTTATGTCATCGGCACAGCACCGGAACTTATCTTGAGCAGTAACTGGGTGGTGCCTGAGAAGTTGTTAGCAAACGGTTTTGATTTCTCGAAGCCTGAGATGGAGCCTTGGGCATGGTAGGACGACTTTGTAAGTTGTCGGCAACCCAAGGAATAATCAACCCACGTGTCCTGCATAGCTTCAGCGACGAAAGGAGCACGATGCACTCACCAAGTTTGCCGACAGCTTACAAAGCTGTCCTACTCTCATAGGCTACCTCTATCAAGCTGACCTTCAGTCATCGCGCTCTACTCTACGAGAAAACCCACGGATTCTCCGTGGGCTGGTATGAATTTCTCCTTTGGAGAAGGTGTGAAACAGACTTTCCTATGCGCCATTCCTGCTAGGAATAGTGAAGTCTGGTGTGCTGCCTGAGAGACTCAAGGTGCGCTTTTTGCGATCAACGGTAATGAGAGTTTCGAGAGCCTTCGTTATCAAGATAGAGGTATCAGTATCGCCGGTAATAGCCACGTTCCTATCAAACCGGGCGTCGTCAATGGTGATTGTCGCTTTCATGCATCATCCATGAAAATGAAAACTTTACGATTCAAATAATGTCTCGAAGTTACTGTTTACCAACGATGTATCAAGAGTCTTTGAAGCAGCTTCCATGATGGCGATGAGGTTCGCTGGGTGGTTCAGCTCATCGGAAAGTGGGTGGGTGATGATGTTTTCAGGCGGCAGCATATCGGGCGCGTCGGTTTCCATGAGGAGTCGGTCTGATGGCACCTCTCGGAAGACGTCGAGCACCTTGGCTTTTTTCGGATGCAGGAAATAGCCGGAGAAAGAGAAATAGGCTCCCAGCTTTGTGAGGCGCGGTATGAGTTCGGCAGAGCCGCCGTAGGAATGCAGGAGGAAACCTCGTTTGGGGAGTTCGTGTGATTCCAGAACATCGATCAGTGGCCCCCAGGCTTTCAGGCAGTGGATGGTGAGGGGGAGGTTGCGCTCGGTGGCTATTTCTAACTGGGCGGTAAAAATCTCGGTTTGTAAATCGATGTCGTAGTCTTTGATCCAGCGATCCAGTCCGCACTCGCCTAGGCAGCTGTTAGGAAATGCATCGAGGTAATAGAGCAGTTGCTCTTTCCAACCGTCGGCTGGCTTTTTCCACGGGTGTAGACCGAAAGAGGGAATGACGAGGTCCGGGTATTGTTTCGCGAGTTCGGCGACTTTAGGCCAGTCGTCTGGACAGGTGCCGTTGACGACGCAGCGGGTGACACCGGCTTCTAACATCTCAGTCACCACCGTTTCGCGGATGGAGTCGAAACGGGCATCCTGAAGGTGATTGTGGGCGTCGGTCACAGCTGGGTGAGTTGCTTGGCGGCGGCTTCGAGATCCTCTTGGCTGAAATCGGAGAGTTCCACGGTGGAGGATGGGGTAGGATAGTTAGACTTGTCGTCACCGGCACGACGGTAAACGAGATCGTAATGATCCACGAGAATGGACATGACAAACTCGGGCCACTGTCCGGCGTCGATTTGTTCGTGCCAGAGGTTGACTTGATCGTGGCCGCGTAGTTTCACTAGCTTGTCTAACAGGCCTTTCAGGTGCTCTGGCTTTTTGGTGAAGTGGGGGTAGTCATCGAGCAGAAATTCGGCGCGTTTTTCGATGGGGAGGTTGATCTCGATGACGCGACCTTGGCTGAGTTTTTTCCACAGTGGGGGCGCGCAGTGGATACGTCCAATGCGATTGCTCTCGGCCTCGGTGAACACCGGTTTGGAGAAGTCGAACTTGCGGATGGTTTCCCACAGGGATGTTTCGAAATGTTTCTGGCTGGGCTGGGTGGTGTCGGGTGCTAGGCCCAACACAGAGCCGCGATGGTTGGCCAGTCCCTCGAGATCGAGAACTTGCGCTCCTTGCTTTTCCAAGGTGTGCAGCAGGCGCGTTTTTGCAACGCCCGTGGGGCCGGACAGAACGGTGAGTTCGAGTTCTTCACTTGCTAACAGACGTTCCAGATCCTCGGTAATATATTTACGGAATGCCTTGTAGCCGCCTTCAATGATACGTGCGCGCCAGCCGATGGAGCGGAGGATGTGCGCCAGTGAGTTCGACCGCATACCGCCGCGCCAGCAATAGACGAGGGGGGTGTAAGACTTATCCTTGTCGGCTAACGGGCCTTTGAGATGTCTGGCGGCGTTGGCCGAGATCATGGCGGCACCGAGTCGGCGCGCGGCAAAGGGATCGTCTTTATACAAAGTACCAACCTCCTTGCGCTCGGCATCGCTCAGCACCGGGAGGTTGATGGCACCCGGTAGATGATCCTCGCCGAACTCCCAAGGCGAGCGCACATCGATGATCTCGGTGAACTCACTGAGATCGTGCGGCAGGGTGATGGTTTCGACATGTTTCATGGCGAAACGGTGAGGGTTTCCAAAATCTAACTACTCGCTCTTCGCGGCAGCAGGTTTGTTATTCATCGCAGGTTTGTGGAAGCCGAGGTAAGCGCTGGCAGTTCCAAGCGCAATGATCAGGATCCAAGCAGCGATGCCTTTGATGACGCGGCGCTTGGCCAAGACCATGCTGGCTCCGAAGATCACCCAGATGAACAGTTTGATCATCATCCAGGTAGGAAAGCTGGAGCCGTAGGCGATTTGATAAACGTCCTTCATCTTGGCCTGCATTCCAAAGCCGCCTAACAAGATAAGTAACAGTCCGATGCCATGACCAACGGCAGCGGCTTTGGTGGATTTCTCACCGGTGAAAAGTGATCCGAAGGCAAACATTAGGGTGAAGATGCCGATGAAGTGGATGAGGCGATATGTTTCGTAGTTCATGGAGTGGATTATTTAGGTTAGAAAATAGGAGTGTTAGAATTCTTTGACAACGGCCTTTTCTTCGAGGTCGATTCCCAAAGTGTCATTAAAACCGGAGCAAATGCCTTCCATCAAGTCGCTGACAGCTTCGATGACCGTCAGTATGGCTTGAGTGTAGTTCGCCTCGGCAAGTGATGGTTGCGATTTTTCGAGGGTATGGTCGAGCGCTTTCGCAGGTAAAAATGGTTCTAGCCCGTAGCCGACGATGAGACCGATCTTTCCTGACTTCGGATCGAGCCCTAGCAGGATATCATGATTTTTGCCGCCTTTGCTGCTATCGGCGCAGAGATCACCCTGATTGAAGAGCCAGAAAAGATGGGTGGCGATGGGGAATTTGGTGTCGAATTTACCAATCAGCACATGCATATTCACCTGTGGGAACTTGCGTCCGAGCCTGTTCAGAGCACGGTTGATTTTCTTGTCAGCCCCTTTTTCCAGTATCCCGATCGTATCAGTAAAGCCTCTGGTCGTGCGGGGCATCGGACCTAACAGGCTGTTGGCCGTATACAGCGAGAGTAAACACGATGGGCATTCCTTGGAGGTCTCGGTAAGAACTGTGCGGCAATAGGGGCACTGCATGCGGGGAATCATATACACTGAAGCTGAATGTCGGAAGTCTTAAAGTAAGGGTTGTCGCGTTTCAGAGTTGGCATTGTCAGGAAAACGTGGGAGGAAAGGGCATGGCACGTTTTACAGACAAAGTTGCAGTAGTCACCGGCGCAGGCCGGGGAATCGGATCAGAAATCGCTCGGGCATTCGCCGCCGAGGGTGGAAAAGTCGCCGTCGTCAGCAGAAGTGAAGGTAGCTGTGGCGCAGCAGCAGATTCGATCAATGCCGACTTCCCTGACTCTGCAAAAGCCTACGCCATCGACGTGTCAGATCACGATGCGGTGCAGGAGTTAGGAAAACAAATCATCGCTGACTTCGGCAGCGTCAACATCCTGGTCAACAACGCCGGTGTCACTCGCGACGGCCTGATGATGCGCATGAAGGACGATGACTGGGACACCGTGTTAGATACCAATCTCAAAGGGGCTTTCAATACCGTCAAAGCCTTCCAGCGCACGCTGATGAAGGCCACCGATCCACGCATCATCAACATCAGCTCTGTTATCGGACTGATCGGTAACGCAGGTCAGGTCAACTACGCCGCAAGTAAGGCTGGACTGATCGGATTTTCAAAATCCGTCGCTCGTGAGTTGGCGGGTCGCAAGGTCACTTGTAATGCCATCGCACCAGGATTCATCGTCACCGACATGACGGATGAGCTCAATGATGCGCAAAAGGAAGGTATTCTCGGAAATATTCCTCTCAAGGCCATGGGTGAAACCGAAGACATCGCTAATCTCGTGCTCTTCTTGGCAAGCGCCGAGGCTCGCTACATCACCGGGCAGGTGATCGCGTGTGACGGTGGCATGACCATGTAGGCTTTTAGCCACCCAATCTATAAAACTGATGAAGCTCCTGATTATTCGCCACGCCAAAGCTGAAGGGTTTGCAATGAATGATTCGGCGCGAGTCCTGACCGAGAAGGGGAAGGATCAGGCCAAGCGGGTAGGGGAGCTACTGAAGCGACAGGGCTTGGTGCCCGATATCACATTGGCTAGTCCTTATGCGAGGGCCAAGGAGACGGCGGAAATTTTTTGTGAATCATCCGGAGCTGAGCCGCCTGTCATCGAGCCATGGCTGGCATGTGGCATGAGTCCTACGTTGGCGATGGAGGAGCTGCAGGCTTACTCAAATTTCGAAACCGTGGCGATCTGTGGCCACAATCCAGATTTTTCCTACTTGGCCGAGGCCTTGTTAGGCTCCCAGACGGGAGGCATCCACGTCTGTAAAGCGTCAATCATCGTGTTCGATGAGGTGCGACCACCTTCGAAGAGTGGCTACTTGGAAATGATTCTGCCGCCGACAGTTTTCTAGATCGTCGAATCGTCCTCCAAGGAAGGTGAGGGTTGGTCTTCGATGACCTCCACCTTGCATGCAGTGATGCCACGGTGGATGAATCCTAACTTTTCAGCGGCGCCTTTGGTGACGTCAATGATACGGCCCTTGGTGTATGGCCCGCGGTCGGTGATCTTGACGATCACCGATTTATTGTTAGTGGTATTTGTCACACGAACCTTCGTTCCCATAGGCAGGGTTTTGTGGGCTGCGGTCATGGCGTAGTCGCGGAGAGGTATGCCGCTGGCGGTGTGGGTACCTCCGTTACACTTGATCTGATACCATGAGGCTTTGCCTTGGTAGGTTTTTGTTACAAGCGGCTCAGGCGGTGTCGGTGTATCGACCGAGAGGTGGCTGGAGTTGCTAGCGCAGTTACTCAGTAGCATGGCTGATGAAAATGCGAGGCCTAGAAGAGCATGGATCTTGTTCATGTCGCGGCGATATACGCTCAGGAAATGGAGATCGTCAATGCTTTTGAACCGAGCTCTGACATACGTATGAGACTGATTATCAGCGATAAAAAAGCCCCCAGCGGCGTGAAAAGCCGTGGAGGCGGGTTGTGGCGATATACGTCTGTGAAATTTTGGATTTAGTTCTTCTTAAGCACTTCCACTTTGCAGGCGGTCATTGCGAATAAGCTGTTTTTTCCGTCCAGGCCTTTGGTGGAAAAATTTTGTGGTCCAGTATCAACGATTAATGAGGATCAAATAGTTCCGCACCGGCTTGTTCAAGAAGCCCCGATGGCTCTTTCCGCCTCCCCGAACGTTGCCTCCGACCCATAGATCAGAAGAGCGCCCTCCGTCGAGATTGACTGCTGTGCGGACTTTGAAGCCGGCCGTCGACTGGTTTGCCAATGCTCTCGCAAGTTGGTCAAGTGAGCTGGCGGTGGTGTGACCGATCGCCCAGTGATGATTGCCATCCCAGGCGATGAAGCTGCGTGGTCGAGGTTTGTCTTTCGAGAGTCCGGAGACGATGCGTGAGTTTTCTACCAGCATGGGGCCGGTTTGAAGGAGGTTCTGGGTATTCCAGCTGTTGGCTGTCTTTTGGTAGGTTTCACGACGAACGATGACGGCGCGATCATGGGTGGAAATAAACACACCGGCGCCAAGGGATGACTTGTTGAGATGGCCACGCCGGGATCCTGTTTCCACCAGAAGTCCGAGAGGTTTGCCCTCCGGGGTGAAAAATCCACCGTTGATCGCGGCCAATCCGCCGTATGTCGCTGCGGCATCCTTTGCCGTCATCCATCTGCTGCCGGGACCGTTCTGTTGATCGGCGACGCGGAGTTGATGTTTGCGTCCGTCGAAATGAACCATGGATAAAATAACGCTATTTCTCTCGCTGCGATGATAGGCGAGAGGAAGGATCTTCTGATTTACGATAGGCTGGGGATTATGTCGTTCAGGAGTTTCTGGGGTTTTCAGTGCATCAGTCGGAGAGGGCTGGCTTGAAGAAGGGGGAATCGGTGCCGCAGCGACAACATGAGTAGATTCTCCAGGCGTAGGAGTTAGCGGAGAGCTAACCACCGGAGGATTCGGGGAACAGGAGGCTGAAAGTAGAAGAGCGCACAGCGCAAAAAGTCGAAGCATGGATCCAATTTGTCCTATTTCGTGGCGGTGGCAAGCAAGGTTTGGAAATGCGGTGCCTCGGACTCCTTGTCCACGATGGTCGTTTCAATGTCCTGAAAGCCGGCATTTTCCATCATCTTGTAGATCTCGACTTCGGAAAAGCCGAGCCAAGTATCATAGTAGAGTTCACGCGCTTGTTCGAAGCTGTGTTGAAGCAAGTCCAGCACCACCAGCTTGCCGCCGGGTGCGAGGATGCGGTAGGCCGAATCGAGTGCCTTCTGCGGATGCTCCGCGTGATGCAGGGCTTGGGAAAAGATCGCGAGGTCCACGGAGCTGTCATCGATCGGTGGGGCCTCGATGTCCCCGAGTCGATATTCCAACTGGCTGAGGCCATGCTCCTTGGCGAGTTTCTTGCCGAACTCGACCATATTGGGGGCATTGTCCACGGCGATGACCTTTTCGGCACGGGGAGCCAGCAGCTGCGCCAGCGTTCCTTCACCAGCCCCGAGGTCTGCCACGACCTTGTAGTTGAGGATTTTCAACATCGCCTCGGCCAAGGACTTCCATGACCGACCGGGCACGTAACTCTTGCCGAATTTACCCGCCAGCTCATCGAAATATGCTCGGGTCTTGTCGCGGCGCTTGCGCAGAATGTGGGCGAGCGTCTGGGAATCCGCAGCCACCTCGGGGATTTCACCGGCAGCCTGTCGGGCCACTTCCATCAGAGCCTCTGGGGCTTCGATGGCGTAAACGTTGTTTTTCCCTGATCGAGAACTCGTTACCAGTCCCTCTTGCCTAAGTTGCGAGAGTTGGGTGGAAATACGGCTCTGTCCCATACCCAGAATTTCTTGGAGTTCGGCCACGTTCAATGACTCGGTGGCAAGTAGTAGCAGAATCCGGATTCGAGTGGGATCTGAGAGGAGTTTTAAGGATTTCAGGATTGACGGCATGGCAGATTGGTTTAATTAACGCATCAACGTATCGCGATTTATTGATATAACAAACGAACCCAATGAGCAAGACATTCATTTTCTCCTCCGAATCCGTCACTGAAGGCCATCCAGACAAAGTCTGTGATACCGTCTCAGACGCCGTCCTCGACGCCTGCCTTGAGCAGGATATTAACAGCCGCGTAGCATGCGAGACATTTGTAAAAGACAACGTCGTCGGCCTCGCCGGTGAGATCACCACCAAGGCGCAGTTCGACTACGGCACACTGGTGAAGAACACCCTCAAGGAAATCGGATACGATGCCGATTACGCCGATGGCACCGACTACTCCTACACCTGCAAGTTTGAAAAAGGAGCCTTCCTGATGAACATGCTCGGTCAGCAGTCGCCTGACATCGCTCAAGGCGTGGACGCAGCAGCCGCCGCTGATAAAGACACCGATGAACAAGGCGCCGGCGACCAGGGAATCATGTTCGGCTACGCCACCAATGACACCAAGGAGCTGATGCCCGCCGCCATTCACTACTCCCACCGCCTCGGTGCCGAGCTCACCAAGCTGCGCAAAGACCGCGTCCACACCTGGCTGCGCCCCGACTCCAAGACCCAGGTCAGCATCGAATACGTCAACGGCAAGCCCAACCGCTTCACCTCGATCGTTATTTCCACCATGCACGCCAAGGAAATCTCCACTAAGGAAATCCGCGAGCTGCTTAGGAAAGACCTCATCGAGAAACATCTCCCCGGCAATCTTTTAACACCGGAAACCGACATCCTCATCAACCCCACCGGACTTTTTGTCATCGGTGGACCTGAGGGCGACGCCGGACTCACCGGACGTAAAATCATCGTCGATACCTACGGTGGTATGGGCCGTCACGGTGGTGGTGCTTTCTCCGGCAAAGATCCATCCAAAGTCGACCGCTCAGCCGCTTACATGTGCCGCTGGGTTGCCAAGAACATCGTCGCTGCCGGACTCGCCAACGAGTGCGAACTTCAGCTTGCCTACGCCATCGGTCACCCGCACCCGGTCAGCGTCAACGTCAACACTTTCGGCACCGCCGAGATCGATGAAGCCAAGATCGAGAAAGCCGTCAGCGAAGTCTTCTCCTTCAAGCCAGCCGATATCGTCAGCCAGCTCAACCTGCTCCGTCCGATCTACAGCAAAACCACCAACTACGGCCACTTCGGCCGTGAAGACGCCGGTCTTCCTTGGGAAGAGACCAATAAGGTGGAAGCCCTGAAAGCCGCCCTCTAAAAGCTCCGTCCGATCAAACGGATCATGCCGATCTAACAAAAACAATAAAACAAAATGAGCACTACCCTAGAAAAACCCAAAAACGACTACAAAGTAGCCGACATCTCCCTCGCCGACTTCGGCAGAAAAGAAATCGACATCGCCGAGCACGAAATGCCCGGCCTGATGCAGACCCGCGCCAAATACGGCCCTGAAAAGCCACTCCAAGGCGTGCGCATCATGGGCTCCCTGCACATGACCATCCAGACCGCCGTCCTCATCGAGACCCTCGTTGATCTCGGCGCAGACGTCCGCTGGGTTTCCTGCAACATCTTCTCCACCCAAGACCACGCCGCAGCCGCCATCGCCAAGGCCGGCGTGCCTGTGTTCGCCTGGAAAGGTGAGACCCTCGAAGAATACTGGTGGTGCACCTGGCAGGCACTGCAATTCCCCGGCGACCTCGGTCCTGAGTTGATCGTTGACGACGGCGGCGACGCCACACTTCTGATCCACAAAGGATACGAAATGGAAAACGGATCAGACTGGGTCAACCAACCAGCCGGCAGCGAAGAAGAGCAGGTCATTAAAAACCTCCTCAAGAAAATCGGAGCCGATCAGCCTGGCGTCTTTGCCAAGATCGTCAAAGACTGGAAGGGCGTTTCCGAGGAAACCACCACCGGCGTTCACCGTCTCTACGAAATGGCCAAAAAAGGAACCCTCCTCGTGCCAGCCATCAACGTCAACGACTCCGTCACCAAGTCCAAGTTCGATAACCTCTACGGCTGCCGCGAGTCACTCGTCGACGGCATCAAACGTGCCACCGATGTCATGATCTCCGGAAAAGTAGCCGTCGTCTGCGGTTACGGCGACGTCGGCAAAGGCTGCGCCCAAGCCCTCCGCGGCCAAGGTGCCCAAGTCGTTGTCACCGAAGTCGATCCCATCTGCGCGCTGCAAGCCGCCATGGAAGGCTACCGCGTGCTCACCGTCGAGGACACCCTCGGTTGGGGCGACATCTACGTCACCACCACTGGTAACTACGACATCATCCGCTTCGAACACATGGAGAAGATGAAGGACCAGGCGATCGTCTGTAACATCGGTCACTTCGACAACGAGATCCAGATGGACAAGCTCAACAAAGCCGAAGGCGTCACCCGTCTCAACATCAAGCCACAGGTAGACAAGTATACCTTCCCAACAGGAAACAGCCTCTACATGCTCGCCGAAGGCCGCCTCGTGAACCTCGGCTGCGCTACTGGTCACCCAAGCTTCGTGATGTCGAACAGCTTCGCCAACCAGACCCTTGCCCAGATCGACCTCTGGAAAAACAAGGACACCTACAAAGCTGGCGAAGTCAAAGTTCTACCCAAGCACCTCGACGAAGAAGTCGCCCGACTCCATCTCGAGAAAATCGGCTGCAAGCTCACCAAGCTCACCAAGGACCAAGCCGACTACATCGGCGTAGCTCAAGAAGGCCCATACAAGCCTGAGCACTACCGTTACTAGGACCTAACAAAAAACACTAACAATCATCTCAAGCCCCCGTTGCCAAAAGCAGCGGGGGCTTTTTCATAGTAGGACAGCTTTGCAAGCTGTCGGCAACCCAAGCACACAGTCTCGTACCTTGGTGTCCACTGACCAAGTGATTCCCCAAGGCTCCTGTCACAGTATTAATTTACTGACGTGAATCCCGCTGATCCATGCTGGTTGTATCGTTTTTCAGATGATAGAAATTTGGAATGAAGAAAAAAGATATCACTCTTGTTCTGCTGGCTCTCGGCTTCACTCATGCCCTGGCGGGGGAAATCGATCCAAGCCAGGAGCCGTGGTTAGGGAAATACCAGAAGCAGGAAAACGCTCCCAAACCGGAGGACATGCTGCTCAATACCGACCCAGAACCCGAACTGGAAAAAGGTTTCAAAGCACTGGTCACCGATGACGCTCTAACAGGCTGGGTGGTGAAAGGCGGCAAGTCAACGTTCACGGCGAAAGACGGCGTCGTCACCGGTGTTTGTATACCAGGCGAGGCCAGCACCTACTTGAGCACGAAAAAGGACTACAGCGATTTCATCTTCACCTGTGAAATGAAGTGGGAGGTGGACATCAACTCCGGTGTCATGTTCCGTGCTCAGTCGAACGAAAAGCACGCCGTCTTCGGCCCACAGTTCGAGATGGAGGGCATCGAAAGCACCCGTGGCTGGTCGGGCGGAATCTACGGCCAAAGCTGCGGCGGCTACTGGTATCCGCTCTGGCTCAAGGACCACGCGAAAGTCCGCAAAGCCCTGAAAAAAGAAGGCTGGAACCGGGTCACCATTTACGCCAAAGGCAATACCGTGAAGACCTGGATCAACGGCGTGCCAGCAGCCCACTGGGTAGGTGATGGCACCTACAACAAAGGCTACTTCGGCCTGCAAATCCACCACGCCCCCAAAGGCAAAGTCCTCTGGCGCGGCATCAAGGTGAAGGAACTCACTGAGAAGTAGACCCACCGATTAGCCAGTCGGCCACCTTCTGCACGTCCTTAAACTCCGGAATCCAGCTGAGTTCCTCGGGGAGATCCGTGGTGAACTCACAGCGCAGCCGTACCGGATGCGCGCCGGAGTCGATGGCGGCGTGCTGGTTGTAAATCCGATCGTCCACCAAGATGGTCTCCTGAGGGTCGAGTCCGTATTTTTCATAACACAGGCGCAGGCGATCCACCTTTGCAGTGTCATGCATGAACTCACCGTGCTGCACACACTCGATGGTGAGGAAATCGGTCACCGGAGCGAGGATGTCATTGAGATAAGCGGTCTTGGCCTCCACATCAAAGGTGGCCGACATGGTAAGCTGCCGATAGCCCGCCTCATTCAGCCGTTTCAGCGTCTCGATCACGCCCGGATACAGCGGCCGATTGCGGAAATACGCCTGATCCGCGCAAAAGTCCCGATCCATCTCAGTGCCCAGCTCCGGATGCGTTTTTAACTCCAGCGCCCCATACTCCGGCAAGATCGGCAAGACCTCCGGTAGCTGCTCCCATTGCAAATTCGCATAGCGCTCCCGATAGTTAGGGTGGCCTGTTAGGAAATGGAAATAGGCATAATTAAGATCCGCCAAGACGCCATCGACGTCCCAGAAGATGTTTTTGATTTGAGATGGGTTCATACTGTAGTTGTCGGATCTCAGCCCGCCAAGGATGGATCGACTATGGTGGCTGATGGATGAATGGCAAGATTGAGGTTTCACATGGGGGCAAAATCAGGCTTTTCTACGCGGTCATTTTTCCCTAAAAAATGAAGTATGCCTGCGATCCATGCCTCCAAAGAAATCATCATTGAGAAACCTGTTAGTGAGGTTTACGCCTACGTGCGGGATTTTGAAACCTGGCCGAAGTGGTCGCCTTGGTTGATCTGTGAGCCGGAGACGAAGTTATCGTTTCAAAAAGACGCCTATTCCTGGGAGGGGAAGTTTGTGGGGGCGGGAATGATGCGGGTGGCAGATGCCAAAGAGAATCGGCAGATCGATTACCATCTCGAGTTCCTCAAACCATGGAAATCGAAAGCGGCCGTGAGCATGGAGTTTTCCGAATTAGGCGATGGCACCCGTGTCCGCTGGGTGATGAACAGTTCACTCCCGTGGTTTATGTTTTTTATGAAACCGATGATGGAGTGTATGATCGGTATGGATTATGAACGCGGACTGCGCATGCTCAAGGAACGGCTGGAAACGGGCACCCTACGATCCGCGCTCAGCTACGAGGCCAGGGTGACGATTCCCGCCTGCGATTACATCGGCATCGAGCGCATCTGTGCGATGGAAGACATGGAACGTCTTATGGGCGAGGACTTTGAAAAAATAGGCACCATCCCCGAGGAATTGATCGCCCAAGACGAGCCGGTGTTCACCATTTACAATGCTTGGAAGCTCTCCAAAGGGCAGGCGAGTTACATTGCTTGTTGTCCTGTGAAAACAGCACCATCTCAGGCTCCGGGCGGGATGATGATTGGTCGGCGTCCGGCGTGTGAGGCTTTTACGGTCGACCACAAAGGATCCTACAATCATCTGGGGAATGCGTGGGCGGCTGGCATGATGCGAGGGCAGGCGAAGCTGTTCAAGCAGGACAAAAAGGTGCCTCCGTTCGAACAATACCTCAATGACCCGCACGAAACCGCCGAGGCGGATTTGCTCACCAGGGTTTGCCTTCCGAGAAAAGACTGACGGCGCTGGACTCTGGGACGTGAGGGCCAATGCCACGCGCTCACTTTTCCACTTTCTGCCAGCCGTGCGGATCTTTTTCCGTCCACTGGGTATTTTCTGGGTACCGCGAGACCACAAAGGGGTAGACGGTGCTTGAGAGGGGTTCGGCCGCATGGTTGTAGCGCTCTTCATTGCCGCCATGCCAGTGCGATGGATCATCATTCCACCAGACATTACCTTGCTTGTCTTTGAGTGTCAGCGTGGCGTTGGCGTAGTAGATGTGAAATGACTCCCGGCCTTTGATTTTCTGAACCTTGACCGAACTCGTTGGTTTTTCCGCTGTCTTTTTCTGTTCCTCCCAGAACCGGCGATTGATCGCTTCTTCATCATTGCCCAGCCATGGATGATCGATGAGATAGCCGATCGCCCTAGTGATTTGGTCGGCTTCCTCGATGGAAAAGGGGAGCCATGTTTGAGTCGTCTTCGGTCCATCTCGAAGCGTCGAGTAGACTCTGACCAAACTTGCATCGTTTTTAGTCCTTTTCAGAGTGATCGTTTCATCAATCACGGAGCCATAGTCTCCTGAGCTGTATGTCAGCTGCAGCTCATACTCCTCTGGAATGACAATGGAGGTGGCGGGCATCTTGAGGGCGCGTTTTCCGGCGACGAGTTTCCATGCCTCTGGATCACGTTTGCCCTTGGTTTCACGCAATTGTCGTCTGTGTTGGCCAGTGTTTTGCCACCATTGTTTCCAAGCTAGGACTTCGGCCTCACGGCTTTTTTTTTCACTGGAGTTCGTAGCACCCCAATCAACTCTCGTCAGCGCAACGAGCTGGGAGTGGGCGATGCCGGCGCTATCACCGCGCTTGGCGCACCAATCGATGAGGAAAGGCACTTTTGCATACGAGGGAAGCTGGTCGACATGCGGATACTTGGATTTGGTCAGATACGAGCGCCAATTCCATCGGAGGTAGGCGTTGATATTCGGTCGCTGGGACGGGATTTGGTGGCGGTATTTACTGGTGAAAACCTTCTCTGAATTGGGCACCTTTTTGCCATTTTTATAAAGATAGGTCGTCCATGACTCTGAGCTCTCGATGGTGCCAGTGCCGGATGCCGATTTACTGGCTGCACGCCCGTTCCATGGGTCACCGTTTTTCCATTCACACTCAAACAGCAGCTTGCCCTCGGCCGACCACTGACGTTCCGGACCGTGAAGATCCCCACGGACGTAGGTGCTCTCTGACGCCTTTTGTTGGATTCTTTTATAGTAAGTCGACGTAAGTCCATGCGGTTCATCGTGCTGGTAGCTGATTTTCAAATCAAGGTTACCATCATCAGAGAACATCAGCTCATCGCCGTGCTGAATTTGGACGCCATCTTTCAAATAGTAGCTGTATTGATGAACCGTCTGTCCCCATGGCGAAGTTCTTTTGTAGGTATGGATCTTCAGTTCCTCTGCCAGCAGCAGCGGCGTGAGAATCAGTGAAATAAGGCCCATATTAAAACAGTTCCTGCTCATCGTTTAATTTGAAGGTGCATGGTTCAATAAATCAACAAACTGGAAACCGGCGAACACAAAAGTCTGGAAAAAAGCCTGTCCCTCTTGTGAATCTTGTCGGAAAATAGCAGATATGATGAACGAAAATCAACAACGTGCTGAGGAACTCCAGCAGCAGATCAATTCTCTGACCGCAGAGCTGCGAAGCCTGCAAAAGCAAGAGACTCCGGTGAACGCGAAGGACTATCGCTTTTCCTCCGCCAAGGGAGATGTCACTCTCGATGAACTTTTCGGAGACAAAGACGACCTGATTCTGATTCACAACATGGGCCACACCTGCGCCTACTGCACCGCCTACGCCGATGGTGTCAACGGCGTGCTGCACTACCTCGAAGACCGGGCTGCCGTTGTTCTGCTATCGCCCGATACCTTGGCCAAGCAGAAAGACTTCGCATTCTCCCGCTCGTGGAAATACCGCATGATCTCCAGCCACGACCACGGTGAGGCGTTCAACACCGACATGGGTTTTTACCAAACCGAAGGCGATATGGCCGGCCATTGGCCAGGTTTCAGTGTCTTCCACCGTTCCGGCGACCAAATCATCCGCAGCGGCAGCAGCTATTTCGACCCAGGCGATGAATACTGTGTCCTTTTCCCCATCATGGATCTCCTCAAAGGAGGCCCAGGTGATTGGGTGCCCAATTACCAACGCCCGAAATAAGGTGCATTCGCGGTGAAAGTTCAGATCTTCTATTCGCCACAATCCAGATTTCCCTCTTCTAAATTCACGACTCGTGCCCTAAACAAGCGCCATGAGCAACGACCCTCTCCACGGCATCACTCTCGAACGCATGCTGACTGAGTTGGTCGATGAATACGGTTGGGACGATCTCGCTTTCCGTATCCGCATCAATTGTTTCAAAAACGACCCCAGCATCAAATCCAGCCTGAAGTTTCTTCGGAAAACCGACTGGGCACGCAACAAGGTAGAAATCCTGTATAAACAGTTCCTAGGCCTGAAAGACTCGGAGCGGTGGATTTGAAAGGGTAGGGCAGATTGGCCCAATCTGCCGGTTTCGCCCTGACGCTTCAAACTACCAAAATGATGCGGCATTCGCCCTAAATATTTCAGGTAGAAGGGCTGGAGCGCTATTACGTGTGCAAACGGCACTCGCTCCGATCCGGCAGATTGGGCCAATCTGCCCTACCGACGGCTCGACACGAAATGCATCGTTCGTTATCGTATGCGATCCTATGAAACCTGTTCGGAGGAAACTCAGCCATGAAACGCCGTTCTGGGTGAAGGGTGTGTTTCCTGAATGCTTCTTCATCACGGTTTGCACCGATCCGCGTGGAAAAAACCAATTGGCAAGTTCGCAAATCTGGGATGGATTGCTCGAAACCGTCCTGACGCGCAATGATCGCAAAGTATGGGAATGCCGATTGCTCCTGGCGATGCCAGATCATATTCATGCTCTGATGTTGTTCGAGGGAGAAAAACGGATGCAGGAGGTGATTAAAGACTGGAAAAGGTGGACAGCACGAACCCTGAAAATCAACTGGCAACACGGCTTTTTCGATCATCGCTTACGGAATCAAGACTCAGCCGAGCAAAAGCGAGACTACATCCTACAAAACCCAGTCAGATCCGGACTATGCCAACAACCAGAAGACTGGCCATACGTGCAATCCTGGTAGGGCAGATTGGCCCAATCTGCCGATTTCGCCCTCACGTGTCTGTATTCCAACTGATGCGACATCCACCCTAGATCCTTTACAGGGCGAGGGCTGGATCGTTATTAGGTGTGCAATCGGCACTCGCTCCGATTCGGCGGATTGCGGCCAATCCGCCCTACCACTCAAAGCCCTACCACTCAAAGTCCAGCTGCGAAGCATCAGACTTTTTGTTCGCCTCAGGCATTTCCACAGTCGCATCCTTCTGAGATTTCCACCACTCGAACTCGCTCGCTTTGAGCCGGTATCTGGCAATGTTGCCCTCGTGGAGGCCCGCCAGCTCGGTTTCCACGACATCAAGGAACTCGCTCTGTAGTTCTCGGTCAAACTGCTTGGTGACCTCCTGACGCAGAATACGGCCTGATTCCGAGGGATTCCTACGGCTACGCACCACCAGTCTGACCAGATCCCTGATTTCCGCGCGATATTTCAGGCGAAACGGATCAGGTTCGCCGAGATACTCCCGCGCCACCGCATAATGCGCAGCCGATCGCTTATAGGCCCAGACGAAGAGATCTCGCAGGTAATCCACCTTGTTAAGCTCGTAAACCCCCATCAACGCGTCCAGGTAGTCAGATTTGGGCACATCGACAAAAGAAATGGGGCAGAGGTTGAAGTGAACCAGTGGAATATTCGCCGCCACTCGAGACATGTCATTGTTCAAATGCTCGAACGGCTGCAAATACGGCACGTGCACCATGATGAAAAAGGCCTGTTCAAACGGATCTTCAATCGCCGCCGCCTTGGTCAGAATCATCTCAAAGCGTGGTTCTATCTGGGCTGGCACTTGGATTGGCGTGTAAACCGTGCCGGAAATACGCACCTCGTTGCGCCTTAGCCGACCACACGAGGCTGGATCGGGCAGCAAATTGTCCGCCAGCAGGGCGTGGAGGTTACAGATCGTATGACGGTTGAAGTCGATTTCCCGAGCTTGCGCCGACAGCATTTCCACCGCCGCCTGGTGGTTTAGCAGCATCTGCGCCTCCTCGGCTCCTTTTCCGGCGGCTGCCTCGCCACGCGCCAGCAATCGTTGGGTTTCCTGTAGACTGTAGCTATTTCCCTCCAGACGACTCGAATTCCAGCTCAAATCTACCAGAAACCGATCCATCACCTGCCTCAGGTAGGTGCCGGCGGGTGCCTGACTGGCTCCCACCCGACCCAAGGTCGCCAATTCCTGCCTCAGTGCCAGATTCAGATAAGTCGATTGGTTCGGCTTATAATAGTCCAGCAGCGCCAGCTTGTGGCCGACCGCTTGCCGATGCTCACGAGGCCGATTCACCGACTCCCGAATTGTCTCAGCCTCGAACGAGAGGGTGAGTTTCTCCGTGGAAATGGCAGGTGTATTTTCTTGGAAAACATCCTCCACTTGGGCCGCTGCAAATGGCTCGGATTTAGCCTCTGAAATAGGTGCTGGCGGAGGTGAAATTGTAGGCTCGGATCGTGCTGGGGCAGGGGGGCTTTCGATCACTGTTTGAAACGTTGTTTCAGACCCTTGGGTGCTAGGACTTTCGGCGTTGGAATCGCTCTCTAAAGCTGTCCCAGTCGAGACATATTTGCGGGCTCTGGCTCGACCTACAGCAGTCAGTCTCCCAGTCGCCACCAAGGCATCTAGACGGCGTTGAAGAGTGCGTTTGGCATACTCAATTTCTGGCGCCGCGAGCAGTCCGGAAATGGAAACACCTTCAGGAAACGTACGCACGATTTCGAGGAGTTCGTCGTATTCTGGCTCTTTGATGACCTTGGGCATATTGATTAGAATTGTGCATAACCCCTATCAAAACGTGCCATAAAAACAAGTTAATTTGGCACGAAACGCCATAAACTCTCTTTTATTTGGCACGAAAGTGGGTTTTTGACAGTTATTGTGCCATATAAAAGTGAGAGTGAACATCGTTATCAATTAAGGGATTTGCTGGAAATATGATGCTGTATCCTAAGAATGGAAAGACGGTCAGACCCTTTGATGAGTCTCACCACATACTCAAAAGCATATCGATAGAACTGGAACGGTCTGACTAAATCACTTCAAACTGATCATCGGTTCGGATCATAATCGGAATCATTGCAAGGGGAATGCTGCGATGCTACGGCCCCTGTTTTTCGTGCCCGACTTTGTATTCCAAGACGCCCATCAGGCTCCGTAAAAATGGTAAGTTTTCTGCTGAATAATTCGCTGAAATACGTGTCCATTCGGGGGCAAAAATACCCACTATAATGCGTCAGGATTCACCCCACCAATTACCACCATCCGAGCGCTCATAAATCATGTTCCTGGGACGAGATTTTAAGCGTGCAATATTGCCCTCATGCAGACTGACCTGTTCCGTTTTAACCACCTCAATAAAGCAGCTTCGGTCAGATGAAAGGTTTACTTAAACATGAACTCTCTAATCCATACCGCCATGGTAGCTCTGCCGATTTTGTGATGCCAATTCTAGTCCCGATGAGGATTTTTCGTGAGAAGTCATCTGGCAAGCTGAGTTGGATCGGAGAGAGCTTTTGAGTAGTGTCGATGCCATTAAATTCGCTGGTGATCGACAGGGCCTGAGTGAGTTTGGCTGGGCCGGAACAAAGGTTTTTCACCGCTTCCTGATCCCGATTGCGTTGCATTTCCTCGATACCCTCTATCGGTTCTAAAGCTCGAACGAGGACGAAGCCCATCTCGCCATTTTCTGGATTTTTGATGATGAGATTGAAAAGCCAATGCATTCCGTAATTGAGATAAATATAGGCGGTTCCTGCCGGATGGTCTTCAACGAATCGGCGGATTTTTGGTCTGAAATAAGTATGGCAGGCTTGATCATCTAGGGCGGAATAGGCCTCGGTTTCAACAATCATCCCGGAAGTATGTCCGTGAGAGAGTGTGCCGCCTAGAATTTTTTGGGCAGCAGCTTGTGGAGATTGGAGGTAAAATTCTCTGGAAATCATTATTTATTGATCATGGAAGTGTATTCCATATTACCCAGAACACATTCGCCATCGACCTGATTTTTCACCCTCGCTTCATCAGGATTTCACACAAGGATGCCATATTCCGGCATCATGAATGATGAACCGACTGAAAAACTGACCATCCAATTACCACACTCCGTGTACCATGCGTTGAGAAATCAGGCGAAGCGACAGAATGTGTCGTTGCCGGAATTTGTGCAGCGCAAGATCGAGCTCAAACCTGGGGAACCTGGGAGCTTGCAGCGTTTGGCTGACTTGCCGTTGCGAGAGATTCTGGCGCGGACGGCTCCGGTCGGGTTTGATCCGGACGAGCGTTTGGACTTTTTTGGCTCCTGATTAGCCCTATTTGTCGGTGCCAAAGCCATAGTGGGCGATGCTCATGCCGATAAGCATGGTGGGGACAAAGACCAGAGCCTCCGTGCGCATAGCGGCCAAGCTGGCGAGGGCTGGGCCGGGGCAAAAACCGCTCAGCGCCCAGCCGATGCCAAAAGCGGCGGAGCCTAAGATGAGTCGGCGACTGATCGGTTCGGACTCGGCGCAGGGAAGGTCGGTATTGAATAGGCCTTTGCCGTGCCGTGCCTTACGCGTTATGAACATGCAGGCGGCGTAGGTGGTGAGTGCTCCGCCCATCACAAAGATGAGCGACGGATCCCAGTTTCCAGCGACATCGAGAAAACCGATGACACGAGCCGGATCAGTCATGCCGCTGATGGCGAGACCGAGGCCGAAGAGGAGTCCGGCGAAAAGAATGAGGGCGAAGCGGATCATGCGATGAGGTGGTGGGTAATGAACACAGTGATAACGGCAACGGCCATGAAGGTCATGGTGGCAATGATGGAGTCTTTCGCACCCAGTCCCATGCCACAAACTCCGTGGCCGCTGGTGCAGCCACCGCCGACGCGAGTGCCTATGCCAACAAACAGACCGGCGATCGCCATGACGATAAGTGAAGCAGAGGGGCGGTAAACGCTTGCCGCAGTGATCGTGTTAAAGGCGAGGCTCGCTCCAGCGATGAGTCCGATCAGGAAGATGAGCCGCCAGGATTTGTCCTTGGTAGCCGGCACCAGCAAACGGGAGCAGACTCCGGAAATGCCGGGGATTTTTCCAGTGACAAGTGACGCGATGAAGCTGGAGAGACCAATGATGACACCTCCGGCTAGGGCGTGGTAGAAGGTATATGGACCGTCAAACATGGATGATGAATAGTTCAGAACAGATAAATGATAAAGATAATGCTGAAAATTTGGAGGCGTGGTAGAGGATGGCTATGGCAGTTGAGATTGAGCGCAAATTTTTGGTGACTGGGGAATTCCCTCGGACCGGTGAGGTGGAGATGGTGCAGGGATACCTTTGCAAAGACCTCGACCGCACAGTGCGCGTGCGGCTAGAGGGCGATCGTGCGGTTCTAACGATCAAAGGCCAGACGGTGGGAATCTCACGGCCAGAGTTTGAGTATGAAATTCCGCCAGAAGACGCTCGTGAGCTCTTGGGTATGGCGGTGGGGCCGTTGGTCGAAAAGACTCGATATTACCATGCCACCGGTGCCCATACTTGGGAAATCGATGTTTTTAAGGGGGAGAACACCGGGTTAGTTGTCGCGGAAATTGAACTGAGTTCGGAAAACGAGGCCTTTGAAAAGCCTGCGTGGCTGGGTGTGGAAGTGAGCGAAGACAGGAGGTATTCAAATTCAGCACTATCAGTGACTCCATACACCAATTGGTGATCTCTGTATCAGGAGAGAAAAAACGCCCGATCCAAATGGAGCGAGCGTTGATGGAAATTGATTTGGTTACCTTATTATCGGCGACGGCGAAGCACAAAGCCAAGAACTCCGAGACCGAGAAGTGCCGTTGAAGATGGCTCAGGCACTAGTTGTGGCCCTTCAGCAAATAGTGTGGCGATCGGGGTGTCAGCATCATCATATATTTTGACATTGGACATATCCATTCTGAAGAAACTGTCAGTGTTCCGATTGGTTCCCAAGCGAAAGTTCTGTAACCCACCAGGATTATCATCGTTTGTACCCAATGAATTGGGGCCTCCTACATCACCTAGTTCAGTAGCAAAAAGCTCAGTGCCCGCGGGTGTTTTGCGGAGCACAATATGGTGCCATGTGTCAGTGGCAAAGCCGGTGGCATCAGTCGAAATTATTTCAAAATTGGCTGTAGCCGAGACGACACGTAGTGTCCCGCTGTTCACATCGATCTGCCATGAAAAGTTCCCAGCAGTGCTTGCGTTGAGATTGGAAAATATCCCTTGAAATCCGCCTTGGCTCCAGCTGTCAGTTCTGACCCACAGCGACACGGTGAAGTTGGCAGAGCCTCCGGGGCCAACGACTTCGAGGTGGGCCCCATTGGCGGCGCCATTACCAGGAAATGAAGCGGAACCGTCTGGATTTATACCAACGTTACCGGTGCCAGGTGCCACTTCCGTCAGTGCGTAATTTCCTTGTTCGTCGTCCAGGATATCACCGTCGGTGAAATCATAATGGGCAAGTAAAGCTGCTGATGCACTAATTGGAGCAAGAAATACGGCGATGCCTAGGGAGAATGAATGTGTGAGTTTCATAAAGTGTGTGAGTCATTCTAAACAGCTCCGCTTTGCGGTCAAGGAAGCAGTGGTTGATTTTCGATCGCCGCTGCTTCCGGAATCAGGAGAAATACTGAACTCCCGCCTTGAACAGCGGCTGGTGTTTGTTGCCGGGGATGTTTTTGGCGACGTCTTTGCCACGGCGCTCGGTATGGCCCATTTTTCCTAACACCCGGCCGCAGGGGCTGGTGATGCCTTCGATGGCGTAGAGCGATCCGTTGGGGTTGTGCTCGAAGGCCATGGAGGGGTTACCTTCCAGATCGGTGTATTGGGTGGCGATCTGACCGTTGGCGGCTAGGGATTGTATTTCCTCGTCGGTGGCGTAGAACTTGCCTTCGCCGTGGGAGAAGGGGATGTTGTGGAGATCTCCTACCTCGGTGTTGGCCAGCCATGGCGACAGCGTGGAGGCGATGCGGGTGGTGGCGTAGGCGGAGATGTGGCGACCGATGTCGTTGAAGGTGAGGGTGGGCGCGCCCGGTTCAGGATCGCGGATTTCGCCGTAGGGGGCGAGACCGGTTTTGACGAGGGCTTGGAAGCCGTTGCAGATGCCGAGCACGAGGCCGTCGCGGTTTTTGATCAGGTCCATGATGGCATCGCTGACTTGTGGATTGCGAAGCACGGTGGCGATGAATTTGCCGGAGCCGTCTGGTTCGTCACCGGCGGAGAAACCACCGGGAATCATCAGGATTTGGGACTCGCGGATCTTGGCGGCGAGGGCGGCGAGGGATTCTTCGACGGCCTGCGGGGTGAGGTTGCGGAAGACGAGCATTTCGGCATCGGCTCCGGCTTGATTGAAGGCTTTGGCTGAGTCGTATTCGCTGTTGGTGCCTGGGAATGTTGGAACGACTACGCGTGGCTTGGCGTTGGAAACTGGGACGCTGGATTTGCGGTTGGCTATTTCTCCGGTGAAGGAGAAGGTCTCCAGCTCCTTGTGGGCGGGTTCGATCTGGCTGGGGTAAGTTGACTCGAGGGTGCCGGTCCAGGCGGCGATGAGTTTGTCGAGGCAGATGAATTCTTCGCCGATGGTCAGGCAGTGGTCGCTGTGGGTCTGGCCGATTTTTTGGGCGTTGAGGGCAGCGGGTAACGACTCGCCGTTTTTGACTTCGATGAGGAAGCTGAAGTAGCGTTCCTGATGGAGATCGAGATCGGTGGAGATGGTGGCTCCGATGTGGTTTCCGAAGGTCATTTTGGAAAGGCCTACTGCGATGCCGCCTTCTGCCAGTGAGTGCATGGCGAGAATTTTGCCTTCGCTGTTGGTTGCGTAGAGCAGGTCGGCGATTTCCTTGAGCTTTTCGAAGTCGGGGATGTGGTTTTCGTCGCGTGGGGTGGAAACCAGGTAGACGTCGCTGTCGGTGGACTTGAATTCCGGGGAGACGGCGAGGGTGGTTTTTCCGGGGGCGACGGCGAAGGATACCAGAGTCGGTGGCACATCGATGTCGTTGAATGATCCGGACATCGAGTCCTTGCCGCCGATGGCTCCGAGACGGAGTTCGTTCTGGGCGGTGAAGGCACCTAACAGGGCAGAGAAAGGTTTGCCCCAGCGGGTGGGATCGGTGCCGAGTTTTTCAAAGTATTCCTGGAGAGTCAGGCGGATGTCGCTGAGGTGGGCACCGGCGGAGACGATGCGGCAGACGGACTCCGTGACGGCATAGAGCGCACCGTGGTAGGGCGACCAGCTGGCGATGTTCGGGTTGAACCCCCATGACATGAAGGAGGCGGTGGTGGTGTCGCCGTCGACCAGTGGGATCTTGGCGACCATCGCATCGGATGGCGTGAGTTGGTGTTTGCCGCCGAAGGGCCAGAGGACGGTGCCGGCTCCGACGGAGGCGTCGAATTGTTCGCCGAGACCTTTTTGCGAGGCTGAGTTGAGGTCGCTGAGGGCGGTGGTGAATTTTTCCTCCAGAGTAGAGCCTGCGGCCACGGACGGTAAGGATTTTCCGAGTGGGGATTCGGTGCCGGGGGCGGCGACTTCGATTTGGGTGTCGAGGGTGACGCCGTTGGTGTCGAGGAAGGCACGGGAGAAATTGACGATTTCATTGCCACGCCATTTGATGATCAGGCGACCGCTGTCGGTGACGTCGGCGACGTGGTTGCACTCAAGGTTTTCCTTGTCGCACTCGGCCATGAAGTAGGCGATCTCTGAGGGATCGACGCAGATGGCCATGCGTTCTTGGGACTCGGAAATGGCGAGCTCGGTGCCGTCGAGTCCGTCGTATTTCTTTTTGACGGCGTCGAGGTTGATTTCGAGGGACGGGGCGATTTCGCCGATGGCGACGGAGACTCCGCCTGCGCCGAAGTCGTTGCAGAGTTTGATCTTCTTCGCGAGTTCGGCTTTGCGGAACAGGCGTTGGATTTTGCGCTCGGTGGGAGCGTCTCCTTTTTGCACCTCGGCGGAGTTGTCGAGGGCGGTATCGGTGTGTTCCTTGGATGATCCGGTTGCACCACCTACGCCATCGCGTCCGGTGCGACCTCCGATCAGCAGGATGACATCACCAGGGGCGGGTGTGCCGCGGAAGACGTTTTCCTTGGGAGCGGCAGCGACGACGGCGCCGATTTCCATGCGCTTGGCGACGTAGTTCGGGTGGTAAACCTCGGCGACCTGGCCGGTGGCGAGACCGATCTGGTTTCCGTAAGACGAGTAGCCATCGGCAGCGCCTTTGCAGATCTTACGCTGCGGGAGTTTGCCGGGGATGGTGTCGGCGAACGGTGTGCGCGGGTCGGCGGCACCGGTGACGCGCATGGCTTGGAAAATGTAAGAACGACCGGAAAGGGGGTCGCGAATGCAGCCGCCGAGGCAGGTGGCCGCGCCGCCGAAGGGTTCGATCTCGGTGGGGTGGTTGTGGGTTTCGTTTTTGAACATCAGCAGCCACTCCTGCTCCTCGCCATCGACGTCCACGGGGATGACGATGGAGGCGGCGTTGATTTCCTCGGAGATTTCGACGTTGTCGAGTTCGCCGGTTTTGCGCAGCTCCTTCATGCCGATCAGGGCGATGTCCATCAGCGTCTCCGGACGGGTATCGATTTTATCCCCGTATACATCCTCGCGGGTTTCTTGGTAGCGCTGGTAAGCTTGCTCGACGACTTCGGTGCCGTCTTGGAACTTCACGGAGTTGATCTTGGTGGCGAAGGTGGTGTGTCGGCAGTGGTCGGACCAGTAGGTGTCCAGCATCTTAATCTCGGTGATGCTAGGGTTGCGGCCTTCTTCATCGCGGAAATAGGACTGGGTGAAAACCATGTCGGCGAGCGACATGGCGAGGCCCATTTCCTCGCGTTTTTCAGCCAGCTCGGCTTCGCTGGCGGTGGTGAACCACTCGAGGATCTCAACGTCGGCGGGGACATCGGATTTGATTTCGAGGGACTCGGGAGTGTTCATGGATGCCTCGCGGGAATCGACGGCATTGATCACGTAGTTTTTGACCTCAGCCAGTTGGGCATCAGTGAGAGTTCCTTGCAGCACGACAACGCGGGCGGAAGCGATGAGGGGGCGTTCGCCGTGGGTGAGGATCTGTACACACTGGGCGGCGGAGTCGGCACGTTGGTCGAATTGGCCGGGCAGGAATTCGACGGCGAAGGCGGTTTCGCCGGAGGAAATGGCCAAGTCGGATGACGCGGTGGCCACTTGGGGCTCGGAAAGGATCAGCTTGGTGGCATTTTCAAACTCGGCGTCGGAAAGGCCATCGACATCGTAGCGCTGGATGACGCGGACGTTCTCCAGATTTTCGAGGCCGAGGTTCTCACGGAGATCGTGCAGGAGTTCACGGGCTGGGGCATTGAACTCGGGCTGTTTTTCGACGAAGACGCGGTGCATGGTTAGGCTGATTGGTGGCGTGGTGAAAAGGGAAGGCGGCATACTAGGAGGATGGCGCGCTGGGGCAAGACCAATGCGTGGGGAAAAAACACAAAAAAGGAAAATATGAAAATCAGGAGAAACTTGCAGGAATTTTATGCTGTGTTAGTTCTCTCATATTGGAGTGCGGGTCGTGATGGCCCGTTTCTAAGAAATCACGATCGGGAAGCACTCCCGCCCCCCCGAAAAACAAACTAAATATCAATGAAAAATATCATTCAATTCATGTCGGGCGCATTTGTCCTGGGCTGTGCTCAAGTAGCATTCGCCGCATGTGCTGCCGATTGTGACTGCACCAAATGCAGCGATAAAACCGCCACCGCCTCAACCGAATGCGCAAGCAAGGGTGAGTGTTCCGTAGCGAAAGTGGCCGAGGGCCAAGAGCGTGTGACCTACGTGGTCAAAGGCATGACCTGTGGTGGTTGCTCCGGCGCAGTAACCAAGAAACTTGAGGCAATCGAAGGCGTCACGGTTCAGAAAGTCAGCCACGAAACTGGTTGTGCTGTGGTTGATTATGATCCAGCTAAAGTCAAAAAATCAGACGTCGTCGCAGCCATCAGCAACGGCAAGTTCGCAGTCACTGCTGAGCGTATCACTGTCCCTGTGTCAGGTATGACCTGCGGCAGCTGTTCCGGAAAAGTGACCAAAGCGTTGAACGCCATCGATGGCGTCACTGTGAAATCAGTTTGCCACGAGAGCGGCAAGGCTGTTGTCGATGTTGAGACCAGCAAGAGCAATCGTGCAGCTGTAGTCAAAGCAATCACCGCCAGCGGCTTCAAAGCCAGCTAGGTGTATTGTTGATGAACTAATCGAAATTCAAAGCCGTCCGTTGCCCAAGTGCATCGGGCGGTTTTTCTTTGCAAAAAAAACAATAATCAGATGGAATAAACTTCCGTGAAGTCATTCTCACTTCAATCATGGAGGGTGACGATCACTCAGCCATCAACTAACAATAATATACCAACACGTATGAAAAAAGTAATCAACAACCTGTCACTCATGTCCGTCATTGCTGTATCAGCTTTCGCTCTCAGCTCATGTGCCACAAAATCGGCCTCCAGCTGTCCAGTCGGATGTAAAAAGGCCTGCTGCGCTGCCAAGACATGCAAGCCTGGTTGCACCAAAGCTTGTTGTGCCAAGAAAAAAGCATGTCCAACAGGATGCACTAAAGCCTGCTGTGCGAAAAAGCCATAGTTCGATCAGTTAGATACTAGTTAACTCATTTTCACACCCGGTGCTCTGACGTCATAGTCGGACGCCGGGTGTTTTTTGTCTTTCATTCCCTGAGACATGGCGCGATGACTGCCGCAGAGGAGTGGCGCCACTGCCTTGTTCATCATCATGGAAACGATCCACAGTCTGGAAGAATTACGATCAGTTAACGGGCCACTCCACCTCGCTCTTGGCGTATTCGATGGCGTGCATATCGGACATCAGGCAGTGATCGGTGCGGCCGTGGATGCGGCAAAGTCAGGTGGCGGCATCGCGGGCGTGCTCACCTTTGATCCGCATCCCATTCGGGTGTTGGCACCCCAAGTAGCCCCGCAGCGGATCTTGGCATCCCTGACGCATAAAAAAGAGCTGCTGAGTGATCTCGGTGTGGATCTGCTGGTCGTCATTCCTTTCACTCCGGAATTTGCTGAACTGGATGCACAAAGTTTCCTCGATGATATGAATGATGCCTGTGAGGACCTGAGAACTCTGGCGATGGGAGAGGACTGGAAATTTGGCAACAGACGTAGCGGAGACGTGAATCTTCTGCGCAGTTTTGGTCAGCAAAACGGCATTGATGTTAGGGCTCTGGGTGCGATCATGCTGGACGGAGAACGAGTGAGCAGCACTCGCATTCGTCAGGCTATTCGTGACGGAAACCTGACAGCCGCCGCAGCAATGTTAGGGCGTGAATACACTGTGCTTGGAACTGTCGTAGAAGGCCGGAAACTGGGGCGGCAGTTAGGTTTTCCTACAGCTAATCTCAGAGCACATAATGAACAGCTGCCATCCGACGGTGTCTGGGCGGTTGATGTGGCTTTGAAAGACGGCTCGATACATCGTGGAGCAGGTAACCTTGGAATGAGACCGACCGTAGAAAACGGTGAGGAACGAAGGATGTTAGAGGTTCACCTGTTAGGTTATTCGGGTGACTTATACGGACAGGACATGGAGGTTCGTTTTCTGCAAAGGGTGCGCGATGAAAAGAAATTTGATTCCTTGGACGAGTTGAAAGCGCAGATCGATAGGGATGTCGAATTCTGCCGGTCCTTTGAAGAAAGCTGATTTCTCGGCGTAGATTTGGGATAACAGATTGACCTCAGGCGCAGGCTATGGCTAGTGAATGGCATCCATCTATTATCATGAATCCACCTATCACAGTTTCAGTTACAGGTGCAGCCGGTCAGATCGGCTACGCGCTCCTTTTCCGCATCGCATCCGGCTCCATGTTTGGCCCTGAGCAGCCAGTCAATCTTCGTTTGATCGAGATCGAGCCTGGCATGAAGGCACTGCAAGGTGTGATCATGGAACTCGACGATTGCGCATTTCCTCTGCTCAACGAAGTCGTTGCTACCAGCGATCTCAATGAAGGATTTAAAGGTGCCAACTGGGCACTGCTAGTCGGTTCTGTGCCGCGCAAAGCAGGTATGGAGCGCGCTGACCTGCTTAACATCAATGGCAAAATTTTCACCGGCCAAGGACAAGCGATCGCTGCCAATGCCGCTGACGATGTTCGCGTGCTGGTCGTAGGAAATCCATGCAACACCAATGCTCTGATTGCCATGAACAATGCCGAAGGCGTTCCAAACGACCGATTTTTCGCCATGACTCGTCTCGATGAAAACCGTGCCAAGTCCCAGCTAGCTGAAAAGGCCGGGGTTCACAATCGCGACGTCAGCAATATGTGCATCTGGGGCAATCACTCCGCGACCCAGTATCCCGATTTCACCAATGCCAAGATTAATAACCAGCCTGTCACCGATGTCATTTCCGACACCAATTGGCTTCAAGGCGAGTTCATCTCTACCGTGCAGCAGCGTGGCGCCGCCATCATCGCAGCCCGTGGCGCATCCTCCGCTGCCTCGGCCGCCAATGGGGTGGTCGATACAGTCCGTAGCCTGACCACACCCACACCTGAGGGCGACTGGACCAGCGTCGCAGTCTGTTCCGATGGCTCCTATGGCATTGACGCCGGACTGATTGCCTCCATGCCGATCCGAGTGGATGCTGATGGTCGCTGGGATATCGTTCCCGGAGTTAAACTCGACGAGTTTTCAACCGCCAAGGTCGAAGCCTCCGTTCAGGAGCTCCGTGACGAACGCGATGCCGTTTCAGATCTGCTCGGCTAGGTGTAAGCCTCTGTGCTTGCTTATACCCGAGACTCAAGTTATGCGTTTCTCTATGAAATTGGCTGCTCTTTCTTGCCTGGCAATGCTGCTATTGGGCGCGTCTGTGTCCCGCCTTCAGGCCGCTGAATTGAAAATCGCCACGGTTGACGTGCGCGAAATTTTCGACAAGTGGAAGTATGCCACAGAATCGAAGGAGAAACTTGAAAAAGCCAGAGAAGCTCTCGAACGGGAGAATAACGAGCGTCTGGCTGTCATCAATGAGTATCAGATGATGCGTAGTAAAATGCATCAGAAATATCATGCCGATAAGGATTCCGTTAGTGCTGAGGAAAAAGCAAAACTTGACCGACAGTTCGTCAGTCTCGGACGTGATGCCTTTGCTCTCGAAGAGAACCGTCGGGACTTTTTCTCTAAGGCGAAACGCGCGCATGATCGCGAGGTGTCCAGTCAGTCGAAATTGATTTTGGATCGTATTACAGAGGCCGTGCAGGTCTACGCATTGGAGAAAAAATACGATATGGTGATCGAGATGGGGGGGTACACTACACGTAACGTGCCTTTGTTTGTTCACTTGGACTCGGCACAGGACATTACCGCCGTCATTATCAAACGACTGAACGAGTCAGGAAACTGATCGCTTCTCTAGCAGACCCACTGCCACATTTAATTTTTCATGAAACTCACATTGGAAGACCTCGTCTCACTCACCACGGGACGGATTGTTCGTCAGGGTGAGTCTACTGAACTTACTGGCATGGCTGCTCTGGATGAAGCTGGTCACGAAGACGTTTCCTTTCTGGGCAACGAAAAATACTACCAAGACTTTCTACAGACAAAGGCTGGGGTGATTTTAATCCCTCCCGGTGTTCCCGAAGACCCGGCACCGCCGGAGTCGGCGACTTTGATAGAGGTTGAAAACCCCTCGCACGCTTTTGGCGAAGTGGTGAAGAAATTTGTCACCGCGCACAGTAAGTTTGTCCCCGGCATTCACCCTGCTGCTTTTGTGGCGGAGGGTGTTAGCTTGAACCCTGATAAGGTCTCCGTCAAAGCGGGGGCTATTATTGAGTCTGGCGTCAGCATTGGTGATAGCACAGAGATCGGAGCCGGCGTCGTGGTCTGTGAGGATGTTGTCATCGGTGAAAACTGTGTGCTACACGCGAACTCAACGGTGCGTGAGCGATGTGTCCTTGGAAATCATGTGACGCTCCAGCCAGGTGCGGTGATTGGTTCAGATGGCTACGGCTACGCGCTGGTGGACGGAAAACATGAAAAAATCGATCAGGTGGGTATTGTGGTTTTGGAGGATCATGTCGACATCGGTGCCAATTCCACGGTGGACCGAGCCAGGTTTGGTAGAACCGTCGTAGGTGAAGGGACCAAATTAGATAATCTGGTTCAAATTGGCCACAATGTCAGGATTGGTAAACATTGTCTGATTGTGGCGCAGAGTGGATTGGCTGGTAGCACCCACATGGGGGATTATGTCACCATGGCCGCACAGACTGGCTCGGTGGGGCATGTGAAAATTCATGACCGTGCTGTGTTCACTGCTAGGGCTGTTGCTTCCAAAGACATGAAAGGCGATACCGTTTACATGGGAATGCCGGCGAGGCCCATTCAGGAGGAACAGAAGAAAAAAGCGGCTCTCGCCAGATTGCCCAAGCTCATTACCCAGGTTCGAGATCTGCAGAAGAGGGTGGACGAGATGGAGAAATAGCCAAAGGTCGTGAATTTCCTGTCTTTATGATTGGACTCGCTAGCCGTTTGGGTGCAAACAAGGCCCGCCTTCAAACAAAGGTTCATTAATTATGGATATCCAAATTGCTACTCTCTGTGACTTCGCTGCCGACTATAACGGCAAAATGGTGCTTTCCGGCACTTTCGACACACTCGCCGCCCAGGCTCTGCCTGTAGTTCATCCTCAGTGCTGCTTGGCACTTCGCCTCTGCATCACTCCCGAGGACAACGGCCAGCACAAGTTCTCCGTCAACATCATCGACGGCGATGGCAAGTCTCTTGACGACAAAATGCCGATCGATGCCGACATGCCTGTCGAGCTGCCAGACAACGTGCCATTCATGACCCGTAACCTGGTCCTCAACCTTCAAGGTCTGAAGTTCGCTGAAGCAGGATTTTACTCCATCGATATCAGCATCGATGACGAGCTCATTCAGCGCTTGCCACTCCGCATTGTCAAAGTTGACAAGCCTGAGCAGCAGCCTGCCTAACCCTCAATTCGGTGAACAGCTTCACCTCTCAACAAACCGGCCGGAAATATCGTTGCGCTCTGGTGACAGGCGCATCGTCCGGTCTCGGTGAGGAGTATGCCCGCCAGTTGGCACCATCGTGCGATGCACTGGTGCTGGTGGCTAGGCGAGGTGATTTGTTAGAAAAACTGGCTGCCGAACTTAGTGTTACCTCACCGGACACAGAAGTTCGCTGCCTAACATCGGATCTCACCGTGGAGGCGGAACGTACCGTCTTGGTGGAACGATGTGAGGAACTAGCTCTCAAACCTGATTTGTTAGTCAACAATGCTGGAATGGGTGACTATGGCGATTTTGCCAATGCCGATTGGTCGAAGCTGGATTCCATGCTCCAGGTCAACATCACAGCTCTGACGCATCTTTGCCATAGCTTTCTTCCAGGCATGATTGCCCGTGGCGAGGGGGCTATTGTCAATGTTAGCTCCTTAGCCAGTAAGCTGCCGATGCCTGATTTTGCGGTCTACGCGGCTACCAAGGCATACGTCAGTAGCTTCTCAGAAGCCCTTCGTCTGGAGCTTCGTGAGTTCAATATCCCAGTGCTCGCAGTTTGTCCTGGTCCGGTACACACCAACTTTGGGAAAGTGGCCATGCGCGACATCCAACGTGAAAGTTTGCCATCGCGTGAGGGTTTTTACGTAACGGCCGAAAAAGTAGTGTCGGACTCGATCCGGGCTCTGCATGCCGATCAAGCCCGCATCTATCCTGGCTGGAAAGTAGCCTTGCTCGCAGCGGGGATTTCCTTGCTGCCGATGGCTGTCTTGCGTGCAGTCGTGACGAATCGTCGCGGTAAATTATAGTTGTCGACTGTCGCCTGCTAGTAGTCTGGCGATAGGTAATCCATCGCCATGTTATATTACTGGGACATCATCGGCACCTTTTTCTTCTGTGTTTCAGGAGCACTGGCTGGGCGTCAGAAAGGCATGGATTTCTGGGGCGTTTTTGTCCTGGCCCTGGTTACCGGCACCGGCGGGGGAACATTGCGTTCGGTGATGATGGGCACGGTGCCGCCTCCGATTTTTATTGATCCAGCCTATGTCATTCTTGCTGCGATAGCCACCCCGTGCGCCACTCTGTTTCCAGTATTCTGGGAAAAATTCAATCGTGAGGTATCTGTGATGGATGCCTTTGGTCTTGGGATTTTTGTCTGTATCGGGACGGATGTCGCCGTTCAGCATGGTCTGAGTTGGTGGGCGGCTGCGGGGATGGGAGTGATCACCGCCACATTTGGTGGAGTAATTCGCGATGTCCTGCGCACCGAGGTTCCACTGATTTTCCGGAAGGAGATATACGCCACCGCAGCCTTGGCGGGAGCATTGCTGATGCTTGGATTGGAGCACTGGGGAGTGGGGAAAGCCGTTAGTATACCCATCACGGTGATCTTCACGGCCGGTGTCCGTTTGTTAGCTATCCGTTATGCGATCAACCAATCGTCCGGTTAGGCTCTCATCCGAGCGCAGGTTTGTTTTAATCTTCACGCGTTTTGTATTGCCCATGTGTCTACCTTGACTCAGTCTCACAGCCGTTATGAAAATGAAATCATCTATCGCGCTTGTTGCGTTTGGCGGGCTGTTTGTGCTCGCATCATGTAAAGAATCAACCACGAGCAATACCGGCTCCTCAGCAGAGTCCGAAAAGGGCAAATCAACAGCCGCAGTTGATCCAGAGGTTGCGGGCTATCTACTCTTTGACAGCTCGAAGACCCTTCCTGTGGGAACGGTCCGCACGGAAACCGAGGTCATGACCATGAAGGACTGCAAGTTGACCATGGAAATGCAGGGCCAGAAAATGGACGGCAGCATGACTCGTGTTGGCGAAAAAGTGAGCGTCTACACTGTCGACTCTGATGACAAGATCACCATGAAAGTCGAGAAAAGCGCTTCTGAAGGTTCCATGGTGATGATGGGCCAACAGCAAAACCAACCCAAGGAACTGGATGAACTTCACGAGAAGACCGTGGTTTTCACCAAAACTGATGGCGTATGGACTGGAAAACTCGATGGCGGCGAAGCCACCGAAAAACAACAGGAGAAAATCGAGAAAATTGCCAAGAAAATCAACGGCGACGGTGACTCCAAACATATTTACGGCACTGAACGTCGCAAAGTAGGCGACAGCTGGGACGCGGATACCTCAAAAATCACTTCCTTCGGTGATGACGGGCAGAAACTGAGCGGCACCTTCAAGGTGACCTTTGAGGGTGTGGAAACATTCAAAGACCAGAAATGCGCTGTGTTAGTGGCCGACGTCGATCTGACCTCACCCACCGGCGAGGGAGACATGGTCATGAAGGTCAAAGGCAAATTCCGCATTCACCGCTCACTCGAGCACCTCGTAGACCTTGAAAACGAGATGGAGGGAACCGTCACCATGAACGGCACGATCAATCAAGGGGCTGGAAAAATGACGGTTGAAGGACCGATGACGATGTCTGAGAAGACCGAACTCAAATTACCATAACTCGCCAGATTTCACCGGAAATCAGGCTCTGATAGAGTCAGGTCGACGCGAAAACAGGCGTTTTAGTTGAAAAAACAGCGTCATAGATCACAAAACAATCTTGTAAACGCCTAGTTGAGCGCGTATTTCCCTCTCGCCAACCTTTGGCAGGGAAATGCGCGCTTTTTTCATCCACAAGCGGCCCATCTGACATTTTTTCATGAACATCGACCTTACATTACCCGATGACGCACCATTCACTGACGAACAACGTCAGTGGCTGAATGACTTTCTCGCGAAGAAGCTCGCCGATGCCCAGCCTGCTCAAGGCCGGAAGATCACGATTCTCTGGGGCTCCCAGACAGGCAACGCGGAGAACCTCGCTAAAAAAACCGGCAAGTCACTGGCCAAGGTCGGGTTCACCCCGGACGTCGTCGATATGGCGGCTTATGATAAAACGAAGCTGGCATCTGAGGAGCATCTACTGATCATCACAAGTACTTACGGTGACGGTGATCCACCGGATAACGCCATGGACTTGCATGCATGGCTGATGAGCGATGCTGCCCCTAAGCTTGAAGGTCTGAAATACTCCGTGCTCGCGCTTGGCGACACCGATTACCCGGATTTCTGTATTTGCGGTATCGAATTTGACGAACGTCTGGCAGCTCTTGGTGCTGAGAAAATCCATGATCGTATCGACTGTGACGTCGATTTTGATGACAACTACGCGCTTTGGCGTTCCGGTGTACTCGCATCACTTGGCACCGAATCCGTGGCCACCGATTCTTCAGAAGATGAAGGACCGCAGGGATACGGCAAAAAGAATCCTTTCCCCTCGGAAATCCTCAAGAATTACAATCTCAACGGACCCGGTTCGGCGAAGCAGACCAACCACATCGAGCTTTCTCTGGATGGTTCAGAACTCGAGTATGAGGCCGGTGATGCGCTTGGCGTCATGGCACTAAACCCACCCGAACTGGTTGACGAAATCCTCGCGGGGCTTCCATTCAACACCAAGGACGAAGTGCCGCTTCCTGGCGGAGGTGAAGCACCTCTGCGAGACGCACTCATCGCGCACTACGATATCCGTAAGCTGACCAAGGCATTTTTGGTGGCTTGGCAGAAGCGCTCCGGATCGCCGATGTTGCGCGCCATCATCGAGTCAGATGACAAGGCCGCCATTGACGACTTTATCTGGGGCCGTGAACTCATCGATTTGGTTCTGGACCACCCGGCTGACTTTTCTGACGGCGAGGACTTTGTGTCCGTGCTGAAGAAACTCCAGCCGCGTCTCTACTCCATTGCCTCGAGCCCGAAAGCCCACCCTGGCGAAGTTCATCTGACAGTTGCCATCGTGCGCTACCACAGCCACTACCGCGATCGTGGTGGTGTTTGCTCCACCTTCCTTTCAGACCGTTCAGAAGGGCTCAAGCCTGGTGTTTTTGTCCACACCAACAAAGCTTTCCGTCTTCCTGAAAATACCGACACCGATGTCATCATGGTGGGCCCGGGAACAGGTATCGCTCCTTTCCGCGCCTTCCTCGAAGAGCGCCAAGCGACAGGAGCCAAAGGCCGTAACTGGCTGCTGTTTGGCGATCAGCATGTCAGCTCTGACTTCCTCTACGAAGAGGAGCTGAAAGCGATGCAGGAAAATGGCACACTGACCCGACTGGACACCGCGTTCTCTCGCGACCAGAAGGAAAAAATCTACGTGCAAACCCGCATGAAGGAAAATGCCGAGGAACTCTGGAACTGGCTTCAGTCCGGTGCCAGCTTCTACGTCTGTGGTGACGCATCACGCATGGCCAAAGACGTCGACGCCGCCCTCATTGAGATCGCCCAGGAACAAGGTGACATGAGCGAGCTGCAAGCCCTCGATTACATCAAGGAACTGCGCAAAGACAAACGCTACTGCCGCGACGTCTATTAAGGTGAGTGGCCCGACTTGGCCACTGATCAGCTCTGCAACCTGTCTTCAAAGTCTGCATTCAGCAGATCAAAGAGATTGCCGTCTGGATCACTGACGGTAACCACGCGACCTCCCCAAGGTTCATCGCGGATATCGCCGCTGAATTTTACGCCGTGTTCACGCAGTTCACGATGCAGACTGTCGACGTCATCGACGAGCATTTGCAAACCCGTGTGCGCTCGGTTGAACGGCTTGGTCCATTCATAAACTCGGACACCGAAGCCTTTACAGTCGAAATGTGCGTAGCGAGAAAACGGGTCTTCACCCTGAGCTACCATCGGTAATTCTAACAAATCACGGTAGAACGCGACAGATTTCTCGAAGTCCGATGCCGGAAAGGCGATGAAGCCAGCTCGTTTGATTTTCATAACCTGACCAACCTGCGTGATCTCGATCAGATCGTCACGGCAAAAAAGGGGGATTCGTTAGAAGCACACTTTACTGATTAGATACCCACTCATATTCAAGAGCGATCTGGTCTTCGATGGGGATTTGCAGATCATCCGGAAGCACACCCCAAGTGTAAGTTTCAATTTCGAAATGGCTGCAGAAGTTAGGGTTTTCGGCCAAGTATTTCAACGCGTCGACGGCATGGTCTTGAGTTGATTTCAAGGGCGCTTCGGGCTCCGAGTAGAGAGGGATGTGAAAGTGGATTCTTCCGGCGATGGCGTCCGGGTGGGAGGAGTTCGATTGTTCCAAATCAGCAAAAAAATCAGGCAAGTCCGGGTGTCTGGTCAGCCCTCTATTGTTATCTAACAAAATGACCTGATGAAAATAGGTAGGTTCATCGAAGTTGCGGATGGATTCCATGGCTTCATCTGATTGAGGATCAAATTCGAGAGCACTGGAGAGGTGAACCTTGGAAATTCTCAGTCCGGCATTGATCAGAGCATCGAGTGACTTTTTACAATCATCAAACTCCAGAGCAAAGTGACAGGTGTCGTAGTTGATACCGATGCGGCGTTTGACCATCTCCGGATCATCCACGGTCGCGAGGAAGCGATCGAAAAATGCCAGCGACTCCTCGGTGTTCTCAAAGTGTCCCAGCGGCTCCGGCTCCAGGCCAAGGTGGAGATCACGATCATATTGTTGGGAAAGCTCCTCAATTTTCACCGCACAACGCTCAAGGTTTGTGAAGATGGCCGCTTCATCAGCATGGAAAGTTTTGTGTGACCCTGGCAGAGTGGAAACTGAGCCATCGATGCCCTTTGGCACCAGCTGCGCGATGATTTCGAAAAGCTGAATGGTGTAGTCCAGACGCTCATCCGTGGTCCAGTCTGGCTGGAATACTTTTTCCTTCACCCGAGTGCCGTGGAAATCGCCGTAGGGGAATCCGTTGATGGTGAAAACGTAGCAGTTCTCTTTTTCTAACCATGCCTTGAAATCAGATAAGTTAGATTCCTCTAGCAGCTCACTGGCGGCACGGGCGGATAGACGCAGCCCGATGGCGTAGCCGCTTGGAGAGTCGGGTGTCAGGACTTTGTCGCGTACGGCGAGTGTGTGGGTCTTGAGAGCGTGTAGGGTTTCCTCCCAGCTTTCGGCCGGATGGATGTTTGTGCAGTAGGCAAGGTGAGCGTTGTGGAATTTCAAAACTGATATGTGAGTTTAAAGCTTAGATGGCCTCTACGTTGCGGATCTCGAGAATCTTGACCAATCCTGCAAACGGGTCTTTAAAAAAGAGCACGGCCTGCCGACCGATAACTTTGACCTCGATCATGCGGCCACGGGGATCAGGCTGGCGGTAATCGCCAACCGTTTCAGGGTTGCGCTCCAGCTGATCGATGAACGCGATCACCGGCTGCGGATTTCCAAGCCCATGCAGGTGATCAGCAGCATGGCTGTGGAGGTAGACGAGAGTGTTCATGGTTGGGTGATGGTAGGGCGGCATGGCTCATGCCGCCGGGCTACAGAATCAATCGTTGGAAATGCCGTCTAATGAGTCGGAGCCCTTAAGGGGTTGGGTAGTTGAATGACTTCGATCCGGCAGATTGAGGCCAATCTGCCCTACCAGACAGATCAGTCACTTAGTTTCTCCTTGGTTTTCTCCCAGGTAGGCCAGTTTTCCGGATCCGCGTCTTCGATGCGTTGGTGAATGGCGGGCATCACCAGCTTATTACGCTTCATCCGCTCCATCAGCAGAAAGCTTGCGATGTGATCCTGCTCGCTGTGTGAGAGTTTGCGAAGCGACGATTTGAGTTCCTCGAGTTGATCCAGATCCATGGCTACACTTTGAAGTTTTTAGACTGACTGAGGAATTTTACCGGATTGTCATACACCACCTTGTTGATGACCTCCGCACTGTGCTGGCGGCGTTTCATCTCGATGGCGCACTTGGCCACAGCCAGAGGATCGGAAATACCCCAGTCGCAGGCCGAGTTCATCCAGATGTTTTCCATGCCGAAGTTCTCGAGGATATCGATGGCGCGGGGTGGGGTGCATTTCGACTCAGGGTAGAGCGTCATGCCAGCCCAGAAGCCAGCGTCTAACACCAGACCGGCTGTGTGCTCTTCGACGTGGTCAATGATGACCTTGCCAGGATCGACCTGGGCATTTTTCAAGGCGTCCAAAATCAGCTTGGTGCCTTTGAGTTTGTCTTCTAAGTGTGGCGTGTGAATCAGGATAGGGAGGTCGTATTTTTTAGCGATCTCCACATGCTCCTCAAAAATCGCCAGCTCGCTGACGGTATTTTTGTTCAGCCCGATCTCACCGATGCCGAGCACCGTCGAGCGATCGAGAAAATCCGGAATAATCGCCATCACCTCACGGGCAAACCCAGCGTCTTCAGCCTCCTTCGGGTTGATGCAAAGCCAGCAGTAGTGATCGATTCCAAACTTCTTCGCTCTGGCAGGTTCATACTCCGTCAACTGACAGTAGTAATCGTAAAAGCCCTGAGGCGAGGAGCGGTCAAATCCAGCCCAGAACGCCGGTTCGCAAATAACTTCACAGCCAGCCATGGCCATGGCCTGGTAGTCGTCGGTCGTCCGGCTCACCATGTGAGCGTGTGGTTCGATGTATTTCATTACAGTAGTAAGTTATAAGTAGGCAGTATGCAGTCGCTTACGCGGTGATCCATGGTTTGGGATTGGTGATCATTTTTCCGAGCATTCGGCCGATTTGTTGATTAATGTCTTGGAGTCGCTGAATGGTTGAGGGGTCAATGTACTGGCAATCACGAGCAAAGTCCATGTGGGTATCAGTTTCTTGATTCTCTCCGTCGCAATCGGTGAGTTTACTAATGAAGTGTGCTTGGTAGCGCCGTTTTGCCCAAGCTTCTCGGAGATTGGCACACACGGATCTCGACGAACGTCTTATCTGGCTGGTCAGTGCGTATTTTTCTTCCGCAGGGAATTTCTTGCTCAATTCAAACAGTTCCATCGAAAGGCCGTAGGCCATTTTGTAAACCTCAAGCTCCTTCGCTGATGCTGCAAACTTTCCCATAATGATCAAATGTGAATACGAGACACCGACTACTGCCTACCTATAACTGACTACTCTTTCCCCACAGCGCCAAAAGCCCCTTGAATCGTTGCTTTAGCTAGCGGTTCTTCGGAGTGATCCGAAAGGGCTTCAAGAACGGCTTGCGCGCGAGGCATGTCGCCTGGCTCTAGCATTGCTTCGAGGGCTTTCAGGAATCCATCGTGGCGGAAATCGGTCTCTCCTTCACTTCGGTCGACGCGGTCTAGGAAAGCTGCGATATCGATGAGCTTGTAGCGCGAGTCCATGAAGTAGAGATCGAGCATGTCTTGCTTGTTGGGCATGAAATCAATGTAAATTCTAAATTCTAAATTCCAAATTCTAAATTTTAAGATACATCATGCGCATGAGCGAGAACGAACACAACCAAGACGAGCGCGACCTCGGACCGCAGCCACTTGATCGGATGATGGTGGAGTGGGGCATGGATAATCACGACATGGTCGAGGTTTCTACCGAGCAGCTGACGCACAAGCAGGTGCAAAAGGCCCGCAAAGGCCGCCGTCTAACGCTCAAGATGATGCAGAAGGTCACTCGCGCATTCAACGTCTGCATCTGGCATCGCCTGAACGCAGAGCAGAAGGAAGCATACTACGAATACATGCACCGCGACCTTTTCAACTACGCCAAGGGGCATAACGCAAATTGGGAAGATCCTAACAAGGGCATCCAAGAGGCTTTGGCAGAGAAGTAAGTTTGAAAATTGAGACGTGATGGACGTCGATTTTCTGATTATCGGTCAGGGTTTGGCTGGCAGCACTCTGGCAGTGGAACTGCTCAAGCGTGGTCAGCGGCTTTTGGTGGTCGATCGGCAGGACGCCGGATCTTCGTCACGCGTGGCGGCGGGGCTGGTGACGCCGCTCACTGGCAAGGGGCTGAATCCGGCATGGCGGCAGGAAAGATACCTTCCGGCGGCGGAGAGATTTTATCGACAGCTCGAAAATGAATCTGGTGAACAGCTCTACCATGCCACGGATGTTATCAGGCTGTTAGGCTCTGAAAAAGAGCGGATCAAATGGCTGAGTAAAGCTGAAGCACACCAGCGATGGGGTAATGATGCCGACTTGAGCCAGTGCCCGTTGAAATCAGAGCATGGAGCTATTGCCATGCATGAGGGGGCTTGGCTGGATACTCGGAAGTTTTTGGATGTGGTTAGGTCTCGCTTGACGGAAAATGATTCTTGGCGTGAAGACGATTTTAATGAAGCAGATGTGCAGTTCTCCGACGAAGAAGTTCGCTGGAAAGATGTGGTCGCGAAAAAAATCATCCTCTGCCAAGGCGCCTACGGGCTTGGGCAGGGAGGATGGTTTGGCGATATTCCACATCGCAGTGCCAAAGGCGAAATTCTGACGTTAAAAATAGAAGGTCTGTCTGAGGATACCCGCTACCATGCTAACGGCTGGATTGCTCCGCGGAATGATGGGTCTTGGAAAGCCGGTGCTACCTATGACTGGAATCAGCTCGATTCCGAACCGACCGAAAAAGGTCGAGCCGAGGTGCTATCAAAATTAGAGACCTGGTGTGATCTGCCGAAGGAAGTGGTTGGGCACGAAGCCGGAGTCCGTCCGATCATTCGGAACAGTCGACCGGTGATCGGTTTTCATTCTGACTATAAGCAACTAGGTTTTTTCAACGGCCTCGGTTCCAAAGGCTCGCTGATGGCTCCGGCTGTGGCAGCACACTTCGCTGAGGTATTGACCGGTGAGGCTGAGATCGATGCGGAGCTCGTCATTCCTGCCCAACAGAAATCTCAAAACCAGATTACTGGGAGCCTAATTCATACGGCACATCAATTAGTGACCGAGGTCGTTAGGCTTGGAGATCTTGTCGTGGATGCCACAGTTGGCAATGGGCATGACACCTTGTTTTTAGCCACTATTGTAGGCTCGGACGGTAAAGTCATCGGATTTGATATTCAGCAAGAGGCTATCGACTCTGCCCGGGTACGACTTCTCGAAGCGGGTATTCCTGCTGAGGGTGTGCAGCTTCATGTTAGGTCACATGATGAAATGCGAGAGGTTGTTGCGGACGAAGTTGCGGCGATCATGTTCAACCTTGGGTATTTACCCGGAGCAGACAAGTCGCTGATCACTAAGACTGATAGTTCTCTACGCGCGTTAGAGCAATCAGTCGAGTTGCTCAAAAGTGGCGGCCTACTCACCATCATGTGTTATCCTGGGCATGCGGGTGGCGATACAGAAGCCGCTGCGGTCAAAAAATGGGTGTCAGCGTTGCCGGTAGAAAAATTCAATGTGCAGCACTACGTGCGAGAAGGCTCTCGAGCCAGCACACCGTTTTTACTAACAGTTCATAAAAAGTAAACCGCCCGACGTCATGATGGACGAAGGGCGGTTCGGGTGATCTATCGCGGACTATATCTGATTTTCAGTATTGTTAGTCGGTCAGTTTAGAAGGGGAGTTTGTCAGCTTTATTGGCTTCCTTGATAGCCATCTTAAAGGGTTTCAATATTTCGGCGACCTTGTCTTTGTCGAAGCTGCCTTCAGCGGAGTAGTGCAGTTGAATGCCAGCGTTGACGTAAGCAGCAGTGAGACCATCGATTTTTTCCAAAGCCACACGGGCTTTTTCGTTGGTGTCCGCTCATCCTGTGCCGCTTACTTTCAAGTTGTAAGCTGAGTCTGGAATGGTCACGTCGGTTTTTTCATAGGAGTTGAGTTGGAGTCCTTTGTCGACGATGGCTTTAGTAGATTTCTTTTTATCAAGTTCCTTGCCGTCTTCCATGAGAACGGTGGCGCGTAGCCCGGAAATGAGGACGTCTTTAACGCCGTCGAGTTCTTTGAGTGCCGAACTGGCTCTCGTAGCAATTCCTCAGCCCTTGCCGCTCACCATGAGGACGTAGACGGGGATTTTTTTTACGGCTGCTGCCTGCTCAGAGGCGGGCTTGACTGCGGTGGCTGCATCATCGGCGGATACTGGAAGTATCGCCAGGCCAAAGGCGGCCAGTGCAGTGATGGGAATAGTAGTTTTCATATTAGTAATGTAGATTTCGTTTATTTGGATCGATGTTTTGCCAACATAAGACGAGTCTGCGATAGACAGTACATACTTAATCCACGGTCACTTTCTTGCAAGTAGCGAAGTGAGTGGAAAATCAGCAGTCTATTGTAACTGATTGGAATTCCAATGCGAGCTAGTGTCCTCTCAACAACCTGATGAGATAAGACGGAACCAATGCAAAACATGATGAAAAAACGCCGCCCCTCTCTGGGAGTATGCGGCGTCAAACCTCTGAGCAGGGAGATTCATCAGCATCTCATAGCCAGCTACATCATGTGGCCGGTGCTTATTGTGATGGGTGGGTTTTCCACTCACATCAGCTTCTATGTCGCTGTATGTGCTTCTTTTCTGGTGCTGGGCTTCCTGTTCTACAATCTGCTCGTGGCCATGGTTCAAATGGCCCATGACGAAAAGAAACGGCTGCGCATTAGCCAGTGGATTTTCTACATCACACTCGGGCTGCTGACCCTACGCTTGATGTGGATCGTGAGCTGATATTTGCCGGCTATTCTTGGGTCCGGTCGTAGTTTTTCATGCTGGAGAGAGCATGCATATGATCGGAGTAACCTTTGTGCCATTTGGTTTCGCCGCTGATGTGTAGTGCGACGCCTGATTTAGGCGCAAAGAGCAGAATATTATCCGGATCAGCTTTTGAGTCCTGCCCATAGTAGTAATACCAGCCTTCGCCCTCAGCAGTCAGGAGATCATCCAGTGATGTGATGTACCCTTCATCAACTAGTGTGCCCAGCGTCGGTGGAAATTTTCCATGCTCCTTCTCGTAGGCTAACAGATGAGTGTGGAGTATTTTGGCACGGTTCATTTCGTCTATACTCTCCGCTTTCTGTTTTTGCTTCATAACTACAGGCGTCGCGATAGCTGCGGCCATGGCAATAAGGCAGATGGCGAAGGTTAGATAACCTAAAATCATGCCAGCAATGGCCATGCCTTTGCCCGTTAGTTGTTGTCCCGATTTCTTGATCTGAGACAAGGCCATGTGGCCACAGATGATGGCCGCGAGACTGCCAATAAAGATAGGCACGAAAGAGGCGATGCCACAGACGAGGCTAGCGATCGCCAAGCCCGATGTCCGCCCGGGGGCGACGTTGGGATATGCTGGTGGGGGCTGCTGGAGCATCGGAGTTTTCGGTTATTCGACTTCCACGATCATATTGATCTCAACGGACACATTCAGAGGAAGGGCGGCGGCGCCCATGGCGGTGCGGGAATGCACTCCTTTGTCTCCGAAAATCTCGACTAACAGATCAGAGCATCCATTGATCACGGCGGGGTGCTGATAGAAGTCCGGTTCCGAGTTCACAAAGCCGCCGACATTCACAATGCGGGTGACTTTATCCAGATCTCCGATCTCGGCTTTGACGACCGCGAGACGGTTCAGGGTGATTAGTCTGGCTGCTTCTTGGGCTGTTTCCAATGAAGTGTCGGTGGGGACTTTACCTTTGTAGGTTTCATCATCGAGCGGTGGGATGCCACCGGCGAGAAAGAGAAGATTGCCTGAGCGGACGCAGTTCACATAGGAGCCTGCGGGGGCTGGGGCTTCTGGCAGCGCATGGCCGAGTTCTTGGATGCGGGATTCGATGTTCATTTTTTGAAGAGGTAGCTGGTTGACTGAGATGTGTATTCTCAACAGGGGCTGCGAGTGGATGCTATGCTGTTAGACATCAGGCTTTCTGGCTGAGAGCGGCGGCTACGAAGCCTGAGAATAGTGGGTGAGGGTGATTCGGTTTGGATTGGAACTCGGGGTGAAACTGAGCTCCGATGTAGAAAGGATGATTGGGAATCTCGACGATTTCCACCAAGCCTTGGTCAGCAGATACCGAGCTGATTTTCAGTCCCGCATTTTCAATTTGTTCACGGTAAGCGGGATTAAACTCGTAACGGTGACGGTGGCGTTCGCTGATCGATTCGCTACCGTAGAGTTCGGCGGCTTTGGTGCCGGGGTAGACGATGGAGTCGCTGGCTCCGAGTCTCATGGTTGCTCCAAGATCTTCGACGCCTTGTTGTTCTTCTTGAAGGCAAATTACAGGGTGCTCAGTGTCTTTATCAAATTCGGTGGAATTGGCCGAGGCCAGACCACAGACGTTGCGGGCAAATTCGATGGTGGCGATTTGCATTCCCAGGCAGATGCCAAAGTAAGGGATCTTGTTCTCGCGAGCGAATTTGGCGGTGAGAATCTTGCCCTCAGTTCCCCGGTCCCCAAATCCTCCAGGAATAAGAATTCCGTGCATGCCTGATAGGTGCTGAACAGCGCCCTCGTTCTCAATCGCCTCGGCCTCTACGCGGGTGATGGTCACGCGGGTATCGTGGCTAGCTCCGGCGTGAGTGAGGGATTCGTAGATAGATTTGTAGGCGTCCTGAAGCTCAATGTATTTGCCAACCACAGCAATATTGACCTCATGGGTGGGATTGATGATGCGATCGACAAAGGCGCGCCACTCCTTGAGGTCGGGAGTTTCGGATTCGATACCGAGTTTGTCCGTGACCAAGCGATCGAGCTTATCGCGGCGCAAGTCGAGTGGGCACTCGTAGATGGTGTGGTCGACATCGCGGAAGGCGACTACATTCTTCGCTTCGACGTTACAGAACATGGCGATTTTCCGGCGGTTGTCCTCGTCAAGGTCATGTTCGGTGCGGCAAACGACGATGTCTGGTTGAATTCCAATCTCACGGAGTTTGGCTACCGATTGTTGGGTCGGTTTGGTTTTGATTTCGCCAGCAGCACGGATGCGAGGCAGCAGCGTCACGTGGATGAAACAGACATTATCGCGACCGACTTCGAGAGAGAACTGACGAAGCGCCTCTAGGAAAAGGTGCCCTTCGATATCTCCGACGGTGCCACCAATTTCAGTGATGATCACATCTGCGTCTGAGCGAAGGGTGACATCATTGATACGAGCTTTGATCTCATCGGTGCAGTGGGGAATGAACTGCACGGTTTTTCCAAGATATTCACCTCGGCGTTCCTTGCGGATGACATTTTCAAAGACTTGGCCAGAAGTGAGGTTATTGAATCGGGTCAGAGTGCAGTTCGTGAAGCGTTCGTAGTGGCCTAGATCGAGGTCGGTCTCGGCGCCGTCATCGAGCACGTAAACCTCACCGTGCTGAAAGGGTGACATGGTGCCTGGGTCGACATTCAGGTAGGGGTCGAATTTCTGTAGGATGACAGAAAGCCCCCGGTGTTCGAGCAGTGTGCCCAGCGAGGCTGCGGCGAGTCCTTTTCCGAGTGAGGAAACGACGCCTCCGGTGACGAAAATATATTTAGTGGGCTGTGGCATGGAATGTAGGATGGTGAATTTTTGAATGATGGACTACCGGAGGAGGGCTTCGATCTGTTGGGCTTGTTCGAGGGTATCAACGCCGGGTGACTCGTCGCTGGTGATAAGGACTTTAATGCGGGCCCCATTTTCCAGGGCTCGAAGTTGTTCAAGCGACTCGGCAAGTTCGAGTGGCGAAGGAGCCCAAGTGACGAATTTTTCCAAGAAATCTCGACGATAAGCGTAAATTCCTTTGTGTCGATATAGCTGAAGCTCTGGGCTTTCTGAACGGCGGTAGGGCAGGGGGCTGCGGGAGAAATACAGAGCGTCTCCGTTGAGGGCGAGCACCACCTTGACCACGTTAGGGTCGGACACCAGAGCGTCGTCGGTAAGAGGGTTGGCTGCGGTGGCAATGGAAATTCCTGAGTCGGCTAGAAGAGCTTCGCCTAATTGGTCGATTAACTCAGGATCGATCAAAGGTTCGTCACCCTGTATATTGATGACGTGGGTTACATCGGGTAACGCGGAGGCGGCTTCGGCGATGCGGTCCGTTCCTGTCGGATGATCGGCCGAGGTCATCACGACTTTGGCACCAAATTCGATGCAGGCTTTCTCGATGCGTGAGTCGTCGGTAGCAATGACCACATCATCTAGAACTTTGCACCGCTGGCACCTTTCCCAAACATGCTGAACCAAAGGTTTTCCTGCGATCGCATGAAGCGGCTTTCCGGGGAAACGGGTCGAGGCCCAGCGAGCTGGGATGATGCCAAGAATACGATGTTTTCCAGAGGTAGCCACGTTGCTCAAATCTGGAAGTGAGTTATGAACGACCGACTCTAAACGACAAGACTCTTTTGGAAATAGTTTGAAGTTTTTAGTTTGTAGATTGAACAGCCCCACGGCTCTGCTAGCCTCCGCGCCCATGGAGAAGCAGGTTCACGAATTTTTTACATACTGGGACTGGGCGGTCATCATTGGTTACTTGATTTTAACAACTGTCGTTGGCCATGCCATGCGAGGGAAGCAAGGGACCATTCGCGACTTCTTTCTGGGTGGACGTTCGTTACCTTGGCCCGCAGTCTGCGGCTCGATCATAGCCACCGAGATTAGTGGTGTGACATTCATCGGTGTCGCTGGGGGGCTCTTTGCGCTGCACGGAAATTTCACTTACTTAATATGGGGGCTCGGATCTGTGATGGGGCGGGTCATTGTGGCCAAATATTTTGTGCCCGTTTTTTACGAACAGGAAATCTACAGTCCGTATGACTACATGGGCCGGCGTTTGGGGAGCACGGTGAAGACACTTGCGACCGTCGTTTTCACTATTGGAAGTATATTGGGCCAAAGTGTCCGGGTTTTTGTAGCAGCCATTCCTCTTCAGGTGGTGACAGGTTTACCGATCTGGATTTGTATTATCATTATCGGTTTGTTCGCGATCGGCTGGACCCTGATGGGCGGCATGCGCACGGTGATTTGGACGGATGTGATGCAGTTTGGATTGTTCACATTTGGCGGACTCTTGGCTCTGTTCTATATCGTCAGCGGCCTGAATGGAGGATGGGGGGAATATTGGGAAACAGCGAACAATCTGGGGAGAACCATCACTTGGGACGACCGATGGGGCTTCACTGCTAACCTACAATTCACTCTTTGGGTCGCTATTCTGGCGGTGCCATTCCAGAATATGACCGCCTTCGGAGTAGATCAGCTGAATGCCCAGCGGATGTTCTGTTGTAAAAACCAAAAGGACGCACAGAAGGCTCTGGTCTGGAGTTCTGTTGGCCAGGCTCTGACACTGCTAATGCTCCTCGTGGGAGCTGGGCTGGTGGTGCATTATGACAAAAATCCATTCACTCCAGCAGAGGGAGCTGTGGTGATGAAAATCGAGAAACAGGCACCCGATGGACGGATTGTTTCTGCGGCTCAGATGGAAACGAGCGAGAAGCTGGCGATCGCTACCGAAAAAATGGCTGCGGCTCCGCGTATCGAACGGAAAGGGGCGACTGAAAAATCCGCGGACGGGCAGAGTCGGGTTGTGTTGGACCCCGATGGTGTGTCCAACGTGGCGAAACCGGACAAACCGGATAACGTCTTTCCCATGTGGATCGTCACGGTCTTACCCGTTGGATTGAGTGGTCTGATCTTGGCTGGGGTCTTTGCTGCCGCAATTTCCAGCCTGGACTCTATTTTGGCGGCTTTAAGTCAGACGACGCTCTCTCTGATGTATCACCCGGAGTCGAAAACTGACGAGGAACTTGACCGTCTGAATCTCGTTGTAAAATCCCGATGGCTCGTGGTGATGTGGGGAGTCGGTTTAACTCTCTTCACACTGCTGTTAGTCAAGGTGAGCGAGGGGGTGGCTGTACTGCCATTGGCGTTTGGAATGACCGCTTACACGATGGGTCCTCTGTTAGGTTTATTCTTGGCATCAATGACAGGTCGAGCCAGTGCACGAGGACTCATTGTTGGTGTCACAATTTCCTTCCTGTTAGTGCTGCTCATTCGGAACGATGTGTGGGTGTTGATCGTGGGTAATTGGCAGTGGTTGGCAGAGACCTTGGCCAGCCTCCCTACATACGATCTAACAGAGACTGTTTTGGCGGATGGATCGATCAAATACGGATTGAAACCTGTCTACTATTTTGGGTGGGCCTGGCCAATCACTACTCTCCTGACGCTAGTTTGTGGCATGGTGATTCCCGGTAAAAAGAAAGTGAATTAGAGGAGGTGTTCTGAAACAACGAGTTAACGGCTTCCTGTTTTGTTAGAGGGCTGAATTGTGGGGCGCAATCCCTGCAATCCACCAATCCACGGGGGCTGAACGGCCTCCGTGTTTTTCGTGATAGAGCCAATATTACTCGGTGTTAGATGGTCGGTTCACAGCGATGTTTTGGAATTCCTTACTAAATTTTGAGTCAAGTTTTTAAAAAAGTTCGTGTGGAACCATTGTGGAAACAGGGGTTTATCTGTCGGGAGATGTGAAGATGTTAAAAAGTTTTGCCCTAAGCCCTCTGAGGAACTTTGATGTGACCGTTACTCGCTGCCTGACGACGCTCAGACGCCCCCCGCGGTAAGTGACCTGCTCCGCTACTTAATCTATCCACTTATTTTTTTGACACCCCCC